>DASYMC010000332.1:0-4880 GCA_036009255.1 Pseudonocardiaceae bacterium
CCACGCTTCTGCGTTTCACTTCACTATGGCGCCGACCGGCGCACCACCGCGGGCGCCGATGGCGGCTCAACAGTTTGTACGTCATCTCCAGAGGCATCATCGAATTCGGACCCGTCGCACGATGATCATCACGGCAACCAGCGCAAGTCCCGCACAGGCCAGCTTGGCCCATTTATCCAGTGGCGCCTGGCTGACCGTCTCGCGAGCCCGCTCCCTCACGCCGAAGGCCTGCTCGCGCAGCTCATTCCCACGCTCAAACGCTTGAGCTTTGAGCTCCTTCCACCGGTCCATCGCCTGCTGGCCGAGCTCACTGCCGCGTTTGACCGCCTGCTGCTGCAACTCGGCGCCACGATCGATGGCCAGCTCGGTTAATTCGGCGCCACGATCGATGGCTCGCTCCGTCAATTCAGCACCACGTTCCTTAGCCCGGGCCGGTATATCGGCCTTGTGTACCAAAGCCTCCACCGTTTCACCTAGTTCGCCACGCAGCTCCACGATCTCTTCCTTGAGCTGCTCTTCCTGAAGTCGTTGACGCTCGCCGTTACTCATCGGTGCATGCGCTCCTTCACCGTCTCGATGTCCCGCTTAGTGCTTTGCACGGCCTGCTCGGGTACCGGCGGTGCTGAGTTGCGCAGCTGCGTGATCCCGACTGCCGAGATCACTCCGGCGAGTGCCAAAAGAGCTACCCCGACGATCAGCGCGGCCAGCCAGCCGGCCATCACGGTCGCTAGGCCCAGCACTGCGGCTGCGGTCAGCGCACCGAGCCCCAGTAATGCCACTACCGCACCGGCTCCCCCAATCCCCACTCCGAGGCCGGCTTGGGCGCCCTTGCGCTTCATCTCGGCGGTAGCCAACGCCATCTCATCCCGCACCAGCGCGGAGATCTGAGCAGATAGCCGTTCCACCAGCTCTCCTACCGAGGCGTCAGCACCCGCGGGCTGGTGGTGTTCGTGGATCGTCATCCTTCCTCCTTCAGCCGTCGCCAGTCGTTTCTTCGCTGCTGGCCAGGTGGACATACCCGGCGCGGGGTCGACTTACCCGTGCTGCCCGTCACCTATTGGTCGCCGCGGCGATGCCCTCGACGGTGTCAGCGGTGGTCATCTCGTCCGGTGTCGCACAAAATGGGGCCTTCGGCCTGCGGCCACTTTCTGGCGAGTGCTGCGGAACACCGCAGGCCAGCCGTGACGAGGCTTGATCCTTCCAGCAGGTCGCGAGGTGGCATATGTCCAGTTCCCCCGAGCACGACCCGGAGAAGTTGGCGCGGAACATCAATGACCTGTTACAGGAACTGCGAGTCGCGTTAGCCGGTGTCCAGATCCTCTTCGGCTTCCTGCTCTCCGTTATTTTTACCGATGCCTATCGACGGGCCAGCGACGTGCAACACACCGCGCATTTGGTGGCGGTGTTGTTCGCGGTGGTCTCGGTGGCGTTGATGACCGCTCCGGCAGCGTGGCACCGGCTACTGTTCCGGCAGGGACAGCGCGCGGAGATCCTGCGGGTGTCGAACGGATTTGCCATCGTCGGGTTGGGATGCCTGGCCGCCGCGATGAGCTCGACTGTGTTCTTGCTGGCAGACGTGGTACTCGGCGATTGGCCGGCTATCTTGGCCTGCGCGTTGACCGTCGTATGTTTCGGTCTGCTGTGGTTCGCGCTGCCACTTCGCAAGCTCAGCGCCACGGCCAAGCAGGCACATTCCGGATCACTGCGTTAGGCGCGGCTGTTCAAGGTCGCCGACTGCACGCCCGGCCAGTTCCAGATCGGCGACCAGCTCATCGAGCATCTCCGCTCGACGGTCCTTCGGCCCGCGGAGCACGGCGGAGGGATGGATGGTCGCGACAAGCGGCAGAGTCGCGTATTCGAGGATCTCGCCACGGTGCTGCGTGAGACGAAACGAGCTGCCCAGCAACGCCTTGGCGGCCGTCGCGCCCAAGGTCACCAGCAGTTGCGGGCGCACTGCGGCAAGTTCGGCCTGCAGCCAAGGCAGGCAGGCCCGTACGTGTTCGACTCCGGGAGTTCGGTGTATGCGAACCTTGCCTTCACGCCGGAACCGGAAGTGCTTCACCACATTGGTGACGTAGACGTCGGCCCGATTCACCCGGGCACGCTCAAGCGCGCGATCGAGCATCCGCCCGGCCGGTCCGACGAATGGTTCACCCGCGATGTCCTCCTGATCGCCGGGTTGCTCGCCGACCAACACCATCGAGGCGCCGGTGTGTCCAGACCCGAACACTGTCTGGGTCGCGTCGGCGTAGAGCTCGCAGGCAGTGCACTCCGCTGCGTCCCGACGCAGCTTGGCAAGTTCCGGCATACCTGGCGATTACCCATCCTCTGCGCCGGGTATGCCTGGCCGGGCACAGATCGACGTCCTGGTGTCCTGGCTGAGGCCTGGCTGTGTCCTGGTCACGAAGGGCCGAAACCACCGAAGAGTCCCCCGGAGGACGCGATGAAGGCAGTTACCTGGCACGGCAAGCGCGACGTCCGGGTGGACACGGTCCCGGATCCGAAGATCGAGCAGCCCACGGATGCGATTGTGCGGATCACCTCAACCGGGATTTGCGGATCCGATCTGCACCTTTACGAGCTGCTCGGCCCGTTCATGGGGGAAGGCGACATCCTCGGTCACGAGCCGATGGGAATCGTCGAGGAGGTTGGCAGCGAGGTCACCGAGATTCGTCCTGGGCAACGGGTAGTGATTCCGTTCAATATCGCGTGCGGTACCTGTTTCATGTGCGGGCAAGGGCTGCAATCGCAATGCGAGACCACCCAGGTGCGCGACCAGGGCATGGGCGCCGCGCTGTTCGGCTACACCAAGCTTTACGGGCAGGTACCGGGCGGACAAGCCGAGTACCTGCGGGTGCCCTTCGGCAACACGGGGCCGATCGCGGTGCCCGAAGGGCCACCGGACGAGCGGTTCGTCTATCTCTCCGATGTGCTGCCTACCGCATGGCAAGCCGTCGAGTACGCCGGCGTCCCGGCTGGCGGCAGCGTCGTGGTGCTCGGCCTGGGACCGATCGGTGACATGTCCGTCCGTATCGCACGGCACCGGGGGGCCGAGAAGGTGATCGGCGTCGACTTGGTGCCCGAACGCCTGGCGAGGGCTCGGCTACACGGCGCCGAAGCGCTCGATCTGCGCGCACACCAGAATGATTTAGCCGACGTGATCCGCGGAATGACCGGCGGTCGTGGTCCGGACGCGGTCATCGACGCCGTGGGGATGGAGGCACACGGCTCACCCGGTGCGAAGGTCGCCCAGCAGGTGGCCGGCGCGCTTCCCAAGCAGGTAGCGGCTGGGCTGATGCAGCGCGCAGGTATCGACCGGCTCAATGCTCTGTATCTGGCGATCGACATCGTGCGCCGCGGCGGCACCATCTCGGTGAGTGGCGTCTACGGTGGCATGACTGACCCGTTGCCGATGTTGACGCTCTTCGACAAGCAGATTCAGCTGCGGATGGGCCAGGCCAATGTCAAGCGGTGGGTGGACGACATCCTGCCGTTGCTCACCGACGCAGACCCACTCGGAGTGGAGGGTTTCGCCACCCACACTCTGCCGCTGGAACAGGCGCCTGGCGCATACGAGATGTTCCAGAAGAAGCAGGACGGCGCCATCAAGGTTCTCCTGCAGCCCTAGGCACTACACAAAGACGGACTCTTGGATGCTTGTCGCTGCCGGGAGGCCGGTTAGCCCGGCGACATGGATGCTTGTGGTCGTCAATCGGCGTGGGTTGGGTGATCAGCAGGGGGGATCTGCGCGCATGAGGGAAACCGACGTAGGGCATCAGGCAGATTCGCCGACGCAGATTCCGGTGCTGGGATGGCGGCAGGTGCTGCAGCGCGCGATGCGAGCCAGTAAGGAAGACAACATCCCGTTGCTGGCTGCGGGAGTCGCCTTCTTCGGCTTCCTGGCGCTGTTTCCGGCAGCGATCGCGCTGGTGACCCTGGTGGGCTTGGTCGCCGATCCGGCGCAGATCACCCAGCAGCTGCAAAGCTTCACCGTCGACTTGCCGCAAGCCTCCAGCCAGCTGATTTCGGCTCAACTCAGCTCCATCACCCAGAGCAGCAGTGGCGCGCTGACGGTCGGGTTGGTGATCTCGCTGCTGGCGGCGTTGTGGAGCGCGTCGAGCGGGACGTCCAGCCTGATGACGGCAGTGAATATCGCTTATGAGGAGAAGGAGTCGCGGGGCTTCCTGAAACTCCGCGGAGCAGCGTTGCTGCTCACGCTCGGTACGGTCGTATTCCTGGTGCTGACCTTGGCCTTGATCGCGGTGGTGCCGGTGTTGCTACGCGCAGTACCGCTCGGGCCGGTCGGGGCGGTTCTCGCGCAGGTGGCGCGGTGGACATTGCTGGGGACGCTGATTGTGGTCGGACTGGCGGTGCTGTACCGGATCGCTCCGGACCGGAACCCACCGAAGTTCCGCTGGGTGAGCGTGGGCAGCGTGGTGGCGGCGTCGCTGTGGTTGCTCGGTAGCGTGGGATTCAGCCTCTACATCAACTTCTTCGGCAACTACAACAAGACCTACGGGGCGTTGGCCGGGGTGATCGTGCTCCTGCTGTGGCTTTTCCTCACCAGCTACATCGTTCTCCTCGGAGCCGAAATTAATGCCCAGGCGGAGTATCAGACCGCGCGCGACACCACGATCGGTGAGCCAAAGCCGATGGGACAGAGGGGGGCAGTCGTTGCCGATAGTGCAGCAATCACCGGGCACGACGATCTGTGGTCACAGAGATCCTGAAATCATTTCACTCTCGCATTGGCGGGCGAGCCGGGGGCGGTCACCGGACGAGGTAATGATCTTGTGATCAGGGTCACCGGCAGGATGCCTGCCGTCAGCCCGACGCCGTAGACGATCATAGATCACTAGGTCCGGAGAATCGAGCCGATT
>DASYMC010000333.1:0-4941 GCA_036009255.1 Pseudonocardiaceae bacterium
AATATCCCGACCCCGAAGTCGAAGCCTTCGAGGAAGAAATAGCCGGTCCACAGCAGTGCGATGGCAATGAACCAGAGGTCCTGAAGGTCCATGCGGAAAGCCCCCGGATCAATAGACGAAGGTTGGTGGTTGCTCGGCGCCTTCCGGCTCATCTACCGGCAGCCCGGCGGCTGCAGAACGGTGCATCAGGTAGAGCCCCACGACCGCGAGGGCGCCGTAGATCACGGTGAAGACGATCATCGACGTGAGCACAGTGGCGATCCCGACAGATGGTGAGACACCTGCGGCGGTGCGTAACTGGCCCCAGACGACCCAGGGCTGCCGGCCCATCTCGGTGAAGATCCAGCCGAACGAGTTGCCGAGCAATGGCAGCGCGATCCCGGCCAGCGCAGCCCGGTGGAACCACCTGCTGCCCGGATAGCGGCCGTGGCGAATCAGCCACAACCCGACCGCCGAGATGATCGCGGCCAGCAACCCAAGGCCGATCATGAGACGGTACGACCAGTATGTGACCGGGATGACAGGCCGGTAGTCGCCCGGCCCGAATCTCTGGCGATACTGCGCCTCCAGGTCGTAGATGCCTTCCACCCTGCCGTTGAAGGAGCCGGTAGCCAGGAAGGAGAGCAGCCCAGGCACCCGGAGGCTCCAGATCTCCTTCGATCCGTTCAGGGTGCCGATCGTGAACAACGAGAACGACGCAGGGTGCTCGGTGTGGTAAAGCGCCTCGGCGGCGGCCATCTTCATCGGCTGCTGGGTGGTCATGATGACTCCCTGGCTGTGGCCGGACACTGCGACCGCCAGCCCGGCGATGACTGCCATCCACATGCCAGCCTTCGCCGCCGTGCGAAACGCCGGCGCATCAGCGCTGTTGCGGCGATGCCACAGCTGCCAGGAGGCAATCCCGGCGACCAACGCTCCTGTGGTGAGGAAGGCCGCGGTGACCGTGTGCAGGAAGGCGACCACCGTGGTGGAGTTGGTGAGGACGGCACCGAAGTCGGTGAGCTGGGCCCGGTGTGCGGCCCTGTTGTAGCTGAACCCCACCGGGTGCTGCATCCAGGCGTTCGCGGTGAGGATGAAAAAGGCCGACACTAGTGAGCCGAATGCCGCGATCCAGATCGTGGCGAGGTGCAAGCGAGGACTGAGCCGGTCCCACCCGAAGATCCACAGGCCGATGAAGGTCGACTCCAGGAAGAACGCCAGCAGTCCTTCCATGGCCAGCGGCGCTCCGAAGATGTCACCGACGAATCGAGAGTAGTCGCTCCAGTTCATGCCGAACTGGAACTCCTGCACGATGCCGGTAACCACCCCCACGGCCAGGTTGATCACGAACAGAGTTCCGAAGAACTTCGTCAAGCGAAGGTAGGTGGGGTTCCGCGTGCGCACCCACGCGGTCTCCAGCCCTGCTACGAAGAACGCCAGCCCGATCGTGAGCGGGACGAAGAGGAAGTGATAGACGGTGGTAATTCCGAACTGCCACCGCGCAAAATCGAGTGCGTTCACGAGGTCTTCGACCACCCCACATGGGTAACGCCTCCCCGTCACAAGTCAGTCCAAAAACACGCGTTGGGGCCAGAGTCCAACCGACGACGCACTGATGTTGAAGCACTACGAGTGGAGATCGCCTCGGCCTGATGGGGCTAGGTCCGGGATTACACCTGGCCCGGCAGCGCAATCGTCGTCAACGTGCGCGGCCGCCGCGCCAGCGGTTACGGCACAGGCGTGAGCCGTCACGCCGGGACTAACGGGTAGCAATATGTGGTGTTGTCAGAGCGAAGCCAGGTAGCTGCATCGGGTGCAGGCTGGCTTGGGTGTGAAAGAGCGCATCGGAATGAGTCAGAGAGCGTCGAGCATGCCTGTCCATCCCAGCCGGCAGGTGGCGCGCATCGTTCGTGCCATCAGAGTCGTGGAGGACGCTATCCATGTAGTCGTAGCGGTACTCCTCACAGCACTGGGAGTCGCGCTGATCGTCTACACATTGCGTCAGATCGCAGTCGTCTTCACTGGTCCGCACGACCTGGGCGCGATCGTGCTCGCAGTCCTCAACGAGACCCTCCTGCTGTTCATCGTGGCCGAGCTGCTTCACACGGTGGCCATTGCAATCAAGCATGGGGGTGCCCTGGACCCCATGCCCTTCCTCGTCGTGGGCCTGGTCGCCGGGATCCGCCGGGTGCTGATCCTGACCGCTGAAGCCGAACAGGCGTTCCACTGGGATCCGCAAGGAATAGAACTGCTCATCCTGATGGCTCTTATCCTGGTGATGGCGCTCACGACTCTGGTGTGGCGGCGCTCGACGCGACACCGTGACCGGGGCGCCCCAGATCGAACTCGCGCGAGCACTCGACAGCAGGTGCAAGGGCCCACCCGTGTGAAAGACAGCAAGACGCAACAGCCCCTGCGGTGGTGATCCTGCCGCACGGACATCTGTGTGCTCCCTCACCGCGCCCGGGCGCTAGTCGCGCCGCAACAGCTCGCGATACTCGCCGGGTAGCTGCGCGACCGTGTCGCTGAACTCCTTGTCGCCCACGGCCTCACGCAACACTGCGAGGACCGTCTTGGTGTGTTTGAAGACTTCCGCGCGAGGCAAGCGCTCGCGCCGGGTGACCTCGCGCAGAACGCCGTGACCGACAACCGTACGGCCTTGCTACCGCTGCGAGCGACGCCGTTCTCCAGTGCTCGCCGCAGTTCCACCGGCACGAACAGCGCCAGGTCCGCCACCTGCCCCGTGGTGATCCCCATGGCGAGACCTCCAGCACCGCCTCGGTGGCGCGCGGCGCGGTCCCGATCGATCCCCGCCAACTCCGCGACCCGGTTCCGCGTCCGGAACATCGGCCCATTCCCGGACCACCGTGATGGCGAGGAGCCGTTTTCTCCGTGAGGCCACGGCCGCTCCAAGATCACGGTGAATATTCAGGGCTAGGTTCACTGCATGTGTGAGCCACCCTGCCAGGACCGGCTCACCCGCCGGTCGCTGTTGGCCGCGTCGGGTGCGCTGGCCGCCGCCGGGACGTTGCTGCCGGGGGTCGCCTTCGCCGAGCGGCCGGACACCGAGCCGTCCGGTGAGCAGACCTGGACGGTCACCGGCACCCTGCGGCCCGACGTATCCGACTGGTACTACCTGCCGGTGGACGTGCCGGGCGGAGTCCGCGAGATCGAGGTCGGGTACAGCTACGACCGCCCGCAGGTA
The DNA here is from genome assembly GCA_036009255.1 of Pseudonocardiaceae bacterium. Lineage (GTDB taxonomy): Bacteria > Actinomycetota > Actinomycetes > Mycobacteriales > Pseudonocardiaceae. The sequence goes on from DASYMC010000333.1 coordinate 3,185, forward strand.
CCGCCAGGCGGCAGGGGGAACGCGCTGGACATCGGCATCTTCTCGCCGGCCGGGGTGCAGTTGGGCAACCAGCGCGGCTTCCAGGGCTGGTCGGGCGGCTTCCGGGACCGGTTTACGATCAGTGCGGCGGCGGCCACGCCCGGATACCTGCCGGGCCCGATCGAGCCCGGTCGCTGGCACCTGATCCTCGGGCCGTACACCGTCGCACCGCAGGGCCTCACGTACACGGTCGGCGTCACGCTGCGGTTCGGCCGCCCCGACCCGGCCTTCGTGCCCAACCCGGCGCCGGCTAGCGCGCCGGATCGGGACCGTGGTCGGGCCTGGTACCGCGGGGACGGGCACCTGCACACCGTGCACTCCGACGGCCGGCGCACCCCGGCTGAGCTGGCCGCGGCCGCTCGTGCCGCCGGGCTCGACTTCATCGTCTCGACCGAGCACAACACGCCGAGCGCGTCGCTGCAGTGGGGCGAGCATGCCGGAGCCGACCTGTTGATCGTCAACGGCGAGGAGGTCACCACCCGCTCCGGACACTGGCCGGCGTGGAACCTTCCGGTGGGCGAGTGGATCGACTGGCGCTATCGGGCGGAGGACCGCGGCAAGCTGCGCCGGTTCGTCGACCAGGTACACCGGGCTGGCGGAGTTGTGGTCGCTGCGCATCCGTTCGCGTCGTGCTTTGGCTGCTCCTGGGAGTACGGCTACGAGCGGACCGACCTGGTGGAGGTGTGGAATGGACCGTGGACGCTCGACGACGAGGCCGCGGTGGTGAGCTGGCACGGGATGCTGCGCGCCGGCACCTGGGTACCGGCCGTCGGCAACAGTGACGCGCACAATCCCGACCACGTAGTCGGTCTGCCGCATAATGTGGTGCTCGCCGAGGGGCTCACCGCGCGCAGGCTGATGGACGGTTTCAAGGTCGGGCGGAACTGGATCGCGGAGTCCGCGCAGGTACAGGTGAGGTTCGGGGCGACGGACGGGGTGCGCCTGGCCGGCATGGGCGAGACGCTGACCACGGGTAGCGGCACACCGGTCATCATCGAGCTGACCGTCTCGGGCGCCCCGGGGACTTCGGTGCGGCTGCTTGACCAGAGCGGTCCACGGTGGATTCAGCCGGTGGACGCGACAGGCTCGGCGACGGTCAAGTGGACCACGCAGACCCGCTACTCCCGCTGGGTGCGCGCCGAAGTGCGCCGACCGGTCGCGACCGCCACCACCCCGGACTCCATGGTGGCACTGACCAACCCGGTGTTCCTCTCCTCGCGCTGAGGGCACACCGGTACACACTCACGTGATGCCCCGGTCGGCCAGCATTGCCCTCGGTAGGTCAGCTCGGCTGAATCAGTTTCTGCATCTGGTTGATCTCAACCTGCTGGCCGGTGATGATGTCCTGAGCCAGCCGGCGGGCCTGGGGATCGCTGCCTTTAGCCAGTTCGGTTTGGGACATCTGGATTGCGCCTTGCTGATGGTTGATCATCAGCTGCAGGAACAACTGATCGAACGCGTTACCTGTGGCCGCCTTCAGCTGCTGTATCTGCTGATCACTCAGCATGCCCGGCACTTGGTCGCTGCTAGTGCCACCAGCAGAAGCCGGGGCGTTCCAGGCGTCGAGCAGGTTGTGTATCCGGGTGATCTGTTGGTCCTGCGCAGCCTTGATCCGGAGCGCAATAGTCTTCACCTTCAGTAATGTCGCCTTCGAGTGCGCCAGATCTGACATGGTCCCGGTCTGGAGGTGGTGCAAGAGGATCTTTTGCAAGAACACC
>DASYMC010000334.1:0-13046 GCA_036009255.1 Pseudonocardiaceae bacterium
GCGGCCATCGCTGGGTGCAGCGCCGGAGCCATGGCCCGGGGGGCCTGCACTCGCTCAAGTGGCGCGCAGGTGAGTTCGATGTGGTCGTCATCCTTGCTCGCGCCAAGCATGTACGGATGGATGGCGTCGATCACTACCATCCGTTGTGGCTCATCATCCGCGGACCGATGCTCTAAGAGATCCCCGACTTGGACGTCCGTTCCGGCCGGCAGCCGGATCGTGCTGCCTTCTACCCGGGCGGGAGTTCCCCGGCCCCTTTCGGTACGCTCATGATTACGGCGAAATATCGTGACGTATGTGGTGAAGAAAATCATCGCACGTCAGCGATCTGTCCGTTATCGTCACTATCTAGCATCGCGTCCGTCTCCCCAACCCAGTCCCGGGCTACCGAGTCCCGTGCTACCGCCCAACTTAGATATTCGGGTCGGACGATGCGATCCACATCAAGTCATCTGCGGATTGATCGGGAAGCGGTACCGCATCGTTACAGAGGTGGCAACGGACGAGTACCAGCTCCGCACGACGGAGGGGCGGTGGAGAGGGCCCCGGTCAGGAAGGACGGATCACCGTGACGGTTCCATCTCCCCGAGCGGTGACGTACGCAGTGCTATCGGGAGCAACCGCCACCTGGTCGGGCGAGTAACCGACGTACGAAGTGCTGATCACTTTCCCGGTAGCGGTATCGATCACGCTCATGGTGTCTTCACCGACGTTGACCACGAATGCGTGGTGGCTATCGGGGGCTACAGCCAGGCCCCGCGGGTTGATACCCACGGGAATGGTGTTATTGACCTTGAGCTTGAGGAGTGACTGGACGTAGTTGAGGTCGAGCTGAGTCGGCGCGTCGATCACGCTGACGGTGTGATCACCGAAGTTGGTCACGTAAATGTGCTTCCCGTCGGGGTCGATGGCCACCTTCTGCGGGGCCCGACCGACGAGGATGGAACGCACCACTTTCTGGGTGTGGATGTCGATCACACTGACCGTGTTGCTGCCGCTGTTGGCCACATACGCGAGCTCACCTTTGGGGTCAATCGCCACACCGTCAGGGTGGACACCGACGGGCACGACACCAACGACCTTGAGGTCTTTGCTATTGATCACGCTCAGGGTGTTGCCGTAGGAATTGGTGACGAAAGCATAGTGATCACGGGGAAAAACCGTCACACTGGCCGGATTCTGACCCACCGGCACGTTTTTGATCAACTTCCCGCTGGCAGTGTCGATCACACTGACCGAGTTCTCGGAGAAATTGGCCACGAAGGCGTGCCTGCTGTCGGGATCGACCGCTACCCCGAGCGGATTGGCTCCGACGTGGATGCTCCCGACTACCTTCTGACTGGAGGTATCGATCACTCGAAGAGCGTTGTCGGCGTAGCTGGCGACGTAGGCATGCTTGCCATCGGGGTCGACCGCCACTCCTTGCGGATCACCGCCGACGATGACGTTCGGGTTCGGGTTGTCCGCCGCGACAGCCGTACTGACCCCACCCACCACAGTGGCCGCCGTGGTGACGGCCAGCAGCGGTACGAGCACCGCAGTCCACCGTCGGGACCCGCGTCGGACCCGGCTGACTGGCTTGCTCTTCCGGTGCCTGCCTGCGGATCGGATCGTCATACCGCTCGCTCTCCCCTTACTTGCCCATGCACAGCGACGCCACTGGGAGTAACGACGGTGTCGCTCATGCGTTTCGCCCCCGCCGAGGAGACATGCCTGAACCGGGACAGATCACCGGATCGTGGAGGCGCTTACCGGTTCCCAGCGGCGGCGATGGCTTGGTAGATGCGCTGGTCAGAAACGGGGTAAGGGGTGCGCAGCTCCTGCGCGAAATAGCTGACCCGGAGCTCCTCAATCATCCAGCGGATCCGGTCGACCTCAGAGCTGTCACCGCGCTCGTCTCTTAACTGCTGGTAGCTCTGCGTGACGGCGGCGATCCGCTGCATCCAGCCTCGGTCGCGGTCCGGATCCCGGCGCAGTTTGTCCAGCCTGCGAGCGATGGCCTGCACGTAGCGAGTGAGATCGGGCAGCCGCTGCACGCCGGTCGCGGTCACGAAACCTGGAGTCTGATTGCCGGTGGTTCCGAACAACCCAGTTAGCTGGACGCGGATGTCGGCGACCGCGGGCGCCAGTATCGGCGCAGTGAACTCCGCCAGGCGCGCCTCCACGGTGTGCGTGAGTTCCAGAATGCGGAGAACGTGAGCGATCACGTCGCGCACCGCACCAACCAGTTCGGTGTGGGCTCGGTCGGTCAATGCGGCGAAGCCGTCCTCGTCGTGGGGAGGCCCGCCGCACGCGGCGATCAGCGCGTCAGCGGCACAGGTGGCGCAGTCGGCCAGCAAGGCTTCGACACTGCCGTCCGGATTACGGGCCAGCACCAGTCTGGCGCGCTGGTCGAGGGTTCGTTGCACCGATTTGATGAGCCTGGGCACTGCCAGAAGCAGCAGCCGCCGGGTGCCCTCCCACATGGCGCGCTGTTGTTCAGCTTCGCTGGGCAGCAGCGCGAGGGCGACGGTGTCGCCCTCGTCCACCAGTGCTGGGTAGGCGGTGATCAGGTGGCCGGCTTGCTCGTGCTGGTAGGTCCTCGGCAGCGTGCCGACGTCCCAGCTGCGCAAACCGTGGCGCTCCAGATCGCCGCCCGCAGCGGACATGGTCGCCTGTAGCCGGGGCTGCAGCCGGCGGGTGAGCGCTGCCAGGTCCTTGCCCTGGGCCAGAGTGGCCTCACCATCGTGGACCCGGAAGGTGATCGTCAGGTGATCCGGAAGCTGGTCGAGCCGCCAGTCTGCGCGACGCACCGGAACGCCCGTCTGAGCGAGTGCGCGCTCCAGGGCATCCAGCAAGGGTTCATCGCCGGGCGAGCCGGCAATCGGATAACCGCCGGCTGAGCCGGCAATGGGATGACCGCTGGGCGTCATGTGCGCAAGGACGGCCTTGGCGTAGTCGGGCACCGGGACCAACTGACGGCGCAGCGGCTTGGGCAGCGACTTGAGCAGCGCGACGACCAGCTCCTCCCGCAGGCCGGGGACCTGCCAGGTGAACGGCGCGGGGTCGATCTGGTTGAGCAGCTGCAGTGGCACGTGCACCGTCACGCCGTCGGCATCGGCACCCGGCGCGAACTGGTAGGACAGGTCCAGCGCCAGCGAACCCTGGTACCAGCGGTCGGGAAAGTCGTCCTTGCTGACGCCCGTACCGGCGATCAGCATGGTGGGGTCGAAGTCGAGCAAAGTCGGCTGGATCTTGCTGACCTTGCGCCACCAGCTGTCGAAATGCCGGGCCGAGACGATCTCAGCAGGGATGCGCTGATCGTAGAAGTCGAACAGGGCCTCGTCGTCGACTGCGATGTCCCGCCGCCGGGCCCGCTGCTCGAGTTCGTCAACATCGTCGAGCAACACCCGGTTGGCGTGGAAGAAGGCGTGCCGGGTCTCCCAGTCACCCGCCACGAGCGCATGCCGAATGAACAGCTCGCGGGAGCACTCGGGGTCGATGCTCCCGTAGGCAACCTTGCGGGAGGTCACGATCGGGATGCCGTAGAGCGTGACCCTTTCGAAGGCGATCACCGCGCCACGATTGCGTTCCCAATGCGGCTCGCTGTAACTGCGCTTGACCAGGTGAGCGGCCAGCGGTTCCACCCACTGAGGTTCGATCCGCGCGGTAACCCGGGCCCACAACCGCGAGGTCTCCACCAGTTCGGCGGCCATCACCCAGCGCGGTGGCTTGCGAAACAGCGCCGATCCGGGGAACACCGCGAACCGGGCACCGCGAGCGCCGAGGTAATCACGAGTCTCCGGATCGAACAGCCCGATATGCGAGAGCAGTCCCGCTAACAGGCTGACGTGTACCTGCTGTGGGTCCGCGGGCGCAGTGTTCACCGTCATCCGCATCCCGCGGGTGATCCGGCGCAGTTGTCCGTGCAGGTCTTGCCACTCCCGCACCCGCAGGTAATGCAGGAACTCCGTCTTGCACAGCTTGCGGAACTGGGTGGACGACAACACCTGCTGCTGCTGGTCGAGGTGGCGCCACAGGTTGAGGTAGGCGAGGAAGTCGGAGTCCTTGGTGGTGAATCGGGCGTGTTGGGCGTCGGCGGCTGCCTCGGCGTCGGTCGGGCGTTCCCGCGGATCCTGGATGGAAAGCGCCGCGGCAATCACCAGCACTTCATCCAGGCAACCGTTGTCGTGAGCGGCCACCACCATCCGCGCCAGCCGGGGGTCCAGCGGCAGCTGCGCCAGTGTGCGCCCGATCCGGGTGAGCCGGGGAGTGGGCTGCTCCTGGAGAGCGCCCAATTCGCGCAGCAGCGCCACACCGTCGGAGATCTGCCGGCGATCGGGCGGGTCGATGAACGGGAACTCCGCCACCTCACCCAGATCGAGTGCCGCCATCTGCAGGATCACCGACGCGAGGTGGGTTCGCACGATCTCCGGATCGGTGAACTCGGGGCGGGATTGGAAGTCCTGCTCGGTGTACAACCGGATGCAGATGCCCGCCGCTGTGCGCCCGCAGCGCCCGGCACGCTGAATCGCCGAGGCCTGCGATACGGGCTCGATCGGCAGCCGCTGCACCTTGAGCCGGCGGCTGTATCGGGAGATCCGGGCCGTCCCCGGATCGATCACATACCGGATACCGGGCACGGTCAACGAGGTCTCAGCGACGTTGGTAGCCAGCACGATCCGGCGTGTCGCGCTCTGGTGCCCGGTGTGTCGGCCCCTGGTGCCCGGCGGCTCGAAGATCCGGTGTTGTTCAGCTGCCGACAACCGCCCGTACAGCGGCAGGACGTCAGTGTCAGTGAGCTTCAACGCGTGCAAGGCGTCGCGGGTGTCACGGATCTCCCGCTCACCGGAGAGAAACACCAGGATGTCGCCGGGACCCTCACGGCGCAGTTCGGTCACCGCATCGCAGATCGCCTGGGGCTGGTCACGGTCATCAGCACCACCGGCGCCGTCCGGGCCGAAAGGGCGATAGCGGATCTCCACCGGATAGGTACGGCCGGACACCTCGATCACCGGCGCACCGCCGAAGTGCCGGGAGAACCGCTCGGGATCGATAGTCGCCGAAGTGATGATCACCTTGAGGTCGGGACGGCGAGGAAGCAACTGCTTGAGGTAACCCAATACGAAATCGATGTTCAGCGAGCGCTCGTGCGCCTCGTCGATGATCAGCGTGTCGTACTGCACCAAGGACGGATCGGACTGGATCTCGGCCAGCAGGATGCCATCGGTCATCAGCTTGACGAGGGTCGCGTCGGAAGCCTGATCGGTGAACCGCACCTTCCAACCCACCGCATCACCAACCGGGACCCCGAGCTCCGCAGCGATGCGCTCGGCCACCGTGCGCGCCGCCAGCCTGCGCGGCTGGGTGTGTCCGATGGTCCCCCGGATGCCGCGGCCCAGCTCCAGGCAGATCTTGGGCAGTTGAGTGGTCTTCCCTGACCCGGTCTCCCCGGCGATCACCACCACTTGGTGGTCGCGGATCGCCGCGGCGATCTCGCTGACGTGTTGACTGATCGGCAGGGCCGGTGGGTAATGGATCCGCGGCACCGAAGCCTGCCGACGCGCGACCCGCAGCTCGGCCAACGATTCGCCCACGAGCAGCGATCTCCTTCTTGAACCCACCTCCCTCTACCCTAGAGCACTAGTTACTGGCGAGTCACAAATCGATACAGTGTTCGATGTGCAGCTGGCTTATGAGCGGTGCGGTAGCGGGGCGCCGCTGGTTCTGCTGCACGGGGCCGGGCACCGGCGCCAAGCGTGGCGTCCTGTTCAGGAGCAGTTGGCCAGGCACCGCGAGGTGATCTCCCTGGACTTCCCGGGATTCGGCGAGTCACCCCCGCTTCCGGATCACCTGTCCTATGAGCTGGATACCGCAGTGATCGTCCTGAAGGAGTTCTTCGCGGATCTGGGGCTGGACCGTCCGCACGTCGCCGGAAACTCCATGGGTGGTTTGGTCTCCCTGGTGCTGGCCCAGCGCGGGATGGTCAGCAGCGCGACCGCACTGTCCCCGGCCGGGCTGTGGAGCTCGATGGGGCGGCGCGTGTCGCTGAGCATGGTGCGCTCGGTGCGCTGTACCGCGCGACACATGCCTCCGAAAGTCGCAGACCGGCTGTCCCGGACAGCGGCCGGGCGCACCCTGTTGTGCGGCATCCTGTTTGGCCGTCCGGACCTGCTCGCGCCAAGCGTGTTGCTCGAGGACATGCGCGCGATGAACGGCGCAGTAGGATTCCGCCCCACCCTGGCCGCCGGCGACAAGATCACCTTCACCGGGCCGGTTCGCGACGTGCCAGTGACCATCGCCTGGGGATCGCGAGACTTGCTCTTCCGGCGGCCCCGCGCCGCGTCCATCACCCGACTGATCCCGCACGCTCGACTGCTGCGGCTGCCCGGTTGCGGGCACGTGCCGATGAACGACAACCCAGAGTTGGTAGCCCACGTCCTGCTCTCCGGCAGCGACGGTGCCCCGACGTTGGCCCCGGACCTGGATCAACCGGCGGCGGCACCTGGGTGAGACTGCTGGTCGGGCGGCTCGACATGCGCCCGTGCATCCCTGGCACGTCTGGTTCGACGCCCCAGCCGAGGATCCGCCGGGGATGAAGCGGATGATCTCCGGACTCAGCGACGGCTGAGAGGGGCTTTGCCCGCATCAGCGGGTGTCGAGCACGAGGTAGCCCTCGGCCAGCCTGCCCTCCGCAAGGCCCGCGGCCTGAGCTTGCATGGATCCCCAGGCCCGCATCCGCTCCTCGAGCGCCGTCATGTGGGCGGTCTGGCTGACGTGCGCACGCAACGCCGCGATCTTGCGGTCGAAGGTGTCGGTGATGTCCACGTAATGGTCGGCCCGGTCATTCGCGCTCAGGATCCAGACCTCCGGCACGGTGTGCGCGTCCAGCCCCTCCTCGCTGAGCAGTTCGGGATGCGCGAAGGGGTTGCGGGCATCGGGGTAGATCGCGCACAGTGCTGCCTCGCCGGCGGCCTGATGATCGGGGTGGCTGACGTAGACATTTCGGAGATCGCGATGTGGAGACGGGACCACCACGCGGTCCGGCCGCGTCCGGCGGATGGCGCGGGCGATGTCGCGCCGCAATTCGAAGCTGACCGTGAGCCGGCCGTCGGGGTAACCGAGGAACTCAACGTCGGTGACGCCCAGCGTGGCGGCCGCCTTGCGTTGCTCGTCCTGCCGGATAGCGCCGATCGCCGAGCGGGGCACTGCAGGATCGAAACCACCGGCGTCACCGTCGGTCACGATGCAGTAGGACACCTCAATGCCCGCGCCGGTCCAGGTCGCGATGGTGCCAGCGGATCCGAAGTCCACGTCGTCGGGATGCGCCGCGATCATCAGGACTCGTTGCACCGGCTGCGCCTGCGGGTTTGCCACGGCATTCTCCTCACGTCGGTGTCACCACCGGGCAACGCCAACGATCACGGCAGGCTTCCCGCCTGACGGCATTGTCTTGCAGAAGAGACTTGAACCTAACGTAACGTGAGGACTCAGCATCCGTCGTGCCACCGCAAACGGGTGGGCACGAGGAGAAGTGAAGACATGGTGTCCGACGTCGAAGGACCGACCTGAAAGGTAGGGCAGCTTGCCCGGCTAACCAAGCTGACCGTGCGAACATTCCACCACTACGACAGGCTCGGTTTGCTGCGCCCGTCCGCGCGGACGTCATCCGGGCATCGGCTGTACGACGAGGGGGACGTCGACCGGCTCTACCGGATCGTGGCGTTGCGCGAGCTTAACCTGCCGCTGGAAGTATCGGCGATCTCCTGACGATCCAGCACTTTGGGGCCATACCGGAACAGATCGACTACATCCGCCGGGCCAACTCAGCATCGTCCTGAGCGGGTTTCCGGGCCGCTGCCCGCTACAGCCCGGGCAGCGGCTCATCTTTCCATAGGTTGCGCAGCTGAGAAGCGAAATCGTCGAGATCGTACGACGAGCAGCCGGCCCCGCCGTAACCGATGTAGTTACCGTTGGCATCCCGCCGACCACCGTTCATCACGGCGCCAAGGCCGTGGTGGGCGATCATGCTGCGAATTCCGGCGGTGATATTGGCCACCGGGTCGGTGATCGAACGGCCGGCCAGGCTGGGCAGTACGCAGGCTTTGAAGGTGCTGGGAATGGTCTGCATAAGGCCCTGCGACGGAATACCGGCCCTAGCATTACTGTCCCAGTTGTTGATCGCAGTGGGGTTGCCGCCGGATTCATGCATGATGATCGTCTTAACGCCGTTCGCCAACGCCTGGGGCAGTCCCATCAACCCCAGAGCCTTGGCGATCCAGCCGTCGAGGCTGTGGTTGTTCCCGGCTTGGTAGGGCTGACCGAGGCGGGTTCGTACGGCCTCCTGATACGCCGCCGCCGCCCGGTCCGCCCGCTCGACTGCGCGGCGCAAGGCCGGGAGCTCCGTGACAGCGCCACGAGCGAGGTTGAGCTGCATGACCTCAGGCTCCAGCGACGGACCCACCAGCGCGGCCGGCGCGATATCAGCGACCTGCTCGGTGGCCGTCGATGTGGTGGTTTGCATCGTATGACCGGCCACGGCCAGGGCGCCGGCGGCAACGGCAGCCGTCACGGCCCGACCGCGTAACACCGGCCCTGGCCGAGGCATGCGATGCGCGCCACACGGTCCGGGCTCGGGAGAATGCGGGGAGACGAAATCGGGATGCCGCCGACTACCGCGGGGGGAGCGGTGACGCGCCAACTGTCAGTCCCTTTCACGCCGGGGACCTGGCTGGCAGAGCGGCCATTCCGGTTCGGGGGCACTGGAATGGCACCTGCTCGGCGCCAGATCGTGATCTGCAACGGGCGGAAAGGTAACGGTAAGGCCACGGCCGCGGCAAACCCCGCAAACGAGTAGGCGTGTCGCGTGCGCCGGGTGCGGCAACCGGCGCGACGAGCGGTCGGCAACTGATCCGCTGGGCGGTCACGATGCCGCGCTGGCCTGCGACGAGCGGTGGCGGTCCCTCGCAGGTTACGAGCGGGGCGTGGGCGCGGAACGGCGCCATACGAGCAGCGCCCACAGCACCAAGGGGATCTGCAGTGGCAGCCGCCCGTAGGCCAGTGCGCGCATCCACACCGGTCGGGTCGACCAGTCGATCGCCATCTTCACGTTGGCCGGGAACACCCCGACGAACAGCAGCGCGGCGAGCAGCCCACCTAGCCGCCGGGTCCGGGGAACCGCGATCAGCACGGCGATCGCCAGCTCGGCCGCTCCGGAGAGATGGGTCCAGGTGCGGGCCCCGCCAGGCAGCTGTCCTGGAACGATCGCGTCGAATTGCGCGGGCGCCGCGAAGTGCAATATCCCACTGCTAGTGAGCAGAGCTACGAGTCCAGCCACCGCAGTGGGCCGGCGAATGCTCATGCACGAGATCATCGCAGCTCTTTGAAGGATCGAGATACTCGCGGTAAGTACCTCGTAAGCGACGAGTGATTACGGAGTACTTGATCAGATGAGCGGCATTGTGGGACGGGTGGAACGCCGCGTACTTCGACAACCGCCTCTCACCGGCCGCGGGACGACTACGCGTGCTTCGACGACGACAAGCTCCTGCGCTTTTTCCAGATCAGCACCATGGCAGCAGACCCGGTCCTGACGCGAGCGCGCTTCCACGGCCTGCTGCAGATGCTGCTGCCGCTGCTGCCCGCCGTCAACGACGGCGAACTGGCGGAGGTTGAGCACCGGGGGGCACCTGGTGCTCAATCCGCTCCGTCATTACGAACGCGACAACCTGCGGCTGATCCACGGCGAAAGCGGCTCAGTCGACATCGAGAGAGGTGTTGCCACCTCATGCCCAGGGAGTTCGCCTTCAGCGTCGACAACGTGCGCTCCGTCGCCATCGCCCCGTGGTACACACTGCACGACGACAGTCACGAGAATATTTACAATGCCGAAGCAGTGGGGATTATTCGCAATGACGAAGCCTTTCGGATTCGGTTCGATGAACGGCTCGATGCATTGCTCGCGCAGAATGGCGTCTGCCGCCGCCAGCCTGATGGGTATCTGGGTATCGCGGATGAGCAGGTGACTGAGGCTGCTCTCGATCAACGCACCGCGGCGATAATCCAGCAGTTCGACAACGAGGGCTTCGTCGACGACGCGGTCACTGTGCTGCGCCGCGCCGGCCGACACACCTGGCGCAACGCCGCGGGTCACATCGCGATGCGTCCGGTGTGGCCACGGCCGCTCGCCGCGCCCGCAGTCGAATTATGTCCGGGCCACTCAGGCGCGGGCCGACAGCGAGCCGACGGTCGCTCGTCAGGTGTGAGACCAGCAAAATGAATCATTGCGAGCAAGCCCACGGTTGCACAATGATGAACGAGCCGAGCGCATTCTCCATACCTGCCGATCATGGCCATTTCTTGACAATACGTCCGCCCTCGTAGACCTGGTAGACCGCGCCTCGTGTCGTCGTACGGCTCGCTGAATCGGGACTCGCGCCTCCTCGAACGTAAGCGCCTGTTGCTCGATCGCGAGATTCCCGTTGCTGAGGCAGAACATCTTGACGTACTCAGCCAGGGACAAAAGCTCTCCGGTTCGATACCTGATCATGCGTGCCACCCTGGCACAGGCGTCCGACAGAATGCGGACGACAAGGCAGGCACGTCACCCGTTCGGCGCGCACCCGTCGCGCACCGTGCTCGCCTGCCGCATGACAGCTCTGGAGCTACCGGAATCCGTTACTTCCTACTCGCGCACCGCTCCGGCGGGCCACACCACTGTCACTGGCAGGTCGAGCGCTCGGGCACGCTCGACCACATCGGCGGTGCCACCATGACCGTCGGCGGGTTGCCCATCCCACACCGCCACCATCAGCTCCACTGTGGACAGCACGTGTTCGCTGGCGGCGAGGTAGGAATCGCGGTTGGAAGTCTCGAACGGCAAGGTGCGCACCGTCGTGGCTTGGCCGATCAAGTCATCGAAGGCTGCAGCATTGTCTGGCTTCACCTTGCGACCGCGGTAGTCCGCCGCGGGTAGCACAACCTCCAGGGCTCCACCCAGATCCAGCACAACCCGAGCGAAAAGCTGATCGGCGCCCCGGGCCAGGCAACTGACACCCACGAGGCCGTCGCTGGCATATGCCGCCAAGTCGACCCGCAGCGCGTCGGCCACCAAGCACGCGGACTCAACGGTGAGGTTCGAGTGGCCGGTGATGCCGACGCGCGTCACGGCAATCCCTTCTTCGACTGTCCGGCAGTTGATCAAACGGTGAGCAGCGGACGTAGCCGCTCTCGGGCGTCGCCTACGGCAGGCACGGTTGCCCATGGGGCGGTCTCCCGATAGAAATCGCCGAGCTTGCGGCCCACCCGTCCGGGTACTCGCTCACCCGCCAGCGGCATCACCTGTCCAATCAGTGCCGCGGCCTGCTCGGGCTCGCCGGTGATCAGATGTACACGAGCCAGGCCGACCAGGTCGAACACGCGGTTACGCTGCCTGCTCGCGTCGCGCAGTACGAGCGCCTGGCCGATGTAGCGCGCCGCTTTGGGGGCCTGCGCCGGGTCATGCCGAGCGAGGTCGCGATAACGGGCGCCGATCACCCCAGCTAGCTCCGCAGCGTCCATGCCGTTTGTCCATCGCGGCTCGGCCTTCGGCTCGCGCTGGGCGTAGGCCTCCTCGGCCAGGCTGACCGCCTTATGCACAGCATTGGTACAGCCCCGCAGGGCATGGCCCCACGCCTCCCGGGTATGGAGCAGCGCCCGCAGCCCAGGTGTCGCGGTATGGCGGGTGCCGTACTGGGCAAGCGCGACGATCTCCAGCCCATCATCGGGCTCTAGAAGGTCAAACAGTTGCCGCGCAAGAGCGGCAAGAGCGACAGCCGCGAGCGTGTCCGACCCCGCCGCCTTTGCCAACTGCACCGCCATGATGTAGTAGCGCTGCGCCGCTCCGTGGAGCCCGGCATCGAAAGACATCGATCCGGCGATCTTGGCTAACTCGGCGCCCGCGAGGAAAGCCCTGTCGGTGCGCGGCCCAGCCGGTGCGTGTCGCAACTGCCCTGCAAGCTCGTGCAGTTGCCCGACCACGGCGGAGCGAGCCAGGCCGTTCACCGTCGAGCGCGACCACCCGCGGAACACCTGGACCACCCGTTCCAGTGCTTCGACTTCAATCGCGTTGAACGCTGAACCAGTGCCCGAACGAGCAGCCCGCAGCGGCTCCAGCCAAACCGAAAGGGGACCCAGGAGAGCACTACCAGTGACGGTCGTGGCACCCACCAACACGTCGCGCCGGTTAATCAAGTCAGTCCTCGTCGTCTCGTCGACGGCAGCGGCAATCCCTCCTGGTTCCCAGGATGGCGCAGCAAGCTCCGAAGACCACAGACCGGGTACCGGCGAGCTCGCGGGGCGGGCGCGCCGCGACGTGCGGAAGCCCAGCTCCTCATCACACGACGCGCGAAGAACAGCACGCAAGGCGGAGCGGTAAGGCGCTGTGGGCCAGCCGATAACGCCCCGCTCCAGCTTCGCCAGATGGTGAGCGTCGAACTCATATCGCCGCCCGGTCTCCCGCCAGAGAAAGGCGTTGACGGCCTCCGCAATCTCCTGCCGGCTCGCGGGCTCCCCAGGCGCAGTACGCGAGGGCGCGCGCTCTCGCGCCGCACGCAGGAGCCTATTTGGGTCCGGCACGCTGCTCACCCCCTCTCGGCGGAGTGTAACCAGCGTGATCTTGACATCCCGGTGAGCGGACGCCGCAATCCCCAAGTCTCCCTCGGTCTCTCGGTCTGTCGCCCTGCCCTCTAGAGCGGCGTTTCGCCAGTCTCTGAACATGCCCAGTACCACTGTCATGACTGACGTGATCAAGTTGACCGACATCTACGATACCCATCTAAATAGCTCCGGATCATGCTCGTAGCGGTGTATGCCAGCACGCGACCAGAATGCGGTGACGAGGTGCGGTCGTGACTCGGGAGGACCGGCTGCTGCTGGCTGAATTAGGGCGCCTCAACACCGATGTGATGCCGCTGGCCATGCGCATCATGGATGACAGCGCCTCCGCAGAGGAGCACTACGCCTTTGCTGAGCGATTGGCGGCGATGGCGCGGCGGTTGCAGGCGCGGGCAGCACAGGTGGGCCTGGTG
>DASYMC010000335.1:0-5841 GCA_036009255.1 Pseudonocardiaceae bacterium
CTTGGTTCGGTTCCCTCAGGATGGTTTGGATCGTGAATGATCTTGTACTCGGGGAGTTGTGTGGCGTCCTGTCGGCAGTGAGCCCGACCATGCGCTGCCCTGGGGGCAACATACTTCCCCACCGCCGGTGGAGCTTGCCGGGCTTGCCCCCGGGGCAGCGCATGGTAGCCCTTGAGGAGGCCGATGGGATGCCACATCCCTTGAGCTGTCGCGCTTGTCCACCTGGGTTCGGCTGTCCTGGAGACCTGCCGGGGTGCGGGGCGGCGAGTGCCCGCTGTTAGTTTCGCTGGACCTGGTGTCCGGCTTAGCACAGAAGACAACCTGCGAGCTGGCGATTACAAGAAGCGACTACCGGACAATGCCGATCAAGTCTGGACATCCCGTGTGCGCAGCCCTGACGCCTCCGGTCGGTGCGGACTGGTACTAGACATTGGCGGCTGTTCCGGGTACGTAAAGAGTGGAGATGATCATAGTGGTCGCCTTGGGGGCGCTGGGCCGTGCAGACGTGGGACGCTGGCCACAGCCTTGTTAGGTACTTCCTGACACCAGCCGGCGGACTCATTTTCGGGGTGACTGCACCGGGCTTGCGTTTCAGAAGCGATACGCACGGCATCACAAGATGAATAACAGGGTGACTATCACGGTCAGTGCGACGCTCGACACAAGGATCGGTGGGGGCATCACGGCTCGGTTGCTGAGGACCAACCGGGCGTACATGGCCGACTGGACCGCCACCATGCAGGCACCGACGGTCAGGTTCATGGCGAGATCGCTGGAGGGTCGCAGCGCGTAGGCCACGATGAGGCCAACTCCGAGGCCCGCCATAGTAGCGAGGCACATCGCCAGTTGAGGCCGGCACCGCTGAGCCCAGCGCACGATGGTGAGGAGGGCGGCGTTCATGTCATGCTCCAGTCGGTGTTGGTAGGCGAGATGGTTGGTCACTCGTCGAGGTCACGGCCAGGGGTAGGGATCCGGTGTGTCGGCCTCCACGAGCAGGTGAGTGGTCGATGACTCATCCGTCTGGTGCGAGATACGCGCAGAGCGTCGGCCTAGACAGATAGGGTCTACCTTGGCGTTCGCGGTGATGGTCCGACTGGTTCGGTTGTGGGTGAGATGAGCGCGGACCGTTTTGGATTTGGGCAAGACCTTTTCGGTGAACAGCATCCATTAGGAATGGTTCGTCAGTAACAGACTGTGCGTAGCGATTGACCTGCCGATTTGCCTGGCTCGTCGACGGTTGGACTCGTGGTCATTTCGTACCTGCTTCGTGTTTCGCACTGCTTACGCTTCATCACAGGGGTGGAGGTGCGGGTATCCGTCGCGTCGGCGAGCTTGTCTCGGAGCAGGTCTGGGGTAGGGGGTCCAGCTGGAGCACCCAACGCGCTCAACGAGCCCCTACCCCAGACCTGCTACGCCTCCGGCGTCGACGCGACGGGATACCCGCGCTCTGGTGACCCACCACCTCGCGCCGGTCGTGGACCCATCCCGGAGCCGAGGCCGGCCGGAGGCACGTGTGTGTGATCGAGAGCTTGGGAATCTGTCGATCGTGCCAGTCTATTCTCGCTTACCTGCCCAGATACCCGACGGTGAAGGTCTCCGGGTGTCCGTGGTTGACCGGTCTTAACAGCACGTGGACAGCACGGTGGGGGTGTAGGGGATGTGGGGTGGTGGTTGTCCCCGTCCGGTGGCTCCGCCAGTGAATCCGCTGGTTTAGAATGATTGGTGAATGGTGCAGTGTCCGCGCTGTTCGCACAGAGCGCCCGACCCAGACCCCGTCGGTGCTCTGCGAGGCACGGTGGATGACGCCCCCGCTCGGTGGGGTCTGCCTTTATCGCCGCGTGCCCGGGGCGAACGGTAAGGAGCTAGATCCATGACCATCACGACAGACCTGTCCGGCGGGCGCGCGGACCCCTCTGTTGTCGATCATACGACCAACTCGGCCGACTCCGCCGTCGTGGCTGGTGGCGGCTCGGCCGATGACCTTGCGCTGCGCATGGCGACCCAGCGGCTCGGGCTGAGAGTGCAGCACCCGGCGGTCGGGGTCTGCGTGGTGGCGGTGGCTGGTGAGTTGGACCTGCTCACCGCGCCGCTGCTCGACGCGTGCGTACGCGAACAGCTCGCCGCCGCTCCCACGAATCTGATCCTGGACCTACAAGCGGTGCGCTTTCTGGGCGCCAGCGGGTTGAGCTGCCTGCTGCGGGCCCGCGAAGGTGTCCAGCAGACCACGGGGGTGCGACTACACCTCGCTGGCCTGGTCACCCGGGCCGTGGCGCGCTCGCTGGAGGTCACCGGGTTGCTGGAGCAGTTCGATACTTACCCCCGCCTGATCGATGCGTTGACCGCGTTGACCGACGCAACGGAGGTGACGATCAGTGCCGGGCAGGTGGGTTTGCTGTCGGTGACCGGGCGGCTCGACGATCCCGGGTTGACGCAGCTGCGTAGGCAGTTGCAGGTGCTGTTCGACACTGATACTCAGTACCTGGTAGTGAATCTGGCCGGGGTGACCAGCTGCGACTATCGACTGTTTGACGTGCTGGCCAAGGGTCACCAGGTCTTCACCGACCGTCAGGGTTGGATGCGGCTGGCCGGGATCGGCCCCACGGTCCGCAACGCCCTAGATCAAGCCACGCCGTCGGAGTGCCTATTGGTTTACCAAGCCTCGGACTGGACCGACGACCTGGCCGGCTAAAGGCGACCGGTCGCTGTATTGCTCTCGCGAAGGTCTCGCCTGAGCCATGGCCGCGGACCGGCTCGGGAAACGATCACGCCGGTGGTCCTCGCCCACCAGGCAACCCGGCCGGCAGTTGCCCGTCAGCGGCACGCGCTCCGGCGGACGAACGGAGTCGTCCGTCTCCGCGTGTGGTATCGGGTTGCAGCTCGTGACGGGCTGTGACGCCGAGGGCGCGCCCGAGTCTGGGGGCGCCCTCGGTCCTGGTCAGGCCTACTTAAAGACGTCTTTAATTTTTTCGCCGGCCTGCTTGACGTTGCCCTTGGCCTGATCGGTCTTGCCCTCGGCCTTGAGCTCGTCGTCGTCGGTTGCCCGACCCGCGGCCTCCTTGCCCTCGCCCTTGAGCTCTTCGGCCTTGTTCTTGGCCTTGTCCCCAAGACTCATTGCGTTCTCCTATCCGGCACCCGCTAGGTGGTGGGTGCCCTTCGCTCGAGGGTAGCCGCGCGAGATCGATGCCGTCCGGTCATCGTCGTGGCGGTACCCGTCGGGAGTGACCGAGGAGGGTGGTCAGGCGTGTCGAGACGAGGGAAGAGCGCCGGTCGTCTATGGGTCGTTGATGTAGCAGTGGATGTAGTCGTGGCCTTCACCCTGAACGCTGGTCGGCGGTGTGCTGCGGACGGAGTTGGTGTCGGATGCGGACGATCGTGCCATCGGGATCGCGCTGCAGGTGCGTGTGGGTGGTGAGCTGGCGGATCAGCTGAAGTCCCCGGCCGCGGTGGACCGAGGCAATGTCAGGAGTCCGCCAGGTGCCATTATCGGTGATGACAATGAGGACCTGGTCATCGGCGAGGGTGGCGTGGAGCCAGACCGAGCCTGGCGGCGTTTGCGTCGTGAAGGCGTGCTCGACGGCATTGGTGAGGGCTTCGTACACCGCGAGGGTGAGGTCGTTGGCGGTGTCATCGTCAACGAGGGTTTCGATCCAGCGGCGGAAGGCCCGGCGCAGCGCGGTGGCATTGTGCGCGGTCGCAGGTACCGCCACGGCCAACGGCGGCGGTGGAGATAGCTGCGGAACACGGGATGGTAGCCCGTCGGAGTGAGCCATAGGTGGGAGTAGCCCATACGTGACTGGAACAAGCCTCCGGCCGCGTTTGATGATGGCACGCAGGGTGCGGGCTTGAACCACAAGCAAGCTACCTCGGACCAAACGGCAGACGACACGTCGCGCCGCAAACCGTCGACTCGGCAACGTCGGCCGATCGGTGGCTGGTGCAAGTCGAGACGGCGATCCTCCGACGCGAATGGTTCGATCCCAAGTGGGCCAGAGTGCAGCTCCGCGACTACGCGGAAGCCTGGATCGAGCAGCGTCCAGGCCTGCGACCAAGCACGAGGGCGCTCTATCGCCGGCTGCTCGACCGCTAGGTTTCACCGGCGATCGGGGGTGCCGACCTGGGTGCGCTCTCCAGGCCGCGTTCGCCCATCTGTGCGGGGAGCGCCGATCCCGGCCAGCAGCGACAAGACCCGCCGGCACCGGCTGAACCGCGGCGGTGATCGCGCCGCGAACAACGCCCTCTACACCGTCGTGCTGACCCGGCTGCGCCTTGATGAACGGACCCACCGCTACGTGGCCCGACACACCACCGAGGGCCTCAGCCGGCGGGAGATCATTGCTGCCTGCAAACGCTACGTCGCCCGCGAGGTCTACCAGGCTCTGGTCAGCCTGCCCCCGTCCTGGCCGCCTCAAGGGCTGGAGCGAGTGGGTCAACTCTGAAACGCCGAAGGCGCGCGCAGCGAGGTTGATGCGCCCGCTCCAGTCTTTGACCATCGGAGCCAGACGAGGACACCACCCCGGAACCCCTTGGCAGCGTCGTTGGAGATTCCTGGCGCAGCCCGACCACGCGGTAGCCCGGGGGCAGCCCTCGATGGAATCCGGTGCCTACATCGTCCGGCTCTGCCGCGGGTTGCCGCGTGGTAGCCCTCAGGAAGGTCGATGGGATGCCACGCCCCGGCCGCCTAGCCACAGCAAGCCTCGTAGCCGGCCATCCCGGAGACCTGCCCGGCGCGGGCACGATCCTTCAGATTGACAACATCTCCCGGGAGACCAATTAGGCTTCCTGATCACAGCCCCGACAACGGCTCCAGCCAGCGGAAATACCCTTCGTTGCTTGGTGTCACGTCTCGTTGTTGCGCGTCGTTTCGTCCGCTGAGACGGCCCACAGACGGCCCCGGTGCGGACCTGTCCATGGTCATCGGCGCGTGCGGCTCGGCGGTGACGGGTGCGCGGAAGGGACTTTTGAATGCCGCGTGGCTTACCGAGGCGGCGATGGCTCGTTATCAGACAAGCCCTGGTGCGAGTGGTGCAGCGGTCGGGCCGGGACGCGAGTTGAGATAGTCGTGGAGAAGAAACCTGAGGTGATCCGATGCTGGTGAGTCCTGCTGAGGTTCGTGAGGTCGTTTTCAGCCAGCCGCCGGTGGGCAAGCTGGGGTATCACGAGGATGAAGTGGACGAGTTCCTTGATCTTGTTCACGCTGAGTTGACCCGGTTGGTTCGGGAGAACAATGCTCTGCGCGACCAGGTTGAGCAGCTCGATCAGCAGTTGCGCGCAGCACCCGGCGGCACCGGGCGTTGCTGCCCTGGACCGCGGCGGTCTGTGGGGTTGGTGATGACGCGGATTCGGTCACTGATCGGTCACCAAAGCCCGCGGGATGTCGATGACGATCTTCAGGCCAGCACGGTCGCTTGTGCCGAGGACATGGCCGACCTGATGACCACCCAAGCCCATGCCGAAGCGGACAGGACACTCGGCCAAGCGCAGGCTCACTGTGCGTACTTGATCTCCGAGGCGCAGCGCAAAGCCGAGGACATGGTCAACAAGGCCGGCACCTGGGTTGAGACCATGCTCCAGGAAGCCCGGAGCACCGCCGAGACCCTGCACCGCCAATCCCGAGAGCAGGCCGCGTTACTGGAGCCGGACGCGGCACGCACACACGCCGAGACTCTGGCCGTCTTCAACGACGACAAGACTTTCCTAGAGAACACGATCGATGACCTGCGGGGCTTCGAGCAGGAATACCGCAGTCATTTGACACTTTACTTACAGTCGCTGCTTGATGAGCTAGACGGGCCCACACCCACCGCGCCAGCAGACCCGATACACCCTGGGCGGGACCTTGTG
>DASYMC010000336.1:0-18130 GCA_036009255.1 Pseudonocardiaceae bacterium
CGGCGCCGACTAATGTGGCTCCGGCCAAAAACAGCCGCCGGATCCGTAAAGGTCAATCAGTCGCCCGGTGACGGGCTGGCCGACCGCAGTGGCCAGATACAGTCCGGAGACTAGCCACGCGGTTTGCGACGCCGGCGCCCCGAGCGCTGCCCCGATCGGGACCAAGGCCACCGCGAGCATGGTCGAGTTGATCGGGTTGAGCACCGCGCCTAGGGCCATCGGCAGGATCAGCCGCCGGTCAAACCCGCGGTCCTGGCTCGGCTGCCGCCACGGTAGGCGCGCGAGTCGCTGCCTGAGTTGGTCGGGCAGCCGCTGCGCCACGTTGATGACGTCCACGGCATCCCTCCTCGATATTGCTATTTGAGATAGCTAATAGGCCAGGGCGTGGGTCGCCGCCCTGCGCTGAGGAGCGGGTCTTGAACGGCGGCAAGCAATATTCGTTAGCCGTCCCTGAGTGAAGGCCGCCGGAGGCATAGCGTTGTGGCGGTATCGGGGAGTCTACCCGCTGTGTTACGTAGCGCCGCACATTAGCCTGCGGTGGCATCGGGTTGTTGCCACTCGTTGACCTGTTGATACTCCAGCGCAGCGAACCGGCGTGCCCTTTCAGCCGCTTGATCGAGCTGTGCAGCGTGCTGGAGAAACTGTGCAGCGTCAGGCCCTGCATTCCCGGCCATTTGACGGTAGTGCGCCGCAACACTGTCGCGCGTCAATGCGATCTAGCACATCAACTGGGCTGTGCGCTGCGCCGTCCGAATGAGGTCAGCACGGAGGGCCGCGGCATTAGCTAAGACATCGCTGGCGATGTAGTGGGAGCGCTGCTCCACCATGGCGGAGACGGTACCCACCTCAGCAGTTGCGGACAATTCGAGTAGCGCCTGCGCCTGGCGCACGCCGGGCCGGGTTGGCCGCCCGACCGGACGCGACCGAGCACGGCCCGAAGACCGCGCGCGGTGTCGCGGTGGGCAAGCAGCCACGCTCAGCCCGAAGCAAGAAGCCCACCTCGTGGCCCTGCGCCGGGCGAGGCAACACACCATCAGTGAGCTGGAGGAGCTGCTGTTCTGCGGCATCCGCTCGACGGGGTACCGGGCGCTTCGCCCGGGGCCGCTACCCCGCGGCGTCCTGACTCTCTGAGGTACTGCCGCGATCTTGTAGCCCTTGGTTACCGGTGGCCGGTCGGTTCCGTAGCTCGCGCTCGGCAGGTGTGGCTCCTTGACAGGACCCGGTGGTGGGTGTTAGAAAATGCGCCGACAACAATGGTGGACAGTCCAAGAAGTGCTCGCACGAGGCGACGCAAGGCAGGTGCACAGGAGAACGCAGGAGGTTGAGGAACGGTCTCGGTGGAGGTGGTCGCTGCAATATTTCAGCGTACATCGGAATCAGGACAGGTTTATCCCTTCTCAGGGGCCCAGCCATTCAGCTGGGCCCCTTCTCCTATGTGTGGCGTCAGCTGCCACGAACGCGCCGGCGTGGTGGGTGATGTCTGATGTCCGCCATGGTGCTGGTGCGGCACGTCAGGCGTCTTCGGTCAGCCGGCTGTCGCCAGACTGCGGTTCGCCTCCTGGAATGCGGCCGTCACCGTCGCGGAGATCCGGCCACGGTCGGAGACCACATGACCGGCCCCCCGCGCCCATTCACGGATCGCCGCGGCCTGATCCCGACTTTGCCGCGTGTTCACAGTGGTGTTCCGGCGCGCGGAGGAGGGAGTGAGCTTGCTAACCTTGCGGCCAGCGTTGACGTAATCTTCGAAGATGTCTCGCAAGATCCCCGCGTTGTTCGCCGAGAGGTCGATGTCGAACATGACCCCGTCGAGGCTAAACGTGACCGTCTCGTCAGCTTTATCACCCGACAGGTCATCGATCAACTCGACCTTAGTTACCTGCGCCACAGAACTCTTCTACACGTAGTTGAGGAATGTCTGTGCCAGCATAGACCAATAGCGTCCGAGAGCCGCATAGGGGCTGTTAGCACGCGTAGGCCAGCCACACCCTCAGCGGCGCCAGGTACAGGGCCCACGGTAAACATTCAGCTGTCTTGCGGAGCCGGTTGTGTTTTGGCTGTTGCGCCGCTGTCGTGGGGGGCATGTCAAGAGCGTCAAGCAGGTCGGCGAGAAGGTCAAAGACGCCGTGAAGGACGTCGCAACAACTAGCCGCGACGGGGATAGGTCCCCTTCTGTCCCTCCCCCCGCGTAGCCAACAGCCCAATCGGATCCGGGTGAGAGCCGACCCTCGCGCCAACCGATTCATCCACGTCACGGGGTGCGACGGGTATGATCATGCGCCATGTTCCTCGTTGCGACTCAAGCTGGCCTGCTCGCCGCGCACCTCGAGGCCCGGGGTTTCCTCGCGGGTATCGGGAAGACCATCCTCATCGTGATCATCATTGTCGTCGTCATCGGCGCGTTAATCGGGTTCTCAGTGGGCCGCCGCAGGTAGACCCGCGGTGTCGAGCACGTGATCGCTGATCCTCTGTAGGCCTGCTGCCCGAAACGCCGGATGCGGCTCGGGGATGATGGTGCTCACGCCCTGATCAAGGATTACACCGGCCCGCATCCACACCGATTCCGCGACCCCTGTCGGCGAGGACTGCTGATGTCGGCTCACTCCGGCTAAGGTAAGTCAAAACCGACCACAATGCCGGGGCCGCGGTCGAGGACTACCTCGACACCCGAGAACACCACTCCCCCGCGCTGTTCATCGGTTTGCAGCCGGCGAACAAGGCCACCAGCTCCAACCGGCTCACCATTGCCGGTGCGCAGCATGATTGCCGCCAGCTCGCCTAGCAAATCGACATCCCGCCGTTTCACCCACACCAGCTCCGGAACACGCTTGGAACACTGCTCCAAGAGACCACGGGCGATGCCCGGCTCACCGCCGAATCCCTCAGCCACGGCGCCTGGGGTCAATGAGCGGCTACACCGAAATCATCGACCAGCGCCGCCGCGAGGGAGTATGAGGAGATGCAGCGCCGGGGACTGTGAACGAGTTAGCGCGGCTCCCACCCTCCATCGCCGGCCTAGGGTGTTATCCAGCATGGAGCAGGTTTGAGGCAGGGAAGCCGTCGGTCCTCGGGTCACCAGCGGCCGGCGGCGCATGGAGGTCGCCGATAGACGGTTGTGCTCTGTCCGACGCTGGCATGGACGACCAGTCCCAGCCCCCGTTGACCACTTGGCATCGCGGGCGCCGTCAGCTGCCCCGTTGCGGAGTAGAGTCGGTGTCACCGAGGGTCTTTCGCACCCTGGCTTCCAGGCCAGCCTCGCCCTTGGCGATCAGCGACCGGCCCCGGAGTGGGCCTGGATCGAGGCCCACTATGGCCACCCTCGTAGATGTGTCGACGGTGTCCGCGGTGGATCCGCTGGAGATGACGGCATCTAGCACCTCGTTCGGGGTGCGCCGGCGGCGCAGCCCGGGTGTTGCCGGTGGATTCATTGATGGTGATTGGTGGTCGCGCTCGCTGGACCTCAGCATCGAGGTTCCGCGGTTACTGGCCGGGAGGTACTCGGCCGGATATGGCGTACACCGAGTCGAGGGCCGGCGCACCCAGGAGGTGGCGTCGATCAGTCTCGTTGACAGTTCAGGGTGGCGACGCGTCTGCCTGGTAGTGATCCCCCCGCAGACCGATCCTGTGATCACACAGCGGGCCCTGACTCTCGCGGGACTCAGCAGTGACATACACCACGCCGATGACATCCGCGAACGTGCCAACCGCCCGGTCCCGCCACCAGTCATCCACAGCGGTGAGGTTGATCGCCTGTCTATGGCCAACTGGGAAACCGATGGTGGGCGGGTCTTCACATCACCAGCGGCGTCGCCTCCAGTGTGATCTCCGCTGTTCGCCTCCATCTGGTCGAGATGAACGGTTTCCCACGCAACATTTCACGCAATCTCTAAGGAACACCATGAACGTTCTGATCGTCCTTGCCGTCGCTGTCGTCGCTCTGTTCCTGCTGGCAATAGCGCTGGGGCTGAAGATCATCAAGCAGTACGAGCAGGGTGTGCTGTTCCGGCTGGGTCGGGTACTGGGTGTGCGAGAACCCGGGCTGCGGGTAATCATCCCGTTCGTCGACGTGCTGCACCGAGTCTCGCTGCGCATCATCACGATGCCGATCCAGTCCCAAGGCATCATCACCCGCGACAACGTCAGCGTCGACGTGTCGGCGGTGGCCTACTTCCGGGTGGTCGACGCGGTGAAGTCGGTCGTGGCGATCGAGAACGTCTACACCGCGATCAACCAGATCGCCCAGACCACGTTGCGCAAAGTGGTCGGTCAACACACCCTTGATGAGACGCTGTCCGAAACCGACCGCATCAACCTAGACATCCGCGAAATCCTCGACGTCAGTACCCTGGACTGGGGTGTGGAAGTGACCCTGGTGGAGCTCAAAGACATCCAGTTGCCCGAAGGCATGAAACGGGCCATGGCCCGCCAAGCCGAAGCCGAGCGAGAGAAGCGCGCGAAGATCATCAACGCTGAGGGTGAGTCCCTGGCCGCCGCCGCGCTCGGTGACGCCTCGGACATCATGATGGCCCACCCTCTAGCGCTGCAGCTACGTAACCTGCAAAGCCTGGTCGAAATCGGCGTGGACAAGAACACCACCGTCGTGTTCCCCGCACCCCTGATGAGCACCATCGGAGAACTCGGCTCCTTCCTCGCCCGCGAGACAGCCGCTGCGAGCCAACCAGCGCCCGTCCCCGCCGCTGAGAACAAACCGACGCGCGTAGACCTGGCGACAACAAACGGAGCATCAGAACCCAACTAGCGCCCGCCGACGCCGCGCGCTGCTCGGGTGCCGACCCGCTGTGGCACTGAAATCCTCCCGGCCACAAGGTCTGCGGCCCGGTCGTGGCGAGTTCTCCGCTCATGTCCACAACCAGTGCCCTGCCTCATAAGCCGCAACCGGGACGTGCGGGGCCCGGCAGGATATCGACTAGGCGGGTAGACGGCTGGCAGCTACTGCGAGCCGCTCGAGGGGCGTCGATCAAGCTCTGCCACACGGGCAGCAGTTGATCGGTAAATTTCTCAGGTGTGTAAACCTGCACGGGACCGCGCGTCTGGCGAACCGTATGGATGGGTGAGCTGGGAACTGTTCGCATCACCCGGAAGGGTTGGTGGGGGTGTGCTGGCGGACGGTCGGATTGGTGCAGACCGCGGTGGCGAGAGGCGCGGTGGCGGCGGCGACTGAGGTGGGCCGGTGTCGGCCGTGGTGCACCCGGCGGCGGTCGTGGCTGCGCCGCAGCCGCGCTTCTAGCTTGGCGACTGCGGCGTCGAGGGCGGTGTAGAAGTCGGGCCCGGCGGCTTCGGCGCGCATGGTCGGGCCGTTTCCTGTGCTGGTGATCTCGACCCGTTGGCACGTTTTGGACTGGCGGGGGTTGTTCTCGTGGTCCAGTTCGACGTCATAGCGGATGGGATGGTTGTTGAACCGCTCGAGGTGGGCCAGTTTGTCAGTGACGTGTACCCGGTAGTGGGCGGGCACGTCGACGTTGCGACCGGTCATGACGATGTCCATTTTCGGCCTCTCTGGCGTTGTTGGGTGTTCCTGCTGTCAGTGACAGCGAGCTGGTGGGGCGGTCAGGAGCGGTCGCCGTCGGAGTGGCTAAGGGCCGCGGACGACGCGGAAACAAGGATTCCGGTGGCCAGCGGTGTCGCGGTGGTGGTTGCCGGCGCGGTGGGCACATCCTGGGCTGGGGGACGGTGCTGCTGGTGGGACCACGTGCTGTCCGACGGTGGTGATTTGCCGGGGTCTGGTGTCCCACGCGTCGGCGTTCAGCATGATCCGATCCACCATGCCCATCCGGTCAGTCACTGCTGCGATCAGGGCGGGCAGCTCCGTCGCCGGGTCCCGGGTCCGCGGCCACCAGCTGCCGTCCACCACGCCCTGGGCAGTGGCTGATGGCGGAAACACCAGCCGCGAATCACACCGCGGGGACTCCACGCCAGTATCCGAAATGCTGTGCTGACGCGCCAGGACCGACATCATGTCGGCGCTCCTGCCTCCGGCCCCCTAAATGGAGACCGAAACCGTCGTGCGCTGACGACGGCGCCGACGTGAACGCCGACGCTCGAAATGTCCTCAGTAGTTGCACCGTACTCCCATTTCTCCTCATCGGGCGATCTGGATCCAGATGGATTTTCGGCTGGATTTTTTCTCAGCCCGCGGTGGGATGCGGGCCGGATCGCCCGTGCCCTTGTGGTGAGCAGGATTACGGAGTAGACCTGTGTTAGAGAACGTTGACAGGCCAAGGCCGGATCAGCAGAGAAGGTCCGTCCTCCCAGCTGGCGTTTCCAGCACGAGCAGTACCGGGAACTCACGCAGAGCACGCCGCGATAAGGCGTAGCGCCGCGGGTCTGCGCCAACACGCGATTATCGTGTGCCGACGCCTAGACCGTTCAACGTGGCGCATTTGTGCACGCTTGGTAACCCGATCACCCGTGCGGCTCGGACGTCACTCTAGTACCTCAGAGTGGCGTCCGTTTGTTGTGTCAGTCCCATTCCGCGGCCCGACCTGAACGATAACCCTCCAGCACCGCAACCTTGGCTCGTGACCTCGGCAATCGGGTCAGCCGCTCAGCGGTGAAATTCGTCGGGCTCGTCGGGGCCGGAGGTCGACGTCGACGCGGAGCCGGAACACCTGCCGTCATCCTTCAAAGCAGCGCCGCGCGACATCCAGCGCGAGCTCAGCGCCCCACCACTCCCGGAAGCACGCGTTAACCGGGCGGTTCGTGCGGCCGCGCTGATTCAACAAATGTCGGGCTGACAACGGCACTGGTCCCAGGATCGCCTCCCTCATGCGCGACGCCACTGGGCTCTTCGGTCGGACGCGGACCCGGGAAGCGGGGTTTCCCATTCGGGCACGGACACAGGACCACCTCCGTCGCACGACACCCACCAGACGACCGTCGGGGTCTGGGACGGAGCTACCCTCAGAGCTTATCGACCAACAGCCACGGACAACCGTCGTCGAGTGACGGCAAGCAAACCCGGTTGAGTCATGGCGGCCCGGATCACCAGGTCGGCTCAGAGCAAGCCGGACGTCTGGTTGCCGTAGATCTTCACGTAGCTACCTGCAGCAAGCGGCACCGCCATAGGCGACTGGAAGGTGTGGCTGGTGCGGACAGGGCGGCGGCGCCTCGCAGCAGCACCGAGGGGCCACCCGTGCGGGTGGCCCCTCGGTGGTCTTTACGTTTTCGACGGCGCCGGCGTTAGCCGGTGAGCGTCACGCCCGCTGAAGCTGCCGGGCGTTGGTGCGGATCTGCCCGGCATCGGTTTGTGCCTGGTGGGCGTGGTTGTGCGCCTGCTGGGCCTGGTCCTCGGCCTGCTGGGACTGCTGGTTGGCCTGGTCGGCCCGCTCCTGGGCGCCCTGCGCGCGCTGGTTGGCCTGCTGGGCCTCGTTTTGCGCCTGTTGCACCTGGCTTTGGACCTGTTGCACCTGGCCCTGCGCTTGCTGCGCGCGCTGGTTGGCCTGCTGGGCCTCGTTCTGCGCCTGTTGCGCCTGGCCGTGCGCCAGCTGCAGCTGGTTCTGCGCCTGCTGGGCCTGGCCCTGCGCCTGCTGGGCCTGGTTCTGGGCTTGCCGCGCCTGGGTCTGCGCCTGCTGGGCAGCGCTCCGAGCCTGCTGTGCACCTTGCCGTGCGTTGTTGGCATCCTGCTGTGCGATGCGAGTCTGGTCTTCCACTCGCTGCAGGTCGCGTTGCAGCTCGCTGACCGTCAGGTCAACCAGAGCGCGCTCGTCCTGGTAGCGCTGGCTCTGGTGTCCTGCCTCGTCGGTGGACTGCTGTCGGCCGGTCTGTGACGTCACATTGACTCCCTGATGCATTGATTGGTGAACCAGTGAACATTGATACAGACGCGCTGCCGCATTAGAAATTGACCCACAGTTCTGACCCAAGTGCGGAGATCATCCTGCGCGCCAGTGCGTCCGCGACAATCCTTAACCCACCCGAAACATTTGGTCAACCCTTACCGTGAGTTTATTTCTACCGTGAGTTTATCTCGGTAAAATTATGGTGATATTATTTGAGACTGCCCCGCTACGGACCTGTCCGACTCGGGTATATCGTGGTACGATTTTACTCCGCAGAGTTTACCCTCGGGTCGTGATGGCGACCCGTCGTATGCACGTGCAACTGTGATTGCGGGCTGCGCGTGCCGATGGCGCGCCATTTCACGTGCAACTAAGGTTGTGGGGCCGCTCCATGCCGCGCGTTTGCCAAGGTGTACGGTTTTGCTCCGTCCGTTTCGCGGGGGAGCAGTCGTACCCTGACTGGTGAACATGGCCGGTGAAACCTCACCGTCTCGCCCCGTCAACCATCACAATGACACTAACTCGGCCCCGTTCGGCATGACGGTGTGCAGCGACCGGCAAGATAGACATGGACACGGCACTTGGTCCCTTTAGGATGAGCTCGTCGAGGCTCGCGGACCCCGCTCGAATGCGACCCTTCGGATTGAGCCGAACCCACGGGTCGAACCCCACTCAACAACAACCGACCCTTGGGTTTCCGACGAAAAACCTTCACTTTCGCTGAACTCACGGGACTCTTGGCCAGGAACTCCCGAGCTGACCCGAGCCGCCAAGTAGGAAGGCTCTCCAGTGTAGGTCCGTGCGGGGCCGGCTGAACGTCGTGACCAAGCAGGTCGCCGGCATCGCCTAGCCTGCATCCGCGAGGTGGCGTCGGAACCACGTGGTCAAGCCGGCGTCCACCTCGCGGGCCAGTGGCAGCTGCGGCGCGGGCTCGATGCCGGGCTCGTCGGCTAGCGGATGCGCCAACCCAGGGATCGACAGCAGTTCGGAACTTTCCCCTAACGCGTCGAGGAGGTGGAACGCGTCGGCACGCAGCGCCGGGTGGTCCAGCTCGCCGCTGACCACCAGCAGCAGCGCGTGAGTGGCGATGACGCCCGCCTTGGCGACGAAGTCCAGGCTGTCAACGGCTTTCTCGGACTCGGCGTCATACGGGTAGTCGCCTGGGAACAGGTCGACGACGGACCGCATCCGGATGGCGCCGTTCACGACGGCACCGGCGAAGACCGGAATCTCGGTGTCGGCAAGGGTCCGCAGCGCGACGGCACCACCCAGCGAGCCGCCGAGCACGCCGATCGGGCCGTCATCGACCGGCAGCTGCACACGAATCGACGCCAGCGCGGCCGGGAACGGTCGCCTGTCGGACGAACGGGTACAGAAAGGACATCAGGGCGTCCTTGCGCATCAGCTCCACGACGGCGTCCGTGCTGCCGTCGACCATGCGCGCCCCACACATCGGCATGTCGAGGTGCACCCGCCACGCGGGCAGGTCGTTCATCGGCAACGCGGCAGCGAACGCGGCGCTCGACCTCGGCGCGTCCAGCATGTGCCAGGTGATGATCAGCGTCGCGGCGCCGTCGTCGGCCGGCGGCAACGCGGTGAACGGCACGCCGGCGGCCGTGCCCGCGATCGGTGAGTGCATGCGGCCACGGCCGCGTGCTGGGAATCGGTTCCGCCACCAGCGAAAGCCACGGGTCTCGTCCTGGGAAGTGATCAGCGCGGCAACGGTCCGATCGATGTTGTTTGGGTCGAACAGGTCACCGAGCCAGGGGTTGAGTGAACGAGCACGGCGGCCTCCGGCAGGTACATGACTGTCCACGCGGTGTCTCCTCTCTTCCTGGGGTCGGGTGCGCGCCGCGCCGGTCCTCGGCTGGTCGTCTCGATCATCCGCGCCGCTTGCTGATGCGGCTGGTACCCCGCGGGACGCGCTGGGTAGTCCACCCGAATAGAGTACTCATCGTATCGCTTTAAGATACGGTTCGAGCCGTACTCTCAGTGGGAGGGGTTCGCTACCCATCCTGCGGAGGTATGAGCAATGGACAGTCCCACCCTGGCGCCCCCCGCGCCCACCGACCTGCCCACCAACGGCGCAGCGCCCAGCCCACCGGCACGCCGCGGCCTGAAGCGCTCCACACGCGTCGCGCTGATCGTGATCGCGATCGTGGCGCTGCTCGCCGGCGGTGGCTTCGGGGCCAGCTATTTGATCAACGCGGGCAACTATGTCAGCACCGACAACGCCCAGATCGACGGCGACAAGATCGCGATCAACGCGCCGGCCACCGGCACCCTGCTCGACTGGACCGCCACCCAGGGCGCTGACGTGCACCAAGGCCAGATCGTCGGGCGCATCGAGATCCAAGACGGCTTCGCTTCACCCCAGATGCCCATCAGAGCACCCGGCGATGGCACGGTGGCCGTGGACAACGGCGTGATCGGCACCTACGTCACCACCGGCACCCAGCTCGCCGTGGCCTATGACCTGGGCAAGATCTACGTCACCGCCCGCGTCGACGAGACCGACGTCCGGTCCGTGCATCCCGGGCAGTTGGTCGACATCGACGTCGACGCCTACCCCAACACCCCGCTGACCGGGCGGGTCGTGGGGGTCCAGGACGGCGCCGCGGGAGTGTTCTCGCTGTTCCCGCAATCCAACAGCGGCGGCAACTTCCAGAAGGTCACCCAGGTCATCCCGGTCAAGATCGCGCTGACCAGCCTGCCCTCGGTCGATGTCGTGCCCGGCATGAACGTCACCGTCCACATCCACAAGAACTGATCACCCGCCGCGGAGGGGAGGACCACCACAATGACCCGGTCACAGCTGACTCCAGCGCGCACCGCGCCGCCCGCCGGCCTGCCGGCGAGGGCCACCCCCGCGCCCACTCCGCCACCAGCGTCGAGGGTGGGGTGGGGTGCGCCGCTGGCGGTGCTGATCGTGGGCATGTTCATGTCGATTCTGGACACCAGCATCGTCAACGTGGCGATCCCCACCATGCAAAACGACTTCGGCACCACCCCCCAGAACATCCAGTGGATCTCCACCGCGTACACGCTGTGCCTGGGTGTGGTGGTGCCGGCCAGCGCGTGGCTGGGCGACCGGGTCGGGCTCAAGCGGATCTATCTGATCTCGCTGATCGGCTTCTCGGTGGCTTCGGCGCTGTGCGGGCTGGCCTGGGGCCTCAACAGCATGATCGTGTTCCGGATCCTGCAGGCCATCCCAGGCGGGATCATCCCGGTGACCTGCCTAACCGCGCTGTACCGGGTGGTACCCAAAGAAAAGATCGGCACCGCGATGGGTCTGTATGGGCTGGGCCTGGTCGTCGCCCCCGCGGTCGGCCCCACCCTGGGCGGGTATCTGGTCGAGTACGTCAGCTGGCGGCTGATCTTTTTCATCAACGTGCCGGTCGGGATCCTGGGTGCGCTGGCCGCGCTCGCCGTGCTCCCCACCTTCACCAGGCCGGCGGCGCGCCCGCTGGACATCCCCGGCTTCGCCAGCATCGCCACCGGGCTCTTCGCGCTGCTGCTGGCTGTGTCTGAAGGAACCGACTGGGGCTGGAGCAGCTACCGGGTCCTCATCTTGTTCACCGTCGCCGCCCTGAGCCTGGCACTGTTCGTCGTGACCGAACTCCAAGTCACCGACCCCCTGCTGAACCTGCGAGTGTTCGGGTATTGGCCGTTCATCAACTCGCTGCTGCTGATCGCGATCGTGTCCATCGGGCTGTTCACCACGGTGTTCTACGTCCCGCTGTTCCTGCAAGAAGGCCAACAGCTGCAGGCCTTTGACACCGGGCTGCTGCTGCTACCCCAAGCCCTGGTCATGCTGGTGTGTATGCCCCTCGCCGGGCGCCTCTATGACCGGATCGGCCCCCGCATCCCCGCCGTGACCGGACTCGCGATCTGCGCCGGCGGCCTGTGGCTGCTGCACGGAATCAATGCTGACATGACGCACACCGAGGTGATCTGGTGGCTGATGGTCATGGCCCTGGGCATCGGCCTGGCCATGATGCCGATCATGACCGGGGGACTGTCCGCGCTGCCCGCCGGCATCCTCAACTCCGGCAGCGCGGTCAACAACGTCGTCCAACGGGTGTCCCAAGCCCTCGGCCTGGCCGGGCTCACTGCGCTGGCCACCGCGTGGCAAGCCCAGGACCTCGCCGGCCGCACCGGCCTGCTCGACCCCGTCACCGCCAGCGACCCGCACATCACCGCCCTGGGCCAGCAAGGCCCACTCGGGCTCTACCCCTTGTGGCAGCGCACCAACCTCGACGTATTGGCCAGCTCCTACAGCAACATCTTCCTGATCATCGCCATCCTGCTGGCCATCGGTGCGCTGCTCGCCCTGTTCCTGCGCCACGGCCCCGCTCCCACCCCCAGCGCCCACCCAGTCGACATCGGCTAACACCGTGACCACCACCCACACCCCAACCCCACCGACAGGCGCAGACCATGAACACCACTGACTCAGCCGATCACCGTAGGGGGCTCCGGCGCCGAGGAGACGTCCTGTACTCGGCGATCTTCCAGGCCACACTCCAGGAGCTGACCCAGGTCGGCTACGCCAGGCTGAAGATGGAGCACGTAGCCGCCCGGGCCCACGCCAGCAAAAGATCGCTGTACCGGCGCTGGCCTCACCGGGCCCAACTAGTCGCCGACGCGATCGAACACACCCTCCCCCGCCGCGGTCAGCCACCCGACACCGGCAACGTGCGCACCGACCTGCTGGACTACCTACGACAGATCGCCGACGCGCTCAACAGCCCCACCGGGGAGGCCATCCGCGGCCTCATGGCCGACACCCACCGCGACCCCGAACTCACACACACCATCCGGATCCGCTTCCTCGACCCCACCATCAGCGAGCTCACCACCATCCTGACCCGCGGCGCCGCCCGCGGCGAAGTCCGCCCCAGCGCCCTGACCCACCGCATCGCCAGCATCGCCCCCGCGCTGCTCCGCGAACACTTCCAGACCCACCACGCCATCCCCGACCCGGTGCTCATCGAAATCGTCGATGACGTCATCATCCCTTTGATCCGCCCCGTGACGGCCCACACCAAGACCACCCAATAGAGCTCGGACCTCACCAGCTTCACTCACCTGCACCCAAGCATGTCCCCCCACGGCACCTGATCGGTCACGCTGCCCGCGATGAACCCGCGGCACGTGGCGGGTCTACACCCAATTCATCACCCCCAACCACAACGATCAGCCACTCGCGCTGGTGCTGTCCCTAACCTTCCACGCCGAGTTCCCCACACCCGGCAACTGGCGCCTGTTCATCCAATTCCAAACCAGCGGCACCCTGCACACCGCAGCACTGACCGTGCACGTCAGTTGACACCCCCAGCGAACCCCGGATCGGCGTATCCGGACAAACCACTCCACCCAGCGGCCTCACCACATCGTCATGCACGATCTTGGGCGGGTCGGGTTCGCGCGAGGTGGCTCGCAGCATCAGCCACGCCAGCCCACCGACGCGCGCGGGCCGCCGGTAGCGTCGGGTCGGCCGCCGCGACCGCGGCGAGGATCTGCTCCGCGCCGGTCCACTCTTTAGCCTTGGGCGGGTAGTGGGCCACCCGGGTTCGGCGCGGGGCCGGTGGCGCGCCCGGATGTCGAGGCGCTGCTCTTGGAAGGCACCACGCTTGGGAGGACTATGCGGATCGTGAGGCTCCCAAGCACCGCCTCGTGTGATCGGA
This sequence comes from Pseudonocardiaceae bacterium, assembly GCA_036009255.1. Taxonomy (GTDB): domain Bacteria; phylum Actinomycetota; class Actinomycetes; order Mycobacteriales; family Pseudonocardiaceae. Next base: position 13,487 of record DASYMC010000336.1, read on the forward strand.
AGTTAAGGGCTATCTCACTACAGGCTGCCACCGCTGGAGAATATTTTGATTGGGTCATTGGATTGGAAACATGAGTGGAGTGCAAGTCTCGCCTGGTCGGCGACGGCATTTGTCATCACTGTTGCTGCGCTGGCCATGGTTATCTGGCTACTACCACGTTTTACTCACTGGGGAAAGCAGTTCTGGAGGATCGCCATCCCCTATTTCAGGCCTGACCGCAGGGTCGCCAGCTGGCGACCGCTGCTCACGCTGTTGGCGATGTTATGGATGACGGTCCTGGCGGTGCGCCTGGACGTGCTGCTGTCGTATTGGACGAACGGACTCTTCACGGCGCTGCAGGAGCTGAACTCGGCGGCGTTCAGCTACTTTCTTGTAGTATTTGGAGTGTTGACGACGATCTATTTTGTGCACTCAAGGGTCGAGTACCTCATCGAGCAGACTTTCATCATTAAATGGCGTAGCTGGCTGAACGAGTACCTAGTCGGTGACTGGCTGGAGGGTCGCGCCTACCATCGTGGGCAATTCCTGATGCGACCAGTCGACAATCCCGACCAACGGATCCAAGAGGACATCCCCTCGTTTGTTGGCGACTCTCTTGCGTTGGCCCTGGGCGCGCTGAGATCACTGATGTCGCTCATCTCGTTCACGCCCATACTATGGAGCCTATCAGGACCATTGTCGCTGTTCGGCCACACGATCCCCCGAGCGATGGTCTTTTTCACATATCTATACGTGATCGTGGCCTCGATGGGCGCCTTCCGAATCGGTCGTCCGCTGATCGGGCTGAACTTCCTGAACGAGGGACTTGGCGCCTCCTTCCGCTACGCGCTGGTCCGCATGCGGGCCCAGTCTGAAAACATCGCATTTTATCAGGGCCACGAAGTCGAGCGTGCGACATTGGACGCCAGGTTCGCCGCTGTTATCAAAAACAGGTGGCGCATTGTCTTTCGCTTCCTGAAGTTCGACGGGTTCAACATCGCGGTCAGCCAGATCTCGGGAGTGATTCCCTACCTCGTTCAGGCGCCGCGCTTCTTCCACCACGCCATCACGCTCGGCGATGTCCAGCAGACCACTATCGCTTTCGGTCAAGTGCAGGGCGCGTTGTCCTTCTTTCGCAACTCGTACGGCCTCTTCGCTGCCTACCGCGCGACACTCGATCGCCTAACCGGTCTACTGGACGCGAACAGCCAGACACGCGACCTGCCCTCAGTGGCCATTACAGACCATCCCGATGGGCTGCACATCGAGGACCTCACGGTACACCGACCCGACGGCCAACCACTGGTCCAAGGTCTGCACTTGCACCTGAGATCCGGCCAGGCTCTACTGATCACCGGAACCTCGGGCTGCGGCAAGACCACTCTGCTGCGCAGCTTGGCGGATTTATGGCCGTACGCCAAAGGTACGATACGCCGCCCCACCACGAGCCGCACACTGTTCTTGTCCCAACAGCCCTACCTGCCGCTGGGAAACCTGCGTACCGCGCTGAGCTACCCCCAATCCCCGCAGCGGGTGGACGATGACCAGGCGCGCGAAGTCCTGCGGCTGGTCCAGCTAGGCCACCTGCAGGATCGAATCGAGGAAGAGATCGATTGGTCACGCGTCCTGTCCACGGGTGAGCAACAACGCCTCGGCTTTGCCCGCATTCTGGTAAACCGCCCACGCCTAATCTTTCTCGACGAGGCCACCTCCGCCGTCGACGAAGGCATCGAACATACGCTCTACACTCTGATTCACGAAAACCTACCAGAATGCACGCTAGTTAGCGTCGGTCACCGCAGCTCATTAATCGCATTACACACGCACTATCTGCAATTGCTCGGCGAGGGACGCTGGAACGCGATGGTGCCCATCAGGCAGCGAGATTCCAACGCGCCGGCTCGCGCCGTGGGCTAGCGCTCGCGAAGCCGCCGGTGGCGGCCCATCTGCGGCTACCCACCCCTACGCCGTGCCCACCGCACGTGCCAGACAGCGCAACCCCTCCGCAGAAAGTTGCGCTGCCTGACACATCCGGCACGAATGTGCCGTTAACGAAGCTGCTGCAGCCGCAAATGGCGGCGGTTCTCCCTCAGGTTGTCGGTGGGCTGATTGGCTCGGGTGAATCTAGGGGCGCGGAGAGAATCGGACCCCGGATCCCGGTCCAAACCCTCTGTACCCCGGCATCTGCGCGAGCGATTTAATGGTGGGCGGCGCTACCGGCGCCGGTCTGCCATTGTGGCCAGGGCAGGGCCCAGTCGCCGTAGAGATCCCACACCGGTAGCGGGGGGCCGCCGGAGTGGATGGCCTCGACGACGTCGCCGAGCCCGAAGTGGTCATAGAACCACTTCGCATTGGCTGGTGAGAGGTTCACGCAGCCGTGTGAGACGTTGGAGTTGCCCTGTTGACCGACCGACCACGGTGCGGAGTGTACGAACTCGCCGTCGTTGGAGATCCGCTCGTCCAGCGCGACTTTTTCCCGGTAGTAGCCGGGTTGGCCTGGACACACCCCGAAGGTGCAGGAGTTCATGGTGATCGAGGGCTGCTTGTCCGAGATCACATGGATGCCTTCGTGGGTGGGGTAACCCGGTGCTCCCAGGCTCATCGGCATCGTCTTGACCAGTTGCCCGTTGTCGAACACCTGGAGCTGTTCGGCTGCTCCGTCGGCCTTGGCAATCAAGGAGTCGTGCACCCGATAGGTGGCGGAGTTGTTCTCGGCCCCGTAGACCCCGCCACCGAGGTCGAGCCCGTAGACGGTCGCGCTGACGGTCAGGGTGGTGTCCGGTTCCCAGAACTGCTCAGGCCGGTAGTGCACGTCCTGATCGTCGATCCAGTACCACGCGCCGGGCTGTGGCGGGTTGCTGGTGACGTTCAGGTGCTGGATGACGGCGGCTTTGTCGGTTACCGGTTCGGTGAACTGGAACACGATCGGCTGGCCCACCCCGACCCCGGTATCGGCCACCAGGGTGGGCGCGGGGATGAGGTTGGCATAGGCCTGCTGCTCGGGATGGATCGTGGTGATCGTGACCTGCTGCCGAGTGTGGCCACCGGCACGGTTGGTCGCCTCAGCGATCAGTCGGTAGGTGACGCCGTACCCGAGGTCCTCGGTGGAATGCCACCCCTGGTCGTCTCCGGTGAACACCCCGGTGACCACCGTGCCCGTACCGGTGTTGGTCACCGTAACCGTGGTCAACTGCCCGTCCATGCTAGTCACTGTGAGTGGTGTTGTCGGGTTGATCTCCGTCGCCGTCGCGGGGGAAACGCTGATACGAGGCACTATCGGGCTGGGAGCCGACGAGGACGCCTCCGTCGCGCCCCCACCGCTTCGGACGGCTATCAGCCCCACCACCACCGCGAACACCACTATCAACGCAGCTGACGCCACGTACGGCATCCAACGGCCCATCCCGCGTATGTTACGCAGCATCAGCCTCCTCACCTTCGCGCCAAAGCCTGGGGATGCCACTCTTGGTGGCGATCTGGGTAGGTAACAGTCGCCGACGAACTGGGGAACCCGGCGAGAAGATCGCGCACCGGAGGTGGTCAGCCGGCCGCGCTGACCTGGCCACAGTGGCCCGGTCTGGTTGCCGCGTTGCCGTAGCCAGGCGGCGAGCGTTCTCTCGCCGGGCCGCGGGGGTGGTTAAAGAAGCTGCCACCAGGTGCCCAGTTGATGGCATTTCCACGGTCAGCGTCACGATTGATCATCACGTGAGGTGGGGAATCGTTCGCGGACTCGCTCAGCTCAGAGTTCCTGACCAGCAAAAAAACAGCGCCCTCGGCACCTCATGGCGGCTTCCTTAACGACGCTCGTTCGGGAGCGCTGGACCGTCACCGCAGCCACGGTGGGGCGGGCCTGGCCCGCGGAATCTGCACGATCCGCGGGCCAGGCCCTCAAGCGACGGATCATCCACCGCTCGTGGCGAAGATGCTCACCGGCGGCTCCACTGGCGGCCATCCCAACGGTCGTGGTTCCAACGGTGGCCATCCCAAGTCCACCGGTCCCCACGACAGTGCCCGTCGCCACGGTGGTTCCAGTCATCGCAGTACGAAGACCAGAAGTCCCCGCGACGGTTCCAACGCTGGCCATCCCAACGATCGTGAATCCAGTTATGGCCATCCCAAGTCCACCGGTCTCCACGACAGGGCCCGTCGCCGCGGTGGTTCCAGTCATCGCAGTAGTCCCAGTCCGCGAGGTAGACCTGGCTGGAGCTGACTGCAGCCGCCTGCGGGGCTGGGGTGAGCGTGCTGGCCGACGCCGAGCCCACTCCGAGAGCCACAGCGCCAGCGGCACAGAGCGCAAGAGCGCCCCCTCGAAGTGCTGTCCGGCCTAGATGCATGGTGATCCCTCCTCAGTCGAGTCCGTAAAGACCTCAGAAGGGACGCTCGGACACAAATGTCGTTGCATGAAGTAGCTGAGAGTTCCCTGGGAGTAACTGGACAAATTCCGATCCGGACCCGACCGCGCAGGCCTCGGCCTCCGGGCACGGATCGTCCCGGCGGGCCGCCATCGCCGCCTGGCCGGGAACACCCAACACCGTCCGCCAGCTCGCCGTTGATCTTGCGGACGTAGACGTCTCCGTCATCCGTCATCAAGAAGCTCGCAACCATCTTCCGCACGGTGCGGCTGACCAGACCATCCATCACACCTCTGGTCGCGAATCCTCGACA
>DASYMC010000337.1:0-13139 GCA_036009255.1 Pseudonocardiaceae bacterium
ATGTCGTCGTACCTGCGGTAGGCGACGCTGCTGCGGACAAGCTCCAGCGCGGCCAGTGCGCTGGAGCCGGGTTTGAGAACCCGGGGCTCGTCCCCTAGCCGGGCGGCCTCCCGCCGGGAGTACAGGGCGTGCCCGTAGGCCCCGCTGACGGAGAGCAGGAACCGGTTGCGCTCCAGTGTGCAGTGTGGCCTGCCGTCGACGTCCACCAGTACCACCCCGTTGATCGCCGGCCGATCGCTGAGCACAGCGCGGACTTCCTCCCCGGTGGCCGACAGCGGCAAAGTGACGGCAGGATGCATGAAATCGGTGATCTGGGGCTCGGACACGCTACGGGTGGGAGCCGGCGCGGCGGGAGCTGGAAATTCCGTGATACCCGCGATTGGCAGGTACGTCTGGGGACGGCGGCTGGGTGGTGCGAAGAGGTTGCCTTGCGCGATGCCCACCCCGCACTGCCGCAATGCGGCGAGCTGTTCCGGACGTTCCACCCCTTCGGCCACTACCTGCGCCCCGATCCGACCAGCGAGATGCTGGAGCGCCTCGAGTACGGCCACACAGCTGCTGTCTCCCGGCAGCCCGGCGACGATCTCACGGTCCATCTTGATCAACTCAGGTCTGGCCTCAGCGATCACCGTCAGCGGATAGTTTCCAGCGCCTACCCCATCCAGCGCGAGGCGGTACCCGAGTCGGCGCAGCCGGTGCAGCCCGGCATAGAGGAGCTCGGGCTTCAGCTCGGCGTCCGACGGGTTGATCTCCAGTACCGTCTGGCTCGCCTGCCGTGCCGAGCTGCTCAGCGCCTGGTGTAGCGGAACGAGTGTCTCCCCGTCGGCGACAACGGTGTCGACCATCAGGTTGAGGTGCAACGGCAGCAGTGTCTCGTGCTCCGAGGAGCAATGCGCGGCTGCAACAGCCAGTGCCACGTCGAGCTTTTCCAGACCTCCTGTGCGAGCGGCTGACCGTAACAGCGACCGTACGTCTCGGTGCATGGGTCGGGCGAGCATCTCGATCGCCACTACGCCCCCGGTGTGCAGATTAATCAGCGGCTGAAACGCAAAATGGGTGTCCACCGATGTTTCGGGCACTGGATGATAGTGCCTCCCACCATGAGCGTCAGGCAAACACCCGTGCGTGTATTCACCTCGGGTTCACTCCCTCGTAGACTGCGGATTACTACTGGTATTAAATAGTCGCCAGGAGTGCAGCTACTTGACGTGACGCACAAGGCACTGTTCGTGGCGGAAATGCTATCAAAAGGATAAGGTTTGTCTATCTTATTGAGGATGACTGAACAGCTTTCGCGTTATTTCCGAGACAGGGTTCCTCGAACTTGCCGCTGCCTGGAGCGGGCGTCGGCTGGTCGGGAGATCTTCAGCGGGTCACTCACCTGCTCGCTGCCGCCGTACAGTGGCTCGTCGTGCCGGTGGTGGTGGCCTCCAGGGTGGCCCTGTGGAAATGGCCGCGGCTCCGGGCGGTGCTGCGCGGATGTAGGGGCTGATCCGTGTCTCGAGCATCACTGGCCCGTGCGGCGTCCCTCGGCCACCAGGTCAACTACCTCGCTCGGCTGCTGGCGCATGCCCTGCGCGAGCGGTCGAGCCGCTTGGGATCGTGTCAGGTCATAGCAACGATCATCGACAACATCGAAAAAGCTGGGCGACGCACCGATAAAAAATCGAACCGGGTGCGCACGGCAGCCGAACGGTAAGAGTAGAAGAACGGTTGTGATCACAGTGGTTGCCACCGGATGTTGATCAGATGAACGACGACAGATGGAGTACAGCGATGCACCAGTTCCAGTGTGGGCACCAAGAGTGCTTCAGCCAGTACACTGCGTCTAACAAAGATGATCTCATGCGCCAGGTGGCGGAGCACCTGAAGGAAACACACAATGTCCAGAATGCCACCAAGACCTTGATGAGTTACCTCGAAGCAACGTGCGTGACGACCAAATAGGCTACGCCAAGAGGATATCGAGGATCTTTTGTCCGTATTTGGCTAGTTTATTTTCGCCGACGCCGCTCACAGTACCGAGTTCGGCTAGGGTCCCCGGGGATTGGGCCGCGATCTGACGCAGGGTCGCGTCGTGGAAGATCACGTAGGCGGGTACGCCTTGTTCTTTCGCTGTGACGGCGCGCCAGGCGCGGAGCTGTTCGAACACCGGAATCGCATTCTCGGGCAGATCCACGGTTGCAGTACGGCGAGGTTTGGCGGTCTTCTCCAATCGCGCCGGCCGTTGCGGCTCGCGGCGCAGGAGAACCTGGCGCTGCCGGCTCAGCACCTCACTACTGGAGTCGGTGAGAACCAAGGTGCCGTAGTCGCCTTCGACGGTCAGTAGTCCCTGCGCCAGCAGCTGGCGCACCACACCGCGCCATTCGCTCTCGCGGAGCTCGGCGCCGACCCCGAAGACGGTCAACGAGTCGTGACCAAACTGACTGATCTTGGGTGTCTGCTTGCCGAGTAGGATGTCGATCACCTGCCCTGCGCCGAAGCGCTGGTGGCGTTCGCGGTCGAGCCGCAGCACGGTCGACAGCAGCTTCTGTGCAGCGATCGTGCCGTCCCACGACTGCGGCGGCGACAGGCAGGTGTCGCAGTTCGCGCACGCGCCGCCCTGCTGACCGAAGTAGGCGAGCAACTGGGTGCGGCGGCACCCGACCGTCTCGCACAGCGCCAGCATGGCGTCGAGGTGAGTGGCCAGACGGCGGCGATGGGCCTGGTCGCCCTCGGAGGTGTCGATCAGTCTGCGTTGCTGTACGACATCGGCCAGGCCGTAGGCTAGCCAGGCGGTGGAGGGTAGGCCGTCCCGCCCTGCTCGGCCGGTCTCCTGGTAATAGCCCTCGACCGACTTGGGCAGGTCGAGATGAGCGACGAAGCGGACGTCGGGTTTGTCGATGCCCATGCCGAACGCGATCGTGGCGACCATTACCAAGCCGTCCTCGCGCAGGAACCGTGCTTGATTGGCCGCTCGGGTGCGCGCGTCGAGCCCGGCGTGGTACGGCAGTGCCTCAATCCCGCTGCTCAGCAAGAACTGCGCCGTCTTCTCCACCGATGACCGCGACAGGCAGTACACGATGCCGGCATCGCCGGAGTGTTCAGTGCGTAGCAGCTCCAGCAGTTGACGCTTGGGCTCGGCCTTCGAAACGATGCGGTATTGAATGTTCGGGCGATCGAAGCTGGCCACGAAATGACGGGCCTTGGTGAGATTCAGCCGGGACGCGATCTCGGCGTGGGTTGCCTTGGTGGCTGTCGCTGTCAGCGCTATGCGGGGCACGGTCGGCCACAGTTCGTGCAGTGAGGACAGGCCGAGATAATCTGGTCGGAAATCATGGCCCCACTGGGCCACGCAATGCGCTTCGTCGATGGCGAACAGCGAGATCGCGCCGCGTTGCAGCAAGCTGAGCGTCGAGTCGAGGCGCAGGCGTTCCGGGGCCAGGTAGAGCAGATCCAGCTCCCCCGCGAGGAAGGCGGACTCGACCGTGCGGCGCGCGTTGGAGTCCTGGGTGGAGTTCAGAAACCCAGCCTGCACACCGAGAGCGGTCAGGGCGTTCACCTGATCCTGCATCAGGGCGATGAGCGGTGAGATGACGACCCCTGCCCCGGGGCGCACCAGGGCGGGAATCTGGTAGCACAGCGACTTGCCACCGCCGGTCGGCATGAGCACAAGTGCATCACCACCGGCGGTGACGTGGTCGATGATCTCTTGCTGGGCTCCCCGGAAGGAGTCGTAGCCGAAGACCCGGCGGAGCACTTGCAGTGCACCGCTCACGTCGAGACTGGTTGCGCGCAGGGCCATCTCGGCGATCCTATGACCGGCGTCAGGCTCGGACTGCACCGCCGCCGGGTCCAATCCGCCTCCAACGTGACTCCAATCCAGGTAACAGATTGTGGGCGCGGGAGGACCTAAGAGGGTAAGCGTTGACCCGAACGACAGCGAGCGTGCCTGAAGCGCAGGAGATCTCGATGCCGCACCAGCCCGGTGACCACGCGGTGGTGTTGGGCGCGAGTATGGCCGGGTTGCTGGCCACTCGGGTGCTCGCCGATGCCTACCGCAACGTCACGGTGATCGATCGGGATGCCATGCCCGAGATCGGCGAGCACCGCCGTGGCGTGCCACAGGGACGCCACCATCACGCACTGCAGCCGCGGGGAGCCGCGGTACTGGAAGAGCTGTTCCCGGGCTTCACCGCGGATGCGGTGCAGGCTGGTGCCAGCTCGGGAGACCTGCTCGGGCACTGCCGGTGGATGTTGCTCGGCCACCGGCTTGCGCAGGCCGAGGGTGGTGTGCTGGGCTTGATCGTCAGCCGGTCCTTCTTGGAGGGCAGCGTTCGAGCCCGGGTGGCAGCGCTACCCGGGGTGAGGTTCGTGGAACGCGCGGACATCGCCGGCTTGACCACGGCCGGGCGGCGGGTGACCGGCGTGCGGGTGCGCGACCGAGCAGGGGAGTACGTGCAGCTGGCGGCGGATCTCGTGGTGGATGCGACCGGCCGCAGCTCACGGACACCGGTCTGGTTGGCAGAGTGGGGCTTCCAGCCACCGGCCGAGGAGCGGGTCGATATCGGCCTGGGCTACGCCACCCGAACCTATCGGCTGCGTCCAGGCGCTCTCGGCTCGGACGGGATGGTCCTCATCGGCGCCACGCCGGACAACCCGCGGATCGGTGTGCTGGGCATGCTTGAGGGCGGCCGGCACATGCTTACCCTGGGGGGCATCCTCGGTGATCACCCACCGACCGATCCAGCCGACTTTGAGGCATTCGCGGCCAGCCTGCCCTTCGCTGATATCTCCGAGGCGATCGTGGGGGCCCAGCCTTTGGACAGCCCGGTCGCGTTCCGGTTCCCGGCCGCTGTGCGGCGCCGTTACGAATGTCTGCAGGAGTTTCCGGATGGTCTGCTGGTGCTCGGTGACGCGGTGTGCTCGTTCAACCCCGTCTACGGGCACGGCATGACTGTCGCCGCCAATCAGGCGCTAGTGCTACGCCGGCTTCTTGCGCACCACACGAATCTTGCACCGGCCCGGTACTTTCGGGCGATCGCGAAGACGATCAATCCGCCATGGGAGCTCGCCGTGAGCGCTGACCTGGCTTTGCCTGGTGTATCCGTATCCCGCACCCGCAGGATACGGATAGCCAACGCCTATCTGCCTCGACTGCTCGCGGCGGCCAGCTCCGACGTGGTCCTGGGCACTGCATTCATCCGGGTCTTGGGGCTGCTCGATCGAGCCGAGGGGCTGCTACGACCGGACCGTATGCTGCGGATGTGGTGGGTTACCCGGGGAAAAGTGGACGCTGCCATTGGAAGTAATGCTATCAAACATAATCGAGACGCTGCTATACGGCCGGAGGTATCGCCATGGCAATGAGTCTGAATTTCACCGCTCCGCTCAAGCAGGACCCGGAATCGCAGGAGCGCTTACAGCAATTAGCAGCCGTATTCACCGACCAGGTTCAGCCGGTGATCGATACCGCGCTGGCCAAGTCGGAGCTGGTCCACTTCGCGCGTATCCTTGTCATCGACAACAAGTACATTCAAGTTCTGACGGAATTCGATGGTGACCCGATGGGCTACACGGAGTTTTTTCGCACCGAGCTCCCATCGGTCTTCGAGCACATTTTCTCCTTGGTGGAAGGTGCGCCACCGTGGAAGGAGATCGATAACCCCAACGACTTCTACGAGTACACCCATTCGCTCAATCTCAAGGCTCTGGGCACCGCGCCGGATTCCGGCTACGATCATGGCTACATGTTCTCGGCGTTCGGTGATGCGACCGTTCGAGAAATCAAAGGAAAATTCAGCCCGGGCAACTGAGGGGTGACGATGAAGGTTGACTTGGGCAGGGTGCAGGCTTTGGTCGTCACAAATTACCGGCGTCCGACTTCTCGCCACCTGCTATTTCACTTCGGTGCAGGTGCGAGTGGCCGTGCATTTCTTCGGGAGCTGGTGCGGCGGATCACCATGGCCGACGCGGAGCTTGATCCTGCCCCGGATCCGCTGCTCAACATCGGTATCACCTACAACGGTCTGGGTGCGCTGGGGGTGGATCCAGGACTGTTGACGAAGTTCGACGCGGTTTTCAAGCTCGGGCCACGCGCCGTCAATATGGCGCTGGGAGATGTCGCGGATAGTCGGAGCGACCCGGCGAACTGGTGGGAGGGTCGTTTCGCGACTGAGGACGTGCACTGCGTCGTGCACTTGTACGCTCGGTCGGATGACGCAGCTCAGGACGCGACCCAGTCGGTGCGGGATCTGGCGCGCATCAACGCGCTCACCGAGCTGATCCCGCGCCGGGACGGCACGATCCTGCAGGGGCGTTGGTATAGCAGAGCAAAGATGCATTTCGGCTACACCGACGGGATTTCGTACCCTGATATCCGCTGGGACGATGATGCTGCTCGCGCAGCGGGGCAGGTCGATTTTCGTCATTTTCTGCTGGGCTACTCAACCGACGAGTGTCCCTCTGCCCCCGCACGTGGCCCGGCCGCTGAGTTCGCCCGTGACAGCACCTATGGGGTGTTCCGGTGGCTCTATCAAGATGTCGCGGCATTCAACCTGTTCCTGAGTACCGAGGGTCCGCGGCTGTTTCCGGAGCTTCCCCCTGCTGAGGCAGAAGAGCTGCTCGCAGCGAAGATGATGGGTCGCTGGCGCGATGGCACGCCGCTTGTCCTCTCCCCTGAGCGTCCCGATCCGGAGCTGGCCGCCAGTAATGACTTCGGTTACGCGACTCAAGATCCGGACGGCATGCGGTGCCCGTTCTCCGCCCACATCCGGATTGTGAACCCACGTGACACGCCGCTCGATCCGATCGTGGTCGACGGGGTACCCCGTACCCTTCGGCGGGGAATGCCCTACGGCTCACCGCTGCAGGGAACCACGGACGACGGGGTAGACCGCGGGCTTGTGGGCATGTTCTTAGGAGCTGATCTACGCAAGCAGGTCTACACATTGACCAGCTGGATCGTGCGGAACGATTTCAGCCCCGTGTACGATGCCAATCGCCGCGCTCAGGATCCCTTGTTCGGCAACCGAGCCGTGCCGGGTACAAGCCCGGATTTCATCGTGCCCCGCCCCGGCGGTGGCGCGACGGTCAAGGGCCTGCCTGACTTCGTCCACACGAAGGGTACGGCGTTTATGTTCTATCCTGGTAAGACCGCGCTGGCGGAATTGGCGCACTGAGTTATTGCAATCTGGCTGGCAACATTGCCAGATGTGGCGGGATAATTACGTCTCGATAAGTTCGTGTTCATGGAGCTTGTCTCGCAGTTGACGCAGGGCGCGCGCCCGAGTGGGCCCGATCCCGCCAGGCGGGATTCCCGCGGTCTGGGCGACTTCCGCGTAGGAGCGGGGATGGTCAGTGAACAGCATCCGCACGAGGGCCCGCCGGCGGGGTGATAACTCGGCTACCAGCTTCCGCAAGGTCTGCGCGGTGTCAGCCTCGATGGCGTGCTGTTCGGGGCCTACTGAGGGATCGGCCACCGTGTCCGGGGTGATGTCGATGAGCCCTGGGATGGGCTTCACCTGGCGCAGGATATGCAGGCATTCGCGGCGGGCGGTGGTCGCCAGCCACCCACCGAGTCGTTCGGGAAACTGCACCCGGTGGGCGTTTTCGGCCAGCCGGAGCCAGGTCATCTGCACCGCGTCGAGCGCGTCGGCTTCCTGCAGCCGGAACGATCGAACCGTCGATGTTACGAGTTTGCTGTACCGACGGAAGATCTCGTCCCAGGCCGCGGCGTCTCCTTCACGAATCCGGAGCAACAGGGAAGCTACGCTGTCGGGGACCTCGGCGGGGGTATAGCTCATAGTGGCGGTTGTCATCGGAATCGCGACCCCCTAATGCTTGCGATGTCGGGTCATGGTGGGCGCTGCCTTGATGGTGTTTCGAGCTACACCGTCGGGCACCGCGCTTGGCCGCGAATTGGCGCTGGGTTGGAGCCGGTCAGCACGTAACGGAACGTGCTCGTCTGCGGTGGATCGACGTCAGCTAGTGCTCGACGCTCTGCGGTGCCCAGGGAGCAAGCCAGCTGTGTGCGACCAGGGTGTACCGGTGGTCAGGGCCGTATAGCCGTACAAAGTCGCCGAGCACGGCAGCGGCCAGCTTCTTGGCCCGCTCCAGATCCCCGGCTTCCCCGGTCCACCGGGCTAGGTTGGCCCGGGCGAGCAGGGTGTACCGGTGTTCAGCTCCGAGGACCCTTTCGTGATCCTCGACCAACGCGGCGGCCAGCTCCCTGGCGCCGGTCGCATCGCCGGCCTTCCAGACCCACCGAGCCAGATCGGACCGGGTGACCAGCGTGTACCGGTCATCGGCACCGAGCACCCGCTGGGCGTCCTCGACCACTGCCGCGGCCGACTTCCACGCGCCTATCGCGTCGCCGGCCTCTCCGATCCAATGAGCCAGAGTCGCCCGGGCGACCAGCGTGTATCGATCATCGGGACCAAGTACCCGCTGGGCGTCCTCAACCACTGCCGCAGCCAGCTCCCGGGCCTGCTCCGCGTGCCCTGCTTCCCCTGTCCAGCGGGCTAGGTTGATCCGGGCGAGCAGGGTATGCCGATCATTGGGGCCGAGTACCTGCATCATGTTCTCGACGACCGTCGCGGCCAGCGCCCGCGCCCGAACCACGTCCCCGGTTTTCCCGGTCCAACGGGCAAGGCTACTCCGGGCGATCGCCGTGGCCGGATCATCGGAGCCGAGTATCCGCTCGGAATCAGCGACGAGGGCCGCGCACAGACTGCGCGCTCGGACGCTGTCACCAGTCAGGCCGGCCCACTCAATGAGTGTGTGGCGCAGGTTGAGGGTGATGGGCTGGTCGGGACGCAGATGCTCGATCAGGGTCCGGACATGGGTGTGCAGCGTTTGCATGGTCCGCATGTCGGGCATCGACGTGATGGTGACCTGGCTGCCCGCCCATGGCGGGCAGGCGGCGTTCAGCAGGGCTGCGGCGGTGCCGATCCAGCCGCTGTGGTTGCCCTCAGCGGTCAGCCGGTCCGCGGTGACCGCTTGCACGAGCCGGTGCACCGTGACCGATCCGCCAGAGCCGACTCGGGTGAGCAGGCCATAGGAGATCAGCTCACTGATGGCCCGGTGCCGGTGCAGGGCGTCGGTCAGCAGTGGCCGCAGCGGGCAATTGGCGGGGTCGGGAAGCCTGAGGCGGTCGGTATCGCAGGTGAGCAGCCGGTCCAGCGGGATGGTGTCGGGGGCATACCACGCCAGGACGTTGAGCAGCGCCTGCGCCGGGGTAGAGAGTTGATCGAAGGCCAACTGCCAGGTGGTGGCCACGGTGGCGGGGTAGTCCGGGGCGTGGCCCTGCTGATGTAGCTCGGCGCGGCGGCTGCGATAGAGGGACAGGTAACCGGTGAGGTCTAGGGCACTGTGCGCCACATAGCAGGCGGCTTGGGCCAGGGCCAGCGGTAGGCCGCCCAACTCGTCACTCAGGATAGCTGCGCTGTCCTGGTCGGCATCGCCGGATAGGGCGGTGACCAACTGTACGGCGTGCGATGCGGCCAGCGGTTGGACCGGAAGTACCATCTGCCGATCCGGCCAGGTTCCGGCCCGGCTGGTGACCAGCACGTCGCCATTGCCGGCAGCGGGCAGCATGCCGCGCAGCGCTTCGGGCTCGGCGATGTTGTCGATGACCAGCAGCCAACTACCGGCGCGGTTGGCCAACACGGCGTGCACTGCCTGCACCGGATCATGGGCGTGTTCGGCGTACTGCGGGGCCACAATGTCCAACAACGCACGGAATTCCCCGGGCACCGCCTCGGGATCTTCGGCCCGGACCCACCACACAAGCCCGTAATGAGCGAGGTAACGCTGGGCATAGGCCCGCGCCAGGCTGGTCTTGCCCACTCCACCCAAACCAGTGAGAACCCGCATGACCGGTCGTTGCTGCCGTGCTGGATCGGTGAACGCGGCCCGCAACGTCGCGAGTTCTCCGTGCCGGCCGATCACCTCGGACAGGCTCTGCACCTGGGTGGACACCACCCGTTGGGAGGCCCGCATACCGAATTCTTCTGCGGATGGATCGGCCCTCGGCTGCACTGGCGTCGTGGCTGATGGCGCCGCTGCGGAGCGCTCCGCGAGAATTGTCGTCGGCGTCGAGGTGGGCGGATGCCAGTCCAGCGCCAGCGCATGGGTGAGGATGTTCTGCTCCAACCGTTGCAGCACCGCTCCTGGGTCGATGCCCAGGTCCTCGGCAAGCCGCGCGCGGGTGACTCGCAACACTCCGAGCGCCTCAGCTTGCCGTCCGGCACGGTAGAGCGCCAACGCCAGCAACTCGCAGCCGTGTTCGCGCAGGGGATGGGCCCGTACGTGCATCTCCAGCTCGGCCACCGCGCTGTGGTGCTCGCCCAGCTGCAGCTGCGCTGCGCACCGCGCCTCGACCACCGAGAGCCGCAATTCCTCTAATCGCGCTACCTCCGGTGCCGCCCATCCCGCGTCAGCAACATCGGCATAAGCCTTTCCCCGCCACAGCCCCAACGCCGCTTCGAACTCAGCCACCGCCCGCGTGGAGTTCCCGCGGCTCAACGCCACCCGGCCCGCCGCGACATGCTCGGCGAAGCGGCGCACATCGACATCCACGCCCCGGCTGTCCAGCACATAACCCGGTGCGCGCGTGCGCAACACCGTCGCGGGCGCCCGGGGTGGACGATCCGGTTCCAGCACCCGCCGCAGATTCGACACATATGCTCGTAGCGAGGTCATCGCTGCCGCCGGCGGATCTCCCGACCACAAATCCTCAATTACCGCATCGATGGCCACCGGACGATCGACCCGGCTCAGCAGTAACGCGAACAACGCCCGCTGCCTCGGCGGCCCCAGATCAGCCGGCCGACCCGCGACCACTGCCTCCACCGGGCCTAATGCGCGCCACTGCATGGACCGATCACCAGGAACAAGCCGCTGCGCCCGCGCCCGTGTCACCGATCCGCCCGCTTCCACACCGATACCCGCGCCCAGAACAGAATCCCTCGATTGGCGAATCTGCGGACCACGTGGCTGTGGCCCGGCCCTCACGAGACCTTATTGAGGTTCACGTGTCAATCTTGTATTCAGCCACCTGTGTGATGATCGACTATTCGCCGATGGCCAACGGGGTGATCAGGGCGATTACCGGCGAAGGAGGAGAGTGTTCGGGGAGCGGCCGGATGCTCACGCCGTCGCCGGCACGGCCCGGCTGGTGCGCTCTGATCTGCCTGACGATCAAGCAAGCCGCCGCGCGCTGACGATCCAGTCCGGACACGCAGGGCGCTGTCCTGGCTACGGTGAGTGACGATCTGACGGAAGAATCGTTACGAGTTTTCACTGGGTCAGCAGAGTCGGCGCGGGCCCCACGACATCTAACGTGCACCGGGTGACTCTTGCGCCCGAACTGAGCCCTGCACCGTCGGTTTCCTGCAAGGTCGCCGCCGTCTGCTTCGACGTGGACGCGACCCTGGTTGATTACGAGGCATCGACTCGCGCGGGGCTGCGTGAGCTGCTGGGCACCGATGATGCGTGGGTTGAGTGGTGCACGCTGACCGATCAGCACTACGCGGGTTACCTGGCCGGGCAGATCGGCTTTGAACCGATGCTTCAGCAGCGCACTAAAGACTTCTTCGCTCGGCGGGGTGAATTCCTGTGCGATGGTGAGGTCGTCCGGCGGGAGGAACGTCGCACGGCTGCCGTCCGGGGTGCGTGGCGGCTCTTCGACGATGCGCTGCCGTGCCTTCGAGCGTTGCGGAAGCTCGGACTGCGGCTGGCCGCGATCACCAACGCCGCTGGCGAGCACCAGCGCGCCAAGCTCGGAGCGCTGGGCTTGGACTCCGCTTTTGATGCGGTGCTGATCTCCGGGGAGCTCGGTGTGGCCAAGCCACACCGAGCCATCTTTCGAAGGGCCTGCCGTGCCCTGGGGGTGCGTCCGGGCGAGACTGTGCACGTCGGAGACCAGCTCGCTACCGATGCCGTGGGCGCGCGAGACGCTGGGCTGCACGGCGTATGGCTGGACCGCTCCGGCGGCGGTGCCCTGCCGCAGGGGGCCGGAATCTCAGTGATTGGGCAACTGGCTGAGCTTCCCGCGCTGGTCACCGGGCGCGTCGGATGAGTACTCGGCATCCGGGTGCAAGCGGGCACCGACGATCGACTAAGATTTCTGCCCGGTGCTCGTTCGGATCCGGAGGAGACCCGGAAACGGACGAGCGGTGGGGTATGGTGTAATTGGCAGCACGACTGATTCTGGTTCAGTTAGTCTAGGTTCGAGTCCTGGTACCCCAGCGAATGCCATCATCGTGTTCTCGCGGCCCCGTCGTCTAGCGGCCTAGGACGCCGCCCTCTCAAGGCGGTAGCGCGGGTTCAAATCCCGTCGGGGCTACAACTCCTCAGCAGTGCTGTCTGGTGCGCCGTTGGGTCACAGGCGGGAAGCGCCTGTCAAGCTGCGTCGAGCTTCAGCTGCTTCCCAGCGGCCGGATCCACGGTGCCGGTGTCGCTATTCCTCAACTGTAGGTGGTCGCTGAGGTAACACTGGGTCATTCTACCCGGAGCTCTGCACCTTCGTGCTTCTTCTAGGCTATCGATTCTCACCGACCAGTCAATGCGTCAATGCAGCGGCGCCCGTTATGGTCGACAGATTGAAAAGTGGCCGGAGGGAGGAGTCCGGCCGTCGGTGCGGACGCTGAGGATTCTGGCGGCCGTCTATGACATCAGCTGGGATCGGCTCGTCGACGTTGCTGATCTTGAGGGAATGCCCGATGACGACCGGCAGGCGTTTCTGGATATCAGTGATCTACGCCACGGCGATTCGCTGAATTTCCCCATACCCCGGCCACGCCGTCGCGGCCCCGGTGCTCTGCGCGGCGGTGACGGCCCGCGGGTTGCCCGGCCGGTCACCGTTGAGGCAACCGCGGCCGTCCGTGAACCGTTGGCCGTACCGGACCCGAACTTTCCGCCAAGCGGTCAGGCGGGGGACTGCCCGGCGAGATCACCCATTTCACCGGGCGGGATGGGCCGATGGCCGAGCTGCGCGCTCAGATTGCCGAGCAAGCCCCCCAGGGCGGCATAACCTGCTCGGGTGCGTGCGAGCGATGAGCTCGACCGCCGAACCGCGGACCTGGCGACTGTATTGGCTGTGCACTTCCGCGACCTCGGCTTTGGTCCGACGTTCGATACCTCTACGGCCACGCCTT
>DASYMC010000338.1:0-23970 GCA_036009255.1 Pseudonocardiaceae bacterium
TTGCGCCGCGCGATGCACAAGTTGCCGATGAAGTGCCGGATCGTGAGTCGCGAGGGAGGGGACGTGTAGATGGCGGCCACCACCACTGCGAGCGAACTGCGCGAGCTCACCGACGAGGAGCTGGTGCTGCGGCTGCGCGAGTCCAAAGAGGAGCTGTTCAACCTGCGCTTCCAGATGGCGACCGGACAGATGGACAACAACCGCCGGCTGAGAACGGTCCGGCGGGATATCGCCCGCATCTACACCGTGATGCATGAGCGTGAGCTGGGTCTGTCGGTGTCTCCGGACGCCGCTGCGGGAAGTGAGGGTGCGGCATGAGCGACACCGAACGGGATACGGCGGCCCAGCCCGAAGGGCGAAATGAGTCGGCCCAGCCCGAAGGGCGAAATAATCGTAAGGTCCGGGAAGGCTACGTCGTCTCGGATAAAATGGATAAGACGGTCGTGGTGGCGCTCGAGGATCGTAAGAAGCACCCGTTGTACGGCAAGGTGCTGCGGTCCACCACCAAGGTGAAGGCTCATGACGAGGCGAACGTCGCAGGCATCGGCGACCGGGTGCTGTTGATGGAGACCCGCCCGCTATCAGCGACCAAGCGCTGGCGGCTGGTTCAGATCCTCGAGAAGGCCAAGTGATCAAGGAGTTGACGTGATCCAGCAGGAGTCGCGACTGCGAGTCGCCGACAACACGGGTGCCAAGGAGATTTTGTGCATCCGTGTGCTCGGTGGCAGCTCGCGCCGCTACGCCGGCATCGGGGACATCATCGTGGCGACTGTCAAGGAAGCCATTCCCGGCGCCAACGTCAAGCGCGGCGATGTGGTCAAGGCCGTTATCGTGCGTACCGCCAAAGAGAAGCGTCGCCCAGACGGTTCCTACATTCGGTTCGACGAGAATGCCGCGGTATTGATCAAGCCTGACGGTGAGCCGCGGGGTACCCGAATCTTCGGCCCGGTCGGACGAGAGCTGCGGGACAAGCGTTTCATGAAGATCATCTCGCTGGCACCGGAGGTGCTCTAGATGAAGGTTCGCAAGGGCGACACGGTGGTCGTGATTGCCGGTAAGGACAAGGGAGCCAAGGGCAAGGTGATCCAGGCTTACCCGGATACCGGCCGAATACTCGTCGAGGGCGTCAACCGGATCAAGAAGCACACCCGGATCAGCCGTACCCAGCGTGGTGCGCAAAGCGGCGGGATTGTCACGCAGGAGGCTGCCATCGACGTCTCCAACGTCATGGTCGTCGATTCCGACGGTAAGCCTGCCAGGGTGGGTTACCGCAGTGATGACGAGGGCAGGCGCGTACGCGTGTCGCGGCGCACCGGCAAGGACATTTGAGATGACTGCGACGTCGGTAGAGAATGCGCGTGCGGTGCCCAGGCTGAAGACCCGGTACCGCGAGGAGATCGCCACTGCGTTGCGCGATCAGTTCGCCTACTCCAATGCCATGCAGGTACCTGGGGTAGTCAAGGTCGTGGTGAACATGGGCGTCGGCGAGGCAGCCCGGGACGCCAAGCTGATGGACGGTGCTGTGCGGGATCTGACCGCGATCACCGGCCAGAAACCGTTGGTCAGGAGAGCACGCAAGTCCGTCGCGCAGTTCAAGTTGCGCGAGGGGATGCCAATCGGCGCCAAGGTGACCCTGCGGGGGAACCGGATGTGGGAGTTCCTGGATCGGCTGTTGACGATCGCCCTGCCCCGTATCCGCGACTTCCGTGGTCTGTCGCCGGCCCAGTTCGACGGTCACGGCAACTACACCTTTGGCCTTACCGAGCAGTCGATGTTCCACGAGATCAACCCGGACAACATCGATCGCCAGCGTGGCATGGATATCACCGTGGTCACCTCGGCGACCACCGACGAAGAAGGCCGGGCGCTGCTGCGTCGTCTGGGCTTCCCCTTCAAGGAGAGCTGATGGCGAAAAAGGCGCTGGTCATCAAGGCCGCGCGTAAGCCCAAGTTCGCAGTGCGGCGCTACACCCGCTGCCAGCGCTGCGGGCGTCCCAAGGCGGTCTACCGCAAATTCGGGTTATGCCGAATCTGCTTTCGCCAGATGGCACACCGGGGCGAGCTCCCGGGCGTGAGCAAGTCGTCGTGGTGAGACGCTTCGCGGCTCACCCTGTGAGTGGCGATGCGAGCTATAGCAACCATCGCCACTCACAGGGCGCAGCCATTATTCGCCGTAGGCCCGGGAGGGAACCACGGCGGGAAGGGATCACGAGGTCGCCATGACAATGACCGACCCGATCGCAGACATGCTGACCCGTCTGCGCAACGCCAACTCGGCCTATCACGACCGGGTCGTGATGCCGCACTCCAAGATCAAGGCGAATATCGCCGAGATCCTCCAGCGAGAGGGTTACATCTCAGGCTTCCACGCCGAGGACGCTTCGGTGGGTAAGTCTCTGGTGGTAGAACTGAAGTTCGGCCCTAACCGGGAGCGCAGCATCGCCGGCCTGCGCCGGGTCTCCAAGCCCGGCCTGCGGGTCTACGCCAAGTCCACCTCTTTGCCCAAGGTGCTCGGCGGCCTGGGTGTGGCAATCATCTCCACATCCACCGGGCTGCTCACCGACCGGCAGGCCGCCAAGAAGGGCGTAGGCGGGGAAGTCCTCGCCTTCGTCTGGTGAGAGGGGAGCAGACGAGATGTCGCGCATCGGAAAGCAACCGATCACTGTGCCCGCCGGTGTCGAGGTGGTCATCGATGGGCCCACCGTGCGGGTGAACGGTCCCAAGGGCACTTTGTCCCACACCGTGCCGGAACCGATCACCGTGCAGCAGGAACAGGACGGTACTCTGCTGGTTCAGCGCCCGGACGATGAACGGCGCAGCAAGGCGCTGCACGGGCTGTCACGGACTCTGGTGAACAACATGGTTCTCGGGGTCAGCCAGGGCTACGAGAAGCGGATGGAAATCCACGGCGTTGGCTACCGGGTGGTGGCCAAGGGCTCGGACTTGGAGTTCTCGCTGGGTTATAGCCACCCGGTGCCGGTCAAGGCGCCCGAGGGCATCAGCTTCGCGGTGGAGAGCCCGACGCGGTTCTCGGTGTCCGGGATCGACAAGCAGACGGTCGGTGAGGTCGCGGCGACCATCCGCAAGTTGCGGCGCCCTGATCCCTACAAAGGCAAGGGCGTGCGCTATGCGGGCGAGAAGGTCCGCCGCAAGGTCGGGAAGACAGGTAAGTGATCATGGCTGAGGCAGCAGCTGGATTGACGGCTCAGCCGTCGGCGTCAGGTTCGACGGCTCAGCCGTCGGCAACGAGCGCACAGCATTCGCTGGTTGGCAAAGACATCTCCACTCGGCGCCGGCTGGCCCGGGCACGGCGGCACTTCCGGCTGCGTAAGAAGCTCAGCGGTTCCCCGCAGCGGCCGCGCCTGGTGGTCAACCGTTCGTCTCGGCACATCGCTGTCCAGCTCGTGGACGACGTGGCGGGCCACACGCTCGCGGCCGCGTCCAGCATTGAGCCTGATGTCCGAGCCATGGACGGTGACAAGAAGGCCAGGGCCGTCCGGGTCGGCGAGTTGATCGCCGCCCGGGCGAAAGCGATCGGTGTCGGCGCTGTGGTCTTCGACCGCGGTGGCTATGCCTACCACGGTCGGATCGCGGCGCTGGCTGACGCCGCCCGCGAAGCCGGCCTGGAATTCTAAGCCCGATGAATAACGATGAACACCACTGATGAACACCACTGACTGATGAACACCACAACACAACAGCGGCACGTGAGCAAGGGAAGGAACGCCTGATGCCTGGACGCATGCGGCGGGAAGGCCAAGGCGGAGGCGAACGCAGCGATCGTCGGGACCGCCGGGATGGCGGCCGTGGCGGGCCGCCCCAGCAGGAGAAGAGCCCGCACCTCGAACGAGTCGTCGCGATCAACCGGGTGGCCAAGGTTGTCAAGGGTGGCCGGCGGTTCAGCTTCACCGCCTTGGTGGTCGTGGGCGACGGTGACGGGATGGTCGGCGTCGGTTACGGAAAGGCCAAGGAGGTGCCGGCGGCGATCCAGAAAGGCGTGGAGGAGGCGAAGAAGAGCTTCTTCCGGGTGCCTCGGATCGCTAGCACCATCCCGCACCCGATCACGGGCGAAGCTGCGGCCGGCGTTGTGCTGCTCCGCCCCGCCTCTCCCGGTACCGGAGTCATCGCAGGCGGTCCGGTGCGCGCAGTGCTGGAGTGCGCGGGAGTGCATGACGTGCTGTCCAAGTCGCTGGGCAGTGATAACGCGATCAACATCGTGCACGCCACGGTCGCGGCCCTGAAGGGATTGCAGCGCCCCGAGGAGGTCGCCGCGCGCCGCGGTCTGCCGCTGGAGGACGTGGCTCCCGCCGGTATGCTGCGGGCCCGCGCGGCGGGGCAGGGGGTATGAGATGGCCGAATTGAGGATCACGCAGGTCCGGGGAACCATCGGCAGCTTACGCAACCAGCGTGAGACGCTGCGGTCGCTGGGACTGCGCAGGATCCGGCACTCGGTGGTCAAGCAGGACAATCCCCAAGTCCGTGGCATGATCGCCACTGTCCGTCACCTCGTGACGGTCGAGGAGGTCCCGAGCGAGGTGACGGCGAAATGACCATCAAACTCCACCACTTGCGTCCGGCTCCCGGGGCGAAGACAGCCAAGACACGGGTCGGTCGTGGCGAGGGTTCCAAGGGCAAGACCGCGGGTCGCGGTACCAAGGGGACCAAAGCCCGGAAGAATGTGCCAGTTGCCTTCGAGGGTGGGCAGATGCCGATCCACATGCGGCTGCCCAAGCTCAAGGGTTTCCGGAACCGGTTCCGCACCGAGTACCAGGTCGTCAACGTCGGCGACCTGGCGCGGCTGTTCCCGGCTGGCGGGCCGGTGGGGCCCGAGGAGCTGGTGGCTGCTGGCGCGGTGCGCAAGGGCCTACCGGTCAAAGTGCTCGGCGATGGCGACATCGCGGGGGTGGCGCTGCAAGTCAGCGTCGAGGCGTTCTCCGGTTCCGCGCGCGAGAAGATCGCTGCGGCGGGTGGCAGCAGCACGGAGCTGTAGGCGGGGCATTGGCGCCTGCAGGCTCTCATGTGAGGAGCCACGGCGATGGCTGTTACAGTCGGCCCAGAGTGCGTAGGCGAGCCGGCTGGCATCCGCCGTGAGGTTTCCCTTGCACCGCTCGGTCGCCGCCCCCGGCCTTGCGACCGCCGGTCCACGATCGACGGCCCCACCAAGGCCGTGCCCAGGAGGTAGGAGTGCTCGGCGCCTTCCGCTCGGCTCTTGCGACGCCGGATCTGCGCCGCAAGATCTTATTCACTCTCGGCATGGTGGTGATCTACCGGCTTGGCGCCACATTGCCCTCGCCGGGAGTCTCGTACGTCAATATCAATCAGTGCCTGGAGCGGGTGTCGAAGGGTGACAACCAGAACGTCTACTCGCTGATCAATCTGTTCAGCGGTGGGGCATTGCTGAAGTTGTCGGTGTTCGCTTTGGGGATCATGCCCTACATCACCGCGAGCATCATCGTTCAGCTGCTCACTGTGGTGATCCCTCGCTTCGAAGTGCTGAAGAAAGAGGGTCAATCCGGGCAGAACAAGCTCACGCAGTACACCCGATATCTGACGATCGCGCTCGCCGTCCTGCAGTCCACCGGCATCATCGCCTTGGCGGTGCGCGGTCAACTGTTCTCCGGCTGCCCGCTCCCACCGATCCCGGATCAGTCGATCTTCAACCTGGTGGTCATCGTCGTCGTGATGACGGCAGGTACCGGAGTGATCATGTGGTTGGGCGAGCTGATCACCGAGCGGGGGATCGGCAATGGGATGTCACTGCTGATCTTTACCTCGATCGCCGCACGCATCCCTGCTGAAGGCAAAAATATCCTGGACTCGCAGGGCCCTCTGATTTTCGTCCTCGTCTGCGTGTTCGGCCTGGCCATCATCGCCAGCGTGGTGTTCGTCGAACAGGGACAACGCCGGATCCCGGTGCAGTACGCCAAACGGGTGATCGGGCGCCGGATGTACGGTGGTACTTCTACCTACCTGCCGCTGAAGGTAAACCAGGCTGGTGTGATCCCGGTCATCTTCGCCTCGTCGCTGCTCTACCTGCCCGATCTCATCGCGCGGCTGACCAGTTCGTCGAGCGGTCAGCCGGGGTGGTGGCAGACGTTCATCACTCGATACCTGGTCGACCAGGCGAGCTGGGTGCACATCGCGCTGTACTTCTTGATGATTATCTTCTTCACCTACTTCTATGTCGCGATCACGTTCAACCCGGAAGAGCGCGCCGAGGAGATGAAGAAGTTCGGCGGATTCATCCCCGGCATCCGGCCTGGACGCCCAACCGCCGAGTACCTGAATTTCGTACTCAGTCGGATCACTTTGCCCGGCTCGCTGTACTTGGGCGTTGTGGCCGTGCTGCCCAACCTGTTCCTCGACCTGACCGGGAACGGGCAGAATCAGAACTTTCCCTTCGGTGGTACCGCGGTGCTGATTATGGTGGGAGTTGGGCTGGACACTGTGAAGCAGATTGAAAGCCAGCTCATGCAGCGCAACTACGAAGGGTTCCTGCGGTAGTGCGAATCGTCATCATCGGTCCGCCGGGGGCGGGCAAGGGCACTCAGGCCGCGGTGCTGAGTGAGGAACTCGGTGTGGAACACATCTCGACCGGGGATCTGTTCCGGGCGCACGTCGGCGGTGAAACGGAGATCGGCCAGCAGGTCAAGCAGTATCTGGATTCTGGAGCGTTGGTGCCTGACGAGGTGACCAATGCGATGGTGGCGGCCCGGCTTACCGATGACGTCTGCCGAGCCGGTTTCCTCCTCGACGGATTTCCACGCACGGTCGCTCAGGCACAGGTGCTGGACGATCTGCTGCGCGACCGTGAGTGCGAGATCGACACGGTGATTGAGCTCGACGCGCCTGAGGACGAGGTGGTGGAGCGCTTGTTGGCTCGTGGCCGGGATGACGACACCGAGGACGTGATCCGGCACCGCCAGAGGCTCTACCGTGAAGAGACGGCGCCGCTGCTGGAGTTCTATGCCGATCGGTTGGTCACCGTGCCGGCGGTCGGTTCGGTGCCGGATGTGACGGCCCGGGCGCTGGACGCGTTGCGAACTCGAGCGTGACACACGCGATGACCGGGGGCGGGGTGCGTGCTGTGGTGCGACGGTTGCGGGGTAGAAGCAGCATTGAGCTCAAGTCTCCTGGCGAGATCGAGGCCATGCGGGCTGCTGGGGCGGTGGTGGCCCGGACATTGCGCTTGCTTGAGGCCAGCGCCAAACCCGGGGTCAGCACCGGAGAGTTGGACGAGCTTGCTGAGCAGTCGATCCGGGACGCTGGGGCAGTGCCGTCTTTCAAGGGCTACCACGGGTTCCCTGCGTCGATCTGCAGCTCGGTGAACGAGCAGGTGGTACACGGGATCCCGAGCCGCGAGCAGGTGCTCGCCGAAGGCGATCTGCTGTCTCTGGATTGCGGCGCGATTCTCCAGGGTTGGCACGGCGACGCCGCGGTGACGGTGCACATCGGGAATGTCGCCGAGGCCGACAGCCGGTTGTCGATGGCCTGCCGGATGGCGTTGGAGGCCGGCATCGCCGCCGCCTGCGCCGGTGGCAGGCTGACCGACATCTCTCATGCCGTGGAGTCAGCGGCGCTCGCCGCCGCCGCAGTGTACGGCACGACGTACGGGATCGTGGCCGACTATGGTGGCCACGGCATCGGCACCGCCATGCACATGGACCCGTTTCTGCCCAACGTGGGCCGGCCAGGCCGCGGGCCGCGGCTGATACCCGGCATGGCGTTGGCGATCGAGCCGATGCTCACCGCGGGCAGCGACAAGACCGAAGAACTCGACGACGGCTGGACAGTGGTGACCGTGGACGGGTCCCGAGCAGTGCACTGGGAACACTCGGTTGCCATCACCGAGGACGGCCCGCTGGTGCTCACGATTGACTAGCCCGACGGTACCCCTGGTGACTAGCCGGGGTATCCAACTGTGACTAGTCCGGATGTAATTGTTGCGACTAGCCGGGGGCATCCGTTGGGCCGAACGGCGGCATCCGCTCGGCGACGCGCCGTAACCCTTCGCTGAGCCCCTGCACGTTGCGGTGACTTTCTCGCCGAAACTGGTGGCATCGCCGGGCTATTGGGCACCGGCCACCCGAAGGGCGGGCAGTCATGGGCATCCTCGATGGCAAGGCGATCGTGCTTACCGGAGCAGGCCAGGGTCTGGGGGAGGCTTATGCGCTGCACGCCGCACGGTCCGGCGCCTGTGTCGTGGTCAACGACATCGACGTCGAACTGGCCGAAGCAGTCGCTGACCGGATAGTGCTCGAGGGTGGCCGGGCAGTGTTCAGCGCCCTTTCGGTTCGTCATCCGAGCCAGGCCAGCGGCATCGTTGAGCGGTGCCTGGCAGAGTTCGGCAGGGTCGACGGCCTGGTGAACAACGCCGGACTTGGCCCCCACGAGGCTCTGCCGTGGGAAGAAAACAGTCGCGCCGCCCGCGAGGTCATCGAGGTCAACGTCCTGGGGGTGCTCTATTGCGGAATTGCAGCCGCCAAGGTGATGCGCGCACAGGGTGCCGGATCGATCATCAACATCTCGTCGGGCTCGTCGTTCGGTCAACGTCGCGCGGGTGCCTATTCGGCCTCCAAAGGTGCAGTCGCGTCCCTCACCTACTCCTGGGCGCTGGATCTGGAGGACGTAGGGGTCCGGGTCAACGGAGTCTGCCCGCTGGCCTGGACTCGGCTGGTCGAGCGTTCTCCGGCCGCCCAGCTGCGCTGCACGCGTGAACGCACCCCCGACCGGGTGGCTCCGCTGATCACCTACCTGCTGTCGGACCTCGCCGAGGGAATCACCGGGCAGCTCATCCGGTGTACCGGGGACCAGTTGCACATCGTGCGCCAGCCGGCGATCAAGGAACCGGTGCTGCGTTGTGCAGGCTGGGATACCGAGGACATCGCCGCGGCCTTCGCCGGCGTCCTGGATCATCACCTCGAACCCTTCGGCTTGGAGAAGCGGATGCCTCCCGGGCTCCGGATAGCGACATCTCATCCGGCCACGTGACCCGTTCGGCTCTCGGCTCGGCAAGGTCGGCGTAACGCTTATGACGGCGCCACGGAATGCTGAACCACCGCTCGAGTGGACGGCGTGCATGCGTTACGTGCGGAGCGCAAAGCGGGCGGAGAGTGCGCCGGGAGTTCACCGCGCTGGGTGCGCCGAGTTCGACGACAGCGCTGCTCAAAGCCGATCAAACAGCCCTGGTGTCGAACTCGGCGCATCCAAAGCGAATTTCCAAGCTAGTGCATTGGCGCTCACTGCAGGTCGTCGGCGTCTATGATGTGATAGGCGTATCCCTGCTCGGCGAGAAAGCGCTGGCGGTGGGCTGCGTAGTCGGTGTCCAGGGTGTCCCGGGAAACCACCGAGTAGAAATGAGCCTGGCGGCCGTTGCTTTTTGGCCGCAGCAACCGGCCCAGGCGCTGGGCCTCCTCCTGCCGGGAACCGAACGTGCCGGATACCTGTACGGCGAGTGAGGCCTCCGGTAGGTCGATGGAGAAGTTGGCCACCTTGGACACCACCAGCTTCCGCACCTCGCCGCGGCGGAACGCGTCGTACAGCTCCTCCCGCTGCTTGTTGCTGGTCGAGCCCTGCACCACCGGTGCGTCCAAGGCTTCGCCAAGTTGCTCCAGCTGGTCGAGGTAAGCCCCGATCACCAGGGTCGGTTCATCAGGGTGGCGGTCGAGAATGGCAGCGACGACGGAGAGCTTGCTACGCGCGGTGGAGCACACCCGGTAGCGCTCGTCAGGCTCCGCGGTGGCGTAACGTAGCCGCTCGGACTCGCTCAGGGTGACGCGGACCTCAACGCAATCCGCCGGCGCAATCCAGCCCTGTGCCTCAATATCGCGCCACGGTGCGTCATAACGCTTAGGCCCGATCAGGGAGAAAACGTCGCCTTCCCGGCCGTCCTCACGCACCAACGTCGCGGTCAGCCCGAGCCGACGGCGAGACTGCAGATCGGCGGTCATCCGGAAGACCGGTGCGGGCAGCAAATGCACTTCGTCGTAGATGATCAGTCCCCAGTCCCGGCTGTCGAACAGATCCAGATGCCGGTACTCACCTTTCGATTTGCGGGTCATGATCTGGTATGTCGCGACCGTCACCGGGCGGATTTCTTTGCGCTCACCGGAGTACTCGCCTACCTCATCGTCGGATAATGAGGTCCGTGCGGTGATCTCGCGCTTCCACTGCCGGCCGGCGACAGTATTGGTGACCAGAATCAGCGTGGTCGCTTGCGCGTGGGCCATTGCGGCGAGCCCGACCAGCGTCTTACCAGCGCCGCAGGGCAGCACCACCACCCCGGAACCGCCGGCCCAGAACCCGACGACCGCGTCGCGCTGGTAGTCGCGCAGTGACCAGCCATTCTGCACCAGCTCGATCGGATGCGCCTCGCCGTCGACGTAGCCGGCCAGGTCCTCAGCCGGCCAGCCCACCTTGAGCAAGCCCTGCTTGAGCCGGCCGCGCTCAGAGGGATGCACCAGCACGGTGTCGTCATCGATCCGTGCACCCAGCATGGGAGCGATCTTGCGGTTGCGGAGCACCTCCTCGAGCACCGCGCGATCCAGCGATACCAGGGCCAGCCCGTGCACCGGATGCTGCACCAGCTGAAGCCGGCCGTAACGGCTCATGGTGTCCACGACGTCGACCAGCAGCGGCTGCGGCACGGCATACCGGGAGAAGCGCACCAGCGCGTCGACAACCTGCTCGGCGTCATGCCCCGCGGCTCGTGCGTTCCACAGCGCCAGCGGGGTGACCCGGTAGGTGTGCACGTGTTCGGGGGCGCGCTCGAGCTCAGCGAAAGGTGCGATCGCGGCGCGCGCCGCGGCTGCTGCCGGATTGTCGATCTCCAGCAGCAGAGTTTTGTCGGACTGGACGATGAGCGGTCCGGCCTCAGACGACGTTGAACTCAACTTAATTCCTCCGCATTCGGCCAGCACCACCGTTCAGCCAGCACCGCGGCCGGCTATCGGCTCGGCGCCCGATTAGTGTTCCAGGTGACAACGAGCACAGTTGCGGGTGCGCTGGTGGATGGCTCCCGGCTCGGACTCCCAGCGGGACACCCGACACGGTACGGCGCGGCGTAGCGCTGTCGTGGCGCGGCCTGTCCGACTTCCAGGTGGAAACTAATTACCTTACGTATTTGCTCGGCCTCCATGGGGGTAACGGTGTCTGCGCCGGGCGGGTATTGTCCTCCCCCGGCACTGGCGCGATCAGTGGTCAGCGAGCACGGTAACGAGACCCGCGGGATGGCCCGGGCCAGGCCGCCGTATCGTCCGTGCACTACATCGGGCGCATCCGGCCCGGCGCCAGAGGTGCTCCGTTCGTGCGGTGCGGATTGCCCACCACCGCGGTGACCTATGGCGGGCCGGATGCCCGGCTGCCGTCGACCCCTGGGGAGGGACCCCAAAGTGCCAGCGCGTAGTTTCGCGACTCCCGTCCGCTGCGGAGGCTGGTCATGACCGTGGATACTTGGTGTGTCGCGGAGGCGGTGTGATGACCGCCCTACTGAGCCCCAACGTGGACTCCCCAGTGGGGAGTTCCCCGGAAACCATCCGGTCCCGATGGTATTGGCGTAACTGGCCTGTGGTGGTCAAGCTGGCCGCGGTTCTGCTCGTGCCGACCATCGTGGCCCTCGTGGCCGGTGTGCTGCGGATTGTGGATCAAGCGGGTGCCGCGCCCGGTTACGTCCGGATCACTCAAATTGTGCGCGTGCAGCAGCAACTCTCCGACCTGATCGGCGCCATGGGCCGGGAACGGGACTTGGCTACCACGTATGTCGCTACCGGTCGCCTGGGGGACCGGCGAGGCCTGGATACACAGTTCCGCGCGGTGGACGACAGCGCGCGGGTGGTCGCGGGCGCGGCCGGGCAGGTTGAGGGCTTGGACTTCAGCCGCTCCCCGCTCGCTGCGCTGGGTGCGATGGCGACCCTGCGCGCGAGCGTGACCACAGGCTTCGGCCCGGTAGAGGTGGTGGTCACCGAGTACAGCGACGCGATCGACCCGCTGATCGAGCTGGACGCCGCGCT
Source organism: Pseudonocardiaceae bacterium (assembly GCA_036009255.1). GTDB lineage: Bacteria > Actinomycetota > Actinomycetes > Mycobacteriales > Pseudonocardiaceae. Next base: position 12,008 of record DASYMC010000338.1, read on the forward strand.
GACCCGCCAGCTCGACGACGTTGCCATCACCAACGACGCCGCCGCCGTGCACGACCTTTTGGCTGGTCGAGAGCAGGTCGCCCGGCAGCACGCGATCGTCTTGGCAGCGCTGTACTTCAATCGCCTCGGTCCCGGCCAGATCGAGGACCTGCGCACCGCGACCGTCCGGTTGGCCACCGAACAGGATGCGGTCCGGGCAGCATTGGCGCCCGCCGAGCGCACCGCGGCCCTCGCTGGGGTCGGTCCGGAGGCCGAGCAGGCCCGGCAACGGGTGCTGCAACTCGTGCTCAACCGCGCTTATGCGGGGCTGCCGCTGAACACCTCACCCGAGGATTGGGATCGGCGCAACGCGGTGGTGATCGACAACATCGCGACAGTCGAGAAGAACCTACGGCAGCGGATCGAACAGACCGCCCAGGGCCTGCTTGATCACGTCCGCACCGCGGCCGGCCTGAACTCCGTCATCCTGTTCTTCGCCTTGGGCCTGGGTGTGCTGGTCGGCATCCTGGTGACCCGGGCGCTGCTGCGGCCACTGGGAGTGCTCAAGCGCACCGCATTGGATGTCGCTGATCGGCGGCTCCCGGAGGCGATGGCCCGGATCCGCGAGGGCGAGGCGCCCGAAGCGGCGATCGAGCCAGTGCCGGTGGGTACTCGCGAGGAGATCGGTCAGGTCGCCCGAGCGTTCGACGAGGTTCACAGCCAGGCGGTCCGGCTGGCCGGTGAGCAGGCCCAGCTACGGGCCAACGTCAACGACATCTTCGTCAACCTCTCCCGGCGTACCCAGGGTCTGGTCGAACGCCAGCTCAAGCTCATCGACCGGCTGGAAAGCGGTGAACAGGACCCGAAGCAACTGGACAACCTGTTCCAACTCGATCACCTCGCCACCAGGATGCGGCGTAACAGCGAGAACCTGCTCGTCCTGGCAGGTACCGATGCGACCAACCGGTCGGGGCGCCCAGTCCGGCTGATCGACGTGCTTCGTGCCGCGGTGTCCGAGGTGGAGCAGTACCAACGGCTGGTGCTGCAGCAGCCGCCCGCGGTGCTGGTGCTCGGCCGCTCGGCGAGTGACCTCGTCCATCTGCTGGCGGAGTTGCTGGACAACGCGACTCAATTCTCGCCGCCGGATAGCCACGTGATGGTCTCCAGCGATCTTGGCCGGGACGGCGCAGTCGCGATCGAGGTGGCGGACCGTGGCGTTGGGATGACCGATGCCGAGCTCGCCGAGGCCAACCAGCGGCTTGCCAGCCCAGCAGCGGTGGACGCGTCGGTGTCCCGCCGGATGGGGCTGTTCGTCGTCGGCCGGCTGGCCGGTCGGCATGGCATCGCGGTGCAGCTACGCCGGGGCGATGCAGGCGTGGGTATCTGGGCGACCGTGGTGATGCCCTCCCGGCTGGTGCGGGTGGCAGCGGAGCCAGACGAGCCGTCGGCGGCAGTAGCCGCCGAGTCGGTCGCAATCAATGGATCCGTCCCCGGTAGCGCCGGGGGATTGGCGGCGAGGCGCAACGGCGTCCCAGCTCCCCGTCAGCAGGGCGAGCCCGGCGTCGATGCCGGCGATGGGCAGGACGACGACGGCGACGAGGGTGAGCTGACCGCAGGGCTGACCGGCGGCGATGAGGCACAGGACGGCCAAGCCGACGGCCAGAAGTCCGACGCTAGGCAGGCCGACGCTAGGCAGGCCGATGCCAGGCAGGCCGATGCCAGGCAGGCCGATGCCAGGCAGGCCGATGCCAGGCAGACCGATGCCAAGCAGACCGATGCCAAGCAGACCGATGCCAGTAGCGGGCCATCCGAAGGCCAGCCGACCGGTATCCCTGGCGGCTCTGGGCTACCGCAGCGCAAGGGCACCCGGGCCACCCCGACCGTGCCGCCACCAGGTCCTCCCGGACCGCCTGCCAGTCCCTCCGTCGAGAGCTCGGAGCAGATTCCTGGTGAGGGATCGAGCGCCGATCTGTTCCGCCCGGCTCGACCCAGTGTGGCCGAAGCAGCGGGGCCAGGACACCGGGTGACCCTGCAACACTCCACGCCTATCTTCGACGACGTGGCGTCGGCGTGGTTCAAGGAGCACGAGGGTGTGCCGGTGCGCTGGGCCGCTCCGGCCGGGCGCGTCCCGGCTGGAGCAGCGACCCGGGAGGCACCAGCGCGCCATGCTCCCTCGCCGAACGCGCCGTTGCCGGACGCTCCCTCAGCAGGTGCGCAAGCTGGCGCCCCAGCTGCGGATGCCGCGCGGGGTTCGGTGGCGGCATCGGCCACGGTGGGTTCGGCGGCGTCGGCAACGGTGGGCTCGCCACTGGTGCGCCGGCAGCCCGGCAGGACGTTTGCCGAGGCCGATCCCAGCAAGGCGGGCAGGTTTCGACCGTCCGCTCCACCTGCGCCGGCGTCGGACGTCTCGTCCTCGGCTGATTCGGCGGACTGGGGTGCCGGGGATGCGGGCTGGCGAGCCGCGGAGGCGCTCGCGATGCCGGTGACCGCGGAGACTACTGCCATCGGGCTGCCCCGCCGGCAGCCTCGGGCGCTGCTGGTACCGGGCGCGGCGGCGGTAACCGATTCCCCGAGTACGCCGGTGCGTAGCGCAGAGTCGATACGTGGCAGGCTCGCCAGCTACCAGCGGGGCATCCGAGAAGGTCGTGAGGCCCGCGCGAACGGTGACCACAACGCTGGCGGCTCGCAACCGAAGCAGCAGAACGGTGAGGAGGAGACGACGTGACCATCGCGCAGACGCGGCCGGAACGCTTTAGCTGGTTGGTCGACGACTTCGTCAACAGGGTGCCTGGAGTGGCGCATGCGTTGGTTGTCTCGGCTGAGGGAATGCCTCTGGCGCCGTCGGCTCACCTGCCCAGAGACCGAGCAGATCAACTCGCGGCGGTGGCGTCTGGGCTGGTCAGCTTGGCCCAAGGCGCGGCACGCTGTTTCGATGCCGGCCAGGTCGTGCAGACGGTGGTGGAGCTGGAACGTGGGATCATGCTGCTGATGTCGATCAGCGATGGCTCCAGCCTCGCGGTCCTGGCGGCCCCGACCTGTGATATCGGCCTGGTGGGGTATGAAATGACGTTGCTGGTCGATCGGGTAGGCCAGCAGCTCACCCCGCATATGCGTGCCGGGTTACCCGGCTCGCTAGGCCGTTGATGCAGTGGTGAGGTGGCGGTGAACGGATCCGGTGACGACGTCGGCGGCGATGAGTCGTTTGCTGATGTGGTCAATAACCTCAGTGGTGGTCCCTGGCGCTCGCGACGGCGTCGCCGGCGGCAAGCGTCCCCCACGACTGCGCAGCCAGTTTCCGGCGTGCAGTCAGTGGACCGCGTGCAGTCACTGGACCGCGCGCAGTCCGTTCACCGAGCGCGGTCAGTTCCGGGAGGGCGGGTTCCTGCTGGATCCGACGACTGGCGTGAGCCGGCGCTTCCCTCGTCGGTGGTACGGCCCTACACCTGGACCCGGGGCCGCACGTCACCTGTTTTCGATCTTGCGGTGGAGACGTTGGTATCAACTACCCAGCACGGTCATGAGATGGCCGTGCTGACCTGTGAGGAACACCGGTCGGTGGCAGAGCTGTGCTCCGACCCCCGATCAGTGGCCGAGGTGGCCGCTCTGCTATCCCTGCCGCTGGGCGTGGCCCGGGTACTGCTGGCGGACATGGCGGATATCGGCCTGGTGGTGGTGCATCAGAGTGCATACAGCGCGGCCGAAACACCGGACGTGGCCTTGATGGAAAGGGTATTGAGTGGACTTCGTCGACTCTGATCGGGCAAGGCCCTTCGGGGGCTCATCGGCGGCAGCGGTTCAATCCGCGCCTGCCCGGCCCGTTCCGCGAGAGCCGGCTGTCGGTCCCAGCGCGATGTCCGCGAAGATCGTGGTCGGCGGTGGTTTCGGTGTCGGCAAGACGACCTTCGTCGGTTCGGTCTCCGAGATTGCACCGCTGACCACCGAGGCGGTGCTCACCGATGCGAGTACTTCCGTGGACGACCTCGCGGCCACCCCGGAGAAGTCCACTACCACGGTGGCGATGGACTTCGGCCGCCTTTCGTTGGACGCGGAGTTGATCCTCTATCTCTTTGGCACCCCGGGACAGCACCGGTTCTGGTTCATGTGGGATGACCTCGTGCGGGGCGCGATCGGCGCGGTGGTGCTGGTCGACACCCGCCGGCTGGCCGACTGCTTCGCGGCCGTGGACTTCTTCGAGGACCGCGGACTGCCCTACGTCGTCGGGGTGAATTGCTTCGACGGCGTGCTCGGCCACAGTCTCGATGACGTCCGGGAGGCGTTGGCCATCGAATCTTCAGTACCCATTGTCCCGTGTGACGCTCGAGAGCGAGAGTCCACCAAGAAAACCCTCATCGCACTGGTCGAACATGCCATGCGGAGGTCGGTGGCGGCTCGCGGGTGATCGTCAAGAGCGGAGAGTGCGCAGCGTGGCCGGCCACAAGGTGAGGGCACGTCCACCCGCCGGGAGCCAGGGAGGCACCGGAGGCGTGACGTTTCGTGCTGGAATGGCTGCGCTGGGGAGCAGCGCTGCTCCTGCTGCCGCGATGCTCGGCGGAGGGGGTGCCGGCTTGCGGCGCCGCGGCGGGCGTTGGCGGCTGCGGGACTGGAGGCTGCGCACCAAGATCACCGCGGTGCTACTGGTGCCGCTCGTGCTTGCCGGTGTGCTAGGCGCGCTGCGGGTTACCGATCTGGTCCGCAAGGCTCACGATTCTGCTGCGCTGGCCCGCCAGGTCGGGTTCGCTCAGCAGCTCGGCATCGTGGTGTATCACCTGCAAGGAGAGCGGTACCGGGTGGCCGCGATGCAGACCAGCGGCCGTCTGGCAGATTCCACCGAGGTGCAGAAGCAGGTTCAGCGGGTGGACTCCGCGGTCACCGTGCTGCGCGCGGCCGACGTGGATTCCGAGTCCTTTCCGGCGGCCGGCGCTGGCCAGTGGCAACGGGTCCACCGGGCTGCGCTGAGCCGGCTATCCGGGCTCGCCGCCTTCCGGCGAACCATCACTGCGCCCAACGCCACACCAGGTGATGCGACCGCACGCAACGCCATCGCCGGATATTCAGACCTTATTGCCATGCTGCTCGACCTGGACCGGCAAGCGTTGGGCGGCGCGCCCGACTTGTTGGCCCACCAAGCCGACGGCATCAAGGCGCTCGCGATTGCCCAGGAACAGGCTTCCTGGGAACATGCTGTGCTGCAGGCGGGGATATTGACTGACGGCCTGACTGCAGAGCAGCAGGTGATGCTGCGCACCGCCGATGCTCGGTTCGATGCCGCCGCCGACGAGTTCGGCCAAGCTGTGTCGCCCGCAGCGCAGCAGCCCTATTTCACTACTAGGGCGGTGGGCGATCGGAAGCGGCTGCTGGATGCCGCGCTGGACCGGGCGGTGCGAGGAGCGCCGCTGGAGACCGTGCCCGGCGACTGGAACTCCGCCGCTGCGGGGACAGTGGAGGCGATCTGGCAAGGACAGAGCACCTTGCTCGGCGATCTGCGGAGAGATACCGCGGAGCGCGGCGACCAGGCCATGCGCGAGGCGTACTGGGACGGGGCTGTGGTGGTGATCTTACTGCTCCTCGCCGTGGCACTGTTGATCGTCGTGGTGCGCTCGCTGCTGCAACCGTTGCGCACGCTGCGCACAGCCGCCTTCGACGTCGCCGACCGGCAATTACCGGAAGCCGTGGAGCAGCTGCGCAGCGCCGATGGTATCCCCGGCGACACGACGGTAGACCCGGTGCCGGTGCACTCCAGGGAAGAAGTCGGTCAGGTCGCCCGGGCGTTCGACACGGTGCACGTCCAGGCCGTGCGGCTGGCGGCTGAGCAGGCCAAACTGCGCTGTAGCCTCAATGACGTCTTCCTGCGTCTGTCCGGGCGTAATCAGGGTCTGCTGGAACGACAACAGCAGCTGATCGACGAGGCGCGTAACCAAGCCGCTGATCCTGAGCTAGTGCGCCGGCTATCCCAGCTTGATGGCCTGGCCACTCGAATGCGCCGCCACAGCGAGAACCTGCTGGTGCTCGCCGGCGGCACCGTGCGCCGGGGAGCTGACGCTGCGGCGCCGGTGCTCGACGTGCTGAGCGCAGCGGTCGCGGAGACCGAAGACGATCAGCGGGTGACAGTGGGGTCATCCCCGGCGGCCATGGTGATCGGTCCGGTCGCTACCGACCTGATTCACCTCATCGCAGAGCTGCTGGACAACGCCGTCAGCGCAACTCCGCGCGGTGCGGGTGTGACCCTGGAGGGCACGCTTACTGACGATAAAGGTCTCCTGGTGGAGATCACCGACGCCGGGACTGGCCTGTCACTTGAGGAGTTGCAGGCGATCAACGCATGGCTGGTGTCGGCACCGGCAGCCGATGTGCCCGCCGCCGGTCAGGCGGGCCTGCTCGTGGTGCGCGAGCTCGCCGCCCAGCATGGCATCACGGTGCGCCTGCGTCAGCGCGTTGGCGGCAATGGGATCACCGCGACCGTGCTGCTGCCCCCCGCTCTGGTGATTGTCGATCTCCGCGTCTCGGCTGCTCGTCCTGAACCGGCCGGCACCCTCTCAACGAACATGAGTGCGCCGATCGTCAGCGCGTTGGAGGGCGCATCGCAAGCACCGGCCACTGGCTGGAGCGGTGCCCAACACCAGCCGCCACTGCAGGTGTCGGTCGTCGATGAGGCCACCCCGACAGACTTGTTCAGCCCAGCATCGGTCAGCCCCGCCTCGTTCGGAGTGGTGACATCGCCCAGTGGCCGTCCCCGTACGGCGCAGGAAGAGTGGCTTGAGCTCTTCGCCGCTCCGCAGCCCGAGCCGGTCGCCGATCCGCCCCAGAGGGGCGCCGTGGCGACCGATTCGCTGGGAATCCCGACTGCCGAGGAATCGCCGGCGGTCCGTGAGGAAATCTTCGACATGGTGTCGGCCTGGTTCCGCGAACGGCAGTCCGCGTCAACGAGCCAGCCCGAATGGCGCTCCCCGTTCGACGAGAGTTGGCAGGCTGCCCAAGCGCTGCGCAGCCCGGTTGACCACGAGCTGACCACAGCTGGACTGCCCAAACGGCAACCACGGGCGCATCTGGTGGACGACGTGGACGGCCGTGGATTACCGGCGCCGGCACCGGCTGCCCCCACCCGCACTCCAGAGGACGTGCGTGGCCGGCTGAGCAGATATCAGCGCGGATTGCGGGTCGGCCGGCATGCCCGCACCGATCCTGAAGAGCAGGCAGCGTGGACTGACACCTTGCCGCGACTCTTCGATGTCGAGCACGGACCTTTCGAGGAGCATCAACGGTGACGACTGCAGCGCGCCCGTATCCGGCTCAGCCCGGCCAGTTCGGCTGGCTGGTGGACAGCTTCGTGCAGCAGGTGCCCGGGGTGGCGCATGCTGTCGTAGTCTCCGCCGACGGGCTGCTGCTGGTCGGGTCGTCAGGACTGCCCCGAGACCGCGCCGACCAGCTTGCCGCCGTCACCTCGGGCCTGGTGAGCCTTACCCAGGGAGCGGCCCGCTGTTTCGAGGCGGGCGGGGTGGTGCAGACCGTCGTGGAGATGGAGCGCGGCATCGTCTTAACCATGGCGATCAGCGATGGCTCCAGTCTCGCTGTGCTGGCCTCGCCGAGCTGCGATATCGGCCTGATCGGCTATGAGATGACCCTGCTCGTCGACCGAGCCGGCAAGCTCTTGACCCCCGAACTTCGCGCCCAACTCCACAACGCCGCCCGCACCTAACTCTCTGAGCTAGCCACCGCTCAGTCCCGGATGAGGGCGGCGCTGGTGATCCGGTGCAGGGGGAAGCGGCGTAGCTCGTCGCCGCCACGGTCGATTCCCTGCAGGACGCCGCCGCCCACGCTGACCGGGCGCACGATCCGCCTGCTGGCCACGCCGTGGGAGTCCACGTAGCCGATACAGACATTGCTGCCGGCGTGGGCAGCGTCCTGCAGCAGTTCCAGGGTGGTAACCGTGGACACCGCACCCACCGCGTGTCCTCGCGTGGTGATGGCTGCGGCGTCACCGGCTCGTACCGTTGCCGCCAGCGCGGCGAGTTGCTCCGCCGAGGGGATGGGTGGCCCGGTGGGTCCGCGAGCGGGCTGGATTCGGTCCCTGGCCCGGCGAGCGCCGGCGCGCAGGTCGACCACCTCGCCGTCGGCGCCCTCGGCGACCGGCAGGAAGCCGGCGCCACGTACCTCGTCGAGCAGTGCAACCAACGACAGCGGGCTGACCAGCACGGTAGGCGCGAGCCGGCGCAGCCGGCAACGCGCGGCGACCGGGTGCGCCAGGAGCTCGGTGAGCAGCACCGGGTCATCGCAACGCAAGAAGGCGGCGGCGTCGCCGCCGCGTAACCGCCCGTGCCGCCGCGCCACATCGTCAATCAGGTAACTCAGAGACTGCGGCACCGGCGTCGCGGACCGGGTGCGGAACAACTCGTGCAGGTCGGCGGCACTTCGACCGGCATCCAGCGCCCGGCGCACGGTGTCCTCAGTGACCCGGTAGACGGTAGCGCCACCTGCTGACTCCACCTCTGCGACCAGCCCGATTTCCTTGGCCAATTCGGGTTCCAGCGGTCCTGGCGCCACCACGGTTCGATCGGCCTGCACCACCACGTGATCTACTGGGTCGGGCAGCGCGGCGAGGAGCGCTGCCGACGCCGCCGTCACATCCTCGCGCAGCAGAGCCCGGCCGGCGCTGGACAGTGCTCCCAACGCCAGCACACCCAGTGTGGTGGCCTCCTGGACGGTCCAGTCGACCACCTCATCGCGCCGGCGCCCGTCGAGCCGTGGTGCCCGCCAGGCCAGCACGGAGGCAAGCTCCGCTACTCCCCGGAGCGCCCGGCCGGTCGGCAGTTCGGCGATTACGCCGAGGATCCTGCGCCGCTGAGCGGGCGCGCGTGGCCGGCGCAGCTCATGAGACAACGCCGCCAGCGGCCGATCTTTGTCGTCTCTTGTCCCGGCCAACCCGGGAAGCCGGGACAACTCCAGCCAGGCGTGCGCCAGCACGGCCCAGCGCCGCTGGGGTGGCGCAGCGAGCCACGAGTCGGTGGCGACGGTGGGCAACCACAGCTGCGCGCCCGTTCCCTCGTCCGTCCAGGTGATCAACCCAGCAGCGACCGCGATTTCGGCGAGCGTGGTGACGGTCGCCTCGTCGAGCTCCAGCAGGCGCGCCGTTCGCCGGATGTCCCGCACCCCCAGGCCTCCGGAGCGCAGTACCGGGGGAGGGTCTGCGGACCATTCGGCGAGCAGCCTCTCGGTGTGACGCAGCAGATCAAGGACCGCGCCCGCGGACGTCGAGTCCACCAGCGACTGATCACACTGCTGGGTGGGTAGCGCCGGCTCGTCCAGCTCAATTGGTCCAAGCGGCTGATCGCCGCGCAGGGCCAGACCGACCTGTGCCGGTAACTCGACAGTGCCGGCGTCGATCCGTCGCAGCAGCCGGCGGGCCAGCAGTCGCTGCACCGGCGTGTGAGCCTGGGTTAGCGGCAGCACCTCAGCGGCGTCCCGACTGGTACCGACCGGCGGTCCGGCGGCCAGGGCCCGCAACACACCTAATTCGTCGCTCCCGAGCTGCGCCAGCACAGCGTCGAGGTCGACGCCGGCGAGCTCCGCGGCAGGTCGGCCCAATCCGCCTGGATGCGGACCGAGAACCTGGCGCGCCGCCGGCACCAGCGCGAGTGCCTCATCCCCGCCCCACACCAACGCGCGGCAGCGCAGCGCCTCCAAGGTCTGCCCAAGCCGCGCGGCGGTGACCGAGCGACCGAGCAGCCAATCCAGCTCATGGCGGGGTACGGGTGCGGTGTCGGCGCCGGCGACCAACAATGCCGAGACCACGGCCAAGGTGAAGATGTCGAGATCCTCGCAGGCCCGGGCAACCGACGTCGGGATCCCGGCTCGGGTGGCCAGTACCGTCGAATTGGCCGGAGCTGGTACGGCCAGATCCGGGCGGGCACGCAGCAACGCGATCAGCGAGTCGTCGTCGCGGGAAACTAGCCAATCAGCGAGTGTGGTGCCGGGCATCCGCTCCAGGGTAGCGAGCGTCCTGCCAGCGCATCGTCTGGCACCACTGGGCGCATCGGGACAAGTCACTGTGATACATCACACTGGGTGAGGAGCCACCGGGCATCGGGCACAATGGACCCTATTCGTGGCCGTTCATGCCCGTCCGGTGCCAGAGCCGGACGGTGGCGGCACCCAGCGAGGAGGAGCTGTGGCTAAGCGCACCGACCGGATCGACCCCAGCTGGCCGAGCTGGTCGGAGGAGGACCACCCGGTGAGCGAACTCGCTGCCCCGGTCCAGGGTGCGCTGTCACCGTTCGGTGAACTGACCTTGCCGCTGCCGCCTGACGAGCTTTCTTATGAGCACCCGCATACCGAGATCAACCGGAGCGACAGCGAGTAGCGGGGTTCCTGCTGGGTGCGATTTCGAGTCCGTTAAGGTGCCGTCACCGCGCGGCCCTGGCGGATGTCTCCCTGTGACGTGGGAGCGTCGTTGGTCTGGGCGGATCGCCCGTCGGGAAGGGCGAGTCAACTAGTTCTGCCCGTCCGACACCACAAGAGGTCATGGCTCAACGTCCCCCTGAATCGTCCCGGCTGCGTGATCGTCCCTACCTGATTGCGTGCGCCGCTGGTGGCGTCCTGCTGGTAGTGATCGTGGTCGTGCTGGTGTCCTTCCTGGCTTCTTCGGGGGCCGGTGAGGCTCACAAGGCAGCGCCAGCGGTACCACCCACCGTGGCCCCCCCGGCCGTGAAGATCCCGCCGGCTGTCCTTCCAGCGGATCCGGCGGCTTTGCCGCAGAGCACCACCTACACCGTTGTCGAAGGCGCGCCGCTGGACCTAGGTGCTCCAGATCCGACCGACGGCTCGGTGATCCACCCACGGCGGGAGGTCGTGGTATACGCCACCCCCGGTGGCGACGCGATCGCTCGGCTGGGTCCGCAACAACTCGGCGACACCTGGCTGCCGGTGATCGCCCAACAACCTGGGTGGGTACAGGTGCTGCTGCCCTCCCGACCCAACAGTTCGACGGGTTGGGTGACGGACACGGCACTCGATCGGGCGGTATCCCCGTATCTAGTTCGGGTACACCTTCGTTCACTCAGCATGGAGCTGTTCAAGGGGGGCCAGCGCCTGGGTGGCTGGACGGTGGGTATCGGCAAGCAGTCTGCGCCCACTCCGGCGGGACGCACGTTCCTGCTGGGTTCGTTCAGTGACACCGCGCAGCGATACTCGCCGGTGATCCTGCCCTTGGGTACCCACAGTCCCACTCTGGACAGCTTCGGTGGCGGCCCGGGAACCGTCGCGATCCACACCTGGCCGACCGCCAATGTCTTCGGTACCCGCTCCAGCGATGGCTGCATCAGGGTGCCGAAGGATGCGCTCAACCAGTTGACTCAAGTTCCTCTGGGGACGCTCGTGCTCATCGACGAGAACTGAACAAAATGAAAGGACAGCATGTGAACAGTAGGAAGCTCGCCGGCGCCAGTGCTGCCAGCGTCGGTGCGGCCACCGCCGTCGCGGCCCTGCTGCTGGGGACCCTGTCCGGATCCGCTGGCGAAGACAACACTGCCTCGGCGTTCGGAATCGCCGCGGATGGTTTGATCCCGATCGCGCCCACTCCTTATGTCGAGGCACCGCCCGATGAGCGCAAGGCACTCCTGGAGGTGCCCGGGCCGAACGCGCACGGCATCTACATCGCGCTGCTCAAGGTCGAGGCTGAGCATCACCGGTCCAAGGCCACAGCGGTCAAGGTGGACATCCTGGGGCTGAAGCTCAAGGTCCTTGAGGCGACCTGTGAGAACGGCCACGGTGATTCATCGATCATCAAGACCGATGATGGTGACAAGTCGTCGCCCTACGCAGGTCAGGTGCTGGACCTCTCACCAGTGGTCAAGGTCGAGTTCAACCGGCAGCATCGCGACCACGACAAGCTCACCGTTGACGCCGCAGTGATCTCGCTGCTTCCTGGCGACCGGCACGGTCGGACCATTTCGGACAAGGACCTGGCCCTTTTCCAGAGCCTTGCGTCCAAG
>DASYMC010000339.1:0-3303 GCA_036009255.1 Pseudonocardiaceae bacterium
CCCCAACACCAGGCCCGCGGTGGCGCCGGTGCGGCCGTCGTACATGTGCAGGTCAGTGCCGCAAATCGCGCTGGAGGTCACGCGCACCACAACGTCGCTGGGTTCCTCAACCACCGCATCGGAAACCTCGTCCACCATGACCGATCGAGTGTCAGCGAACACGACAGCCTTCATGACGTCCGTCCTTTTTCTGCCGGGACCATTACGACTGAAGATGATTACATTGAGGGGGCAGGCCACCGCCAGAGCAGCGCGTCCTCACTTCTCACCTCTGCCTATGGTCCTCATACATGATCGCCTCGAAGCCTCCCTCGGTCTTCACGGCGAAGCCTAATCCGACTACCGGGCAGCAGGAATACCAGAATTGCCGGTAGCAGCACAGGACGACGGGCGCTGGCAGCGATGCCCCCCACGCATGCAGTGCACGACTCTATTCCTAAACCGGGCCAAAGGGGACATCGAGATGAGCAGCCCAGTGCCGTTCACTCGGAAATGCCAGGCAAACGTGGTAGGAGTAGGGATGGCGCACCATTAGGTGCTTCAACTGGCCAAGGGGATCGACATGGGCGTCTTCCGCACAAACAGAGTACTGGCCGGCGCGATAGCTGTCGCCGCACTGATCCTCAGCGGGTGCTCGGGTGGTGTCACGGCCACCAGTAAATCGGCTACCTCGGCACAGCCGTCGCCTAACCTCCAGAACTTGGAACAGGGTTATGTCAGCGTGGTGCAGAAAGTGCTGCCCTCGGTCGTGCAAATCACCACCGACCGTGCCCTCGGCTCCGGCATTGTCTTCGACGCCCAGGGCAACATCGTCACCAACGCCCATGTGGTGGGCCAGGCGACGAAGTTCCAGGTGACTCTGGCTGACAACTCGCAAGCAATCCCGGCCACCCTGGTCGGTACTTACCTACCCGACGACCTCGCCGTCATCAAACTCGACCACGCACCGTCCTCGCTGCACCCAGCGCACTTCGGTGACTCCGCCAGGCTGCAGGTCGGCGACATCGTCATGGCCATGGGAAACCCACTGGGACTGACCGGCAGCGTCACCGACGGGATCATCTCAGCCACCGGCCGTACCGTCACCGAACCTGCAGGAGGCTCCGCCCCAGGAGCGACGCTGTCCGAGGTCATCCAGACCAGTGCTTCGATCAACCCTGGCAACAGCGGCGGCGCGCTCGTCAATCTGGCCGGCGACGTCATCGGCGTACCTACGCTGGCCGCGCTGGAGCCGTCGGGAAATGGCGGTGGAACTGCCCCCGCCCCGGGCATCGGTTTCGCGATTCCCAGCAACGTTGTCACTGACATCGCCGGGCAGCTCGTCGCAAACAACGGCCACGTAGTCAACTCCCATCGAGCCCAGCTCGGCGTCCGGGTGGCCACCGTGGTGGACGGGACCGGCCAGCCGGTCGGCATGGGCGTAGTCAGCGTGGTGCCTGGCGGGCCGGCCGCAGCGGCCGGAGTACGGACCGGCGAGGTGATCACTGCGGTGAACAACACTCCAGTGCACAGCGCTTCTGAGCTCGCCCAGGCGCTGGCAAAGCTCGATCCGGGACAGACAGTTCCGGTCACCCTCACCAGCCCGCAGGGCGGCACCCGCACCGTCATGATCACCTTGGGTCAGCTGCCCGGAAGCTAACCGAGGGCAGCGCCCGGCCGAGTACGCCGCCGCACCAAGGCCATCCGTCGACATGGTCAGGGCTTGATGAATCGCTGCACGAAGCTCAGGGCGGTGTCGGCGACTTCCCGCCAGCCGCTGTCGATGACGAGCGAGTGGCCGCGGTTGGGAATCTCGACGATCTCCGTCACGGCCTGGTTGTGCTTCTGCTTCATATACGAAGCGTTGGCGATGGCCCAGGGCACGGTGTTGTCCTTCTCCCCGGAGATGAGGAGCAGCGGCCCCCGGTCCGGGCTGGTGTAGTTCGCCTTCGCTTCGGTCCAAGGGTTCAGGTTGGCGGTGGCGGCTTGGAAGAGCGGGACGCCGGACGCCGGCACGGCGAAGGTGGCGTAAAGCTCCCTGGCTTCGTCCTCGGTGACCGCGTTGGCGAAGCCGAAGCGGAACTGCTCGTAGGTCAGCGGGACCGCACGACCGTGGTTGAGGGGGTTACGAAGCACCGGCGCCGCAGATTTGAGCGCCGAGATGGGCAAGGGCAGCACACCGCGGAACGGTCCAGGGTCGATGGCCACCGTGGCCTCGCCCAGCCCGCGGCCAGCCAAGATCTGGACAAGCAGCCCGCCGAAGGAATGCCCGATCAGTGCTGGTCTCTTCGTAAGCTTGCTGATCACGTCGTCGAAGTGGTGAGCAACCTGCCCCACCGACTTGTGAGCGAACACTTCAGGGTGCTTGTTCGCCTCTTCGACGGTGTCCGGATCGTCGGGCCAATCCGGCGCCGAAGTCGCGTAGCCGGCCTCCTGGAACAGCGTCCGCCAGCGGTCCCAGCTGCTGGGCAGCAACCACAGGCCGTGGACGAACACCACCGGAGTGAGCCCGGTAGCGTTTGCTGCGTTGATCTGTGCTTCTTCGTGGTCGGTAATGACTGCCATGGTTTCCGTCCTCGTTCAGTGGCCAAGGCTCTGACCTCGGTGGGTGGTGGGGTCATGCGACGAGGAGAATCGGGACAGGGATTCCTCTTCGGTAAAGGTATTGGTGAACGCGTAGTGCCACTGGTCGTGGGTGTAACCGACCGCCTTGTGGCGGTTGGCCGGGTTTTTGAGCACGGGGAAGGTCGACTTGACCTGCGACAGAGGTACTACCGGGACGCCCTCGGTCGGGGCCGAGTTGATGGCCACGCCCGCAGTGCCATAGCCATGGTCAAGCAAGATCTGCACGAACGCGCCGCCCGCGGAGTGACCGATCAGGATGGGCGGCGACGCGAGCTCGCGGATCAGCGCCTCGAGATGTTCGATGATCTCTGAAATTGTCACGGCCTCGATCGGTGAGGGATCAGCGTTGAGCGCCTCGACCTCGACCTCCAGTGTTCCCAGCTTCGCGGCGTGACCCAGAAGCCGTGAATGAGGACAATTGTGTCAGGAATCTCCGGCATGTCGTGTGGCTCCTTTGTCAGCGCGGGGACACGGCTCTGTGGCTCGGTGTTGTGGATGGCCGCCAAGGCTGGATCAACTCTCGAGGAACTCGAGCAGGTCCACGTTGAACTCCTCCTGGTATGCCCCGACGAGCCCGTGCGGAGCACCGGGATAGATCTTGAGAGTCGAGTTCTTGACCAGCTCGTTCGACTTCAGGGGTGCGGCGACGATCGGCACGATCTGGTCGTCGTCGCCGTGGGCGATCAAGGTCGGCACGTC
>DASYMC010000340.1:0-6460 GCA_036009255.1 Pseudonocardiaceae bacterium
ACGTGCTGTCCGGGCTGGGATGCCGAATCGGCGAGCTGCTTGCGCTCGACTGGACGAAGGTTGATGGGGAAGCTGGAACGCTAAGCATCGAGGGAACGGTGATCCGGGTGCCAGGGGAGGGGCTGATCGTTCAGCCGCACACGAAGTCCAAGGCGGGCATGCGCACGATCCATCCTCCGCGCTGGGTACTGGACTTATTCCGGCGCAGATACGCTGACGCCCTCAGTGAGTGGGTCTTCCCATCGACTCGGCTTACCCTGCGAGATCCGGACAATACCCGGGCGAGGCTGCGCGATGTCGTGCGGAAGACACGGTGGGAGGGTCTGCACCCGCACGCGTTCCGGCACCTAGTCGCCACTCGATTGGATCAGGCAGGTCTCTCGGCGCGGGAGATCGCCGACTACCTGGGTCACGAACGGATCTCCATGACACAGGATGTCTACATGTCGCGACAGACGACGGGAGCCGCTGCCGCGGTCGCGTTGGACAGACTCAGGCCGGATCAAACCGTGGGGTAAACGTGGGGTTGATCTTGTATCGTCCTCGCTGCAAGTCTGTGAGCTGTGGTGTTGCGCCCCCGGCAGGACTCGAACCTGCGGCCTAGCGATTAGAAGTCGCTTGCTCTATCCAGCTGAGCTACGGGGGCCGATCGTGCGTATGCGTTCGTGAGCAGACTAGCGGCGGCCAGCCGCCGGATCGCATTCAGCGGGCTCAGCGGGGTAAATGACCGCCCGATAACCCCGCTGAGCCTGCTGAATGGGTGGGGGAGAGGGCGCCTAGGGTTGAGTGGTGTGAGGGTTGGAGTCGCCACGCGGCGCGATGCTGGGGCACGGGCCCGGCTGGGTGCGCTCGTGGTGGCGGGGATCTTGCTGGGGATGGGGATCGGAACAGGGCTCATTGTTGTGCTGGGCAATGACGGGCTCGCTGGCCTGGGATCGCCAGATCCGGGGTTGTTCACGCGGGCGGCGCTGCCCGCTGTCCGGGTGCTGTGCGAATGCGCTGCCGTGGTAGCGGTGGGGTCGCTGCTGTTGGCCGCTTTTCTCGTGCCGCCGCAACCATCCGGTTACCTCGATACCGGCGGCTACGCGGCGATTCGGACCGCACGCATTGCGGCGCTCATCTGGACCCTCACTGCAGCCTTGATGGTGCCGCTACTGGCCGCGGATGCCCTGGGTCGCCCGGTTACAGACGTGCTGGACCTGCGGTTACTGGCGTCGATGGCGTCCGTCCTACCTCAGGTGGGGGCTTGGGCGCTCACCGCGGGGCTCGCTCTGGTTCTGGTCGGGTTCTGCTGGGCTGCCCTGACCTGGAGTGCGGCGGTGTGGCTCTTCGTGCTGTCGATCGTCGGGCTGATGCCGGTGGCGCTGACCGGGCACTCCTCGGCAGACGGCGCTCACGATGTCGCCATCAACAGCTTGCTGTATCACCTGGTCGCTGCAGCACTCTGGGTCGGCGGCCTGGTCGCGCTGTTGGTGCATCTGAGTTGCCGGGGTGATCACGCCGGACTGGCCTGTGCACGGTTCTCCCGGCTGGCGCTGGTCTGCTGGATAGCCATGGCCGCCTCCGGGACGATCAACGCGCTGGTCCAGGTCACACCCGAAAAGTTGTTCACCACCTACGGGCTGCTGGTCTCGGGCAAGGTGGCGGCGCTGATGGTGCTGGGCCTTACCGGCTGGCTACACCGTCGTAGCTCGGTGACGGCGCTGGTTGAGCGGGGCGATCGCCAGGCCATCATGCGCCTCGGTAGCGTCGAGGTGCTGATCATGTTGGCGACGATCGGCCTGGCGGTGGCACTGAGCCGGACCGCCCCGCCCGGCGGGTTTGGCGCGCAACCCAGCCGCACCGAGGTGTTCCTGGGCTACAACCTGGACGGCCCGCCGACGGCGGCGCGGCTGCTTATGGACTGGCGACCGGATCTGGTCTTCGGCGTCGCGGCGCTCGTGCTCGCCGGCGGCTATATGGCGGGGATCCGGCGACTGGGACGACGTGGTGAGGGCTGGCCAGTTGGTCGCACGGCAGCCTGGCTGGGCGGTTGCGCGATCATCCTGATCGCTACGTCATCGGGTATCGGCCGCTACTCCATGGCAATGTTCAGCGTGCACATGGGTGTGCACATGCTGCTGTCGATGGTGGCTCCGATCTTGCTCGTGCTCGGCGGTCCGGTGACGTTGGCGCTGCGCGCGCTGCCTGTCGCGGAAGCGGGCAACCCGCCGGGACCCAGGGAGTGGTTGTTGGCATTCCTCCACTCCCGGGTAGTGCGGCTTGCCACGCATCCGTTGATCGCCCTGGGCATGTACGTCGGGTCGTTCTATGTCATGTACTTCACCGGTCTTTACGACGCTGCTGTGCCGTCGCATTGGGCGCATCTGGTGATGAATGCGCACTCCTTGCTGATGGGTTATGCGTACTACTGGCTCATCGTTGGTATCGACCCCGCTCCACACCGGTTTCCGTACCCGGGCAAACTCGGACTGCTGCTGGCAGCCATGCCCTTCCATGCGTTTTTCGGGATCTCGCTGATGAGCTCCGCGACTGTCATCGGTGGTGACTTCTACCGATCGCTGGCGCTGCCGTTCGTACCTGACCTGCTGGCCGATCAGCGCGTGGGCGGCGCCATGGCATGGGCCTTGGGCGAAATCCCGATGGTGATCGTGCTGGTGGTACTCCTCGTGCAGTGGGCCCGCTCCGACCCTCGCGAGGCTCGCCGGTTCGACCATAAGCCCGAACCAGACGGCGATTCCGAGTTGGTGACCTATAATGCGCTACTTGCCCGATCGGCTGACCGCCACGCCGCTCGGGATGAGGGCGTTTCGTACTGAGCTTCCTGTTCGCCCGCGATAAATAGCTCTGCCGTTGAGTTCGGGAACAGGCAAGCAGGATTCGGTCAGCAGACGATCTAGGTGCGGAATCAGGCCATGCGGGTACTGGTGCGAGGAGGTACATGGTTTCTTGGCCGCCAGGGAGCCGAGCGGTTGCACGAGCGTGGTGGCGGCGTGCTGGTAGTGCACCGCGGCCAAGCAGCACTCGCGGCATCCCGTCACTGACCGCGCAGGATGCGACAGAAAGCGGCCGTGTCGGTGAACAGGGCGTCGCCGGTGTATTCGAGGCTCTCGATCGAGCGTCGGGCCGCCTTCTCGTCGCCGGCACCGCAGGCGTCGGTCACGACAACAGGGATGTAGCCGAGATCCGTACCGTGACGGACCGTAGGATCAATGCCTACCTCGGTGGCCACACCCACGATCGCGAAGGCGTTGACGCCGCAGTCCCGGAGCACGATGTCGAGGGGGGTGCCCTCAAAGGCGGACATGGTGATCTTGTCGAAGATCGCCTCGGTGGGACGAGGCGCAAGTTCCGGGAGAAGCTCGAAACCCGGAGAGTCCCGCAGGAACCATGGGCTGACCGCCTCAACCGAGTCCACCTGCTGCCAAGCCATGGCCATGCGTAGCTGGAAGACCCCCATCAATTCCTTGGGCATTGACAGGTGCCGAAGGAAAACCACCCGTACACCGGCCGAGCGAGCGGCATCGAGCACTTCCATGACCTGCCCGGCGATCGCATCCGCGTCCTTGATCTGGCCTAGCACGCCTATCTGCATGTCGTAGACCACCAAGGCAAGGCGGCGCGGATCGCAGGCCTCCTCCAGCGTGCGAGGGATCTCCAAGCCGAAGGCTCGCTCCATGCAACAACCCTAGCGATATGGCACCGGTCGGCGCTTCCGCGGATCAATGCCCTCGACCGGTCGGGCGCATAGCACTGGCTCCCGACATTCCCTCGGATCGACGGGGCTTCGCCCGTGCAGTTGTGCACACTGATTCCCGCCATCCACATGTCGATCATGAATGGCTACCGGAGCCAGCCATTGCGGCCCAGCCTGGGCGGTACCGGCCGAGGGGGTCGGTTCTCCGCGCACACGGCGGGGACGGTTGTAGAGGAGGGTATGTGAGATGCGAGAGACACCGGTGACTGTGGTGGGAACGCTGGTCAGCGATATGAGACCGCGCCGGGTCGGTCCAGACGGGACGCTTGTGCTCAACTTCAGGGTTGCCTGCAATGAACGTCGGTTCGACAAGGCGTCGGAGTCATGGGTGGACGGGGAGAGCCTTTATCTATCCGTGAGCTGCTGGCGTCGGCTCGCCGAGAACGCCGCTAGCCTGGCCAAGGGCGACCCATTGATCGTCAGAGGGAAGTTGCGCACCCGGGAGTGGGCCACCGAGCAGGGCGAGCGTAGATCGGTCGTCGAGCTGGAGGCCACGGCGATCGGACCCGACTTGGCCCGCTGTGCTGCGACCGTGCGTAAGCAGCGCTGGGAAGAGCGTCCGCGTATCACCGATGACAGCCCCCCGGTGCCGTCGGCCGAGGATCTGTCGGATCTCGTTGATGACATGGACTCACCGGATGGGCTGAGTCTGGCCGACCTAGCCGACGCGGCTCGTCCGCTGGTGCCGGCGTCCGTCTGAGCGCCCCCGGGGCCGGGCCGAGCGGCGATCGGCCGCGCTGCCCGGTCCCGGTGAGCACCTCTACGATTGCGGTCGTGGCAGAGTTCATTTACACCATGAAGCAGGTGCGCAAAGCGCATGGCGACAAGGTCATCCTCGACGGCGTCACCCTTGCGTTTCTTCCTGGCGCGAAGATCGGGGTGGTCGGGCCCAACGGAGCCGGAAAGTCCAGTGTGCTCAAGATCATGGCGGGGATCGACCAGCCGAACAACGGGGAGGCGTTCCTGGCGCCAGGTGCGACCGTGGGCATCCTGGAGCAAGAGCCTCGGTTGAACGAGGACAAGTCCGTGCTGGGCAACGTCGAGGAGGGCTTGGGCGAGGTCAAGGCCAAGCTTGACCGGTTCAACGAGATCGCTGAGATGATGGCCACCGACTACTCCGACGAGCTCATGGAGGAGATGGGCAGGCTCCAAGAGGAACTCGACTACGCCGACGCGTGGGATCTGGACTCCCAGCTGGAACAGGCCATGGACGCGTTGCGGTGCCCGCCGCCTGACGAGCCGGTCGGCCATCTGTCGGGCGGAGAGCGGCGCCGAGTCGCGCTGTGCCGGCTGCTGCTGTCCAAACCTGATCTACTGCTGCTCGATGAGCCCACCAATCACCTGGACGCGGAAAGCGTGCTGTGGTTGGAACAGTTCCTGGCCAACTATCCGGGCGCGGTCCTGGCGGTCACCCATGATCGGTACTTTCTGGACAACGTTGCCCAGTGGATCCTGGAGCTCGATCGCGGCCGGGCCTACCCCTACGAGGGCAACTACTCCACCTACCTGGAGAAGAAGGCTGATCGCCTAGCGGTCCAGGGGCGCAAGGACCAGAAGCTGCAAAAGCGCCTGCGTGACGAGCTCGCCTGGGTGCGATCGGGTGCAAAAGCCCGGCAGGCCAAATCCCGAGCCCGGCTGCAGCGTTATGAGGAGATGGCGGTCGAAGCCGAGCGCAGTCGCAAGCTGGACTTCGAGGAGATCCAGATCCCAGCCGGGCCGAGGTTGGGCAACATCGTGGTGGAGGTGTCGCACCTGGACAAGGGCTACGACCACCGCATGCTGATCAAGGATCTGTCCTTCACGCTGCCCCGCAACGGCATCGTCGGGGTCATCGGTCCCAACGGCGTTGGCAAGACGACCCTGTTCAAAACCATCGTCGGTCTGGAGAAACCCGACTCCGGCACGGTCCGGGTTGGTGAGACTGTCAAGCTGTCCTATGTCGATCAAGAGCGCGCGGGAATCGATCCGAACAAGACGGTCTTCGAGGTTGTCTCCGACGGCTTGGACTACATCCAGGTTGGGAACACCGAGATGCCAGCGCGGGCATATGTCAGCGCGTTCGGCTTCAAAGGTCCAGACCAGCAAAAGCCGGCTGGGGTGCTCTCAGGCGGCGAACGCAACCGGCTTAACCTGGCGCTGACGCTCAAGCAGGGCGGCAATTTGATCTTGCTCGACGAGCCCACCAACGATCTCGACGTCGAGACGCTCGGCTCGCTGGAGAACGCGCTGGAGCAGTTCCCGGGCTGCGCGGTGGTGATTTCGCACGACCGCTGGTTTCTGGACCGGGTGGTGACCCACATTCTCAGCTGGGAGGGCACAGAGGAGAATCCCGCTTCCTGGTTCTGGTTTGAGGGGAACTTCGAGGCCTACGAGCAGCACAAGGTCGAACGGCTCGGAGCGGATGCTGCGCGACCACACCGCGTGACGCACCGCAGATTGACTCGGGACTGACCGGGATGTGGCGGTCGATGTTGGGGAACTCCGATGGGGGGTGGGAGGTGGGCAGCACGGCGCGCGAGGTCCGGCACCCTGTGACGGCCAACGGAGGCGAAGCCGCATCGCTGGTGGAATCGGCCATGCTGCTGCGCTGGAGAGCTCCGGAGCTGGCGCTCCTGCTGGCCGATCGGGCGGTGACCGCAGCGCAGGACGACAAGATGGCCGTCCTGCGGGCAGACTACCTCGCGGTTTTTGCGCTCAACCGTC
>DASYMC010000341.1:0-4165 GCA_036009255.1 Pseudonocardiaceae bacterium
AGAAAAGACCCGTTGAGTCGACCTGTTCCGTTCCGTCAACGCTGCCGCCTCCGCAGCCCGTACCATGCGGCGCCGGCCGCCGCCACGGCGCCAAGTCCGACCGCAGCGGCGATCTGGGCACCTGAGGGCGCTGGAATACGGGTCCGCAACGACACCGGGTTGGAGAACGTCAGTACCGGCCAGTTTCGCTGTTGCGCCTCCCGGCGCAACGCGCGATCCGGATTGACCGCCGTCGGATGACCGACTGCCTCGAGTAGTGGCAGATCCGAGATGGAGTCGGAGTAGGCATGGCAGCGCTGCAGCTCGTAACCCTGCTCCTCGGCCAGCTGCCGGGCAGCGAGTGCCTTGTTCTCACCCGCGCAGTAAAACTCCACGCCGCCGGTGTACCGGCCGTCCTGGGTGACCATGCGGGTGGCCACCGAGTGCGTCGCGCCGATCATCTTGGCGATGGGTTGCACGACCTCAGCCCCGGAGGCGGATACCACGACGATGTCCTCCCCCCGCTCGCGGTGCGCCGCGATGAGATCGGTCGCTTCGGCGTAGACCAGCGGATCCACCACGTCGTGCAGGGTCTCCTCGACGATAGCCGTGACCTGGGCGATGTCCCATCCCGTGCACTGGGCGGTGATGTGAGCCCGCATCCGCTCCATCTGCTCGGAATCGGCTCCGGCCAGCAGGTACATGAACTGGGCGTAGGTGCTCTTGAGTATTGCTCGCCGATTGATCAAACCTTCCTGGAAGAACGCCCGGGAGAACACGAACGCACTGGATTTGGCAATGATGGTCTTATCCAGGTCGAAGAATGCGGCGACTCCCGAGGAGCTCGGGCTCGAAAAGCTCACGACAGGCAGCATATGAGGCAACGTCCGTGGTCGGACGGCCGCCCAAGTAATCGGGCTCTCGGATCGGGGGGGATCGAGCCTGGTCGTCACCGAGTCTGCGGTAGGGCGAGGGGGTATCTGGGAGTACCCTGGCCCTCCGGCCAGCGAAGCCGGGGAGTGCAGCCCGACCCCCCAGGGCTGACACTTTGGCGACCCCCGTCTCCTCCTGACGGGGGTCGCCCCCGGATTCCGCGACTCTCCGGGTTATCCACAGTCATCCCCTTATCCACATATTGATCATGGGCTGGTCGCTCCGTTGGACTGACTGATCCACAGTGGCACTTCGACGCCCCGGGCAGCGCGGGGCCAGCCACAGTGGGGGCAACGGTGAGTGCACACGGTGGACGGCACAGCGCCCGGCAGCCGGTGCTGATGATGGCGCCAGGCGGATTGGCCGACGAGGTCACCCGGCTCGCAGCGGCAGCGGGGTGTGATCCACAACGGATCACCGATCCCAGCACGATTCGAGAACAGTGGAACTGCGCCCCGCTGGTGTTGCTCGACATCGCAGCGGCGATGTCGAGCGCCAGTGCCGGGCTGCCCCGCAGAGACGGGGTGGTGGTCATCTGCGGGAACGGTGACCCGGAGGTGTGGCGATGCGCGGTCGCGGTGGGCGCTGCCCACGTCGCGGTATTGCCGGACGCGGAAGCCTGGCTGGTCGGCGCGCTGGCCGATGCGCTCGAGTTCCCGGCTGATCCGGGACGGGTACTGGCCGTGCTCGGTGGCCGCGGTGGTGCCGGGGCGTCGGTCTTCGCGGCCGCCGTCGCGGTGACGGTGGCGGACGCGGGACGCCAGGCGATGCTGGTCGATTGCGACGCGTTGGGCGGCGGCCTGGACCTCACCCTGGGTGCAGAGAAGCTGGACGGGCTGCGCTGGTCCGGGCTCGCCCTGGGCGGCGGCCGGGTACCGATCTCTGCGCTGCACGCGGCACTGCCCACGCCGCACCTGGGCGGTCGAGGAGGCCTCACCGTACTTTCCTGTGACCGGGAGGGCCCCGGTCCGGACGGGACCGCGGTGCGCACGGTGTGCGGCGCCGGACGCCGCGCCGGTGAGACGGTGGTGTGCGATCTGCCCCGGTATCCCTGCGAATCGGGTACCGCCGCACTGGAAACCGCGGACTTGGCCGTACTGGTGGTGCCCGCTGAGGTGCGGGCATGCGCGGCGGCCGCGACGGTGGCGTCGCGGGTACGACGTTACGGGGTCGCACTGCAGTTGGTGGTGCGTGGACCCGCCCCCGGTGGGATCACACCTGCGGACGTCAGCCGGACCCTCGACCTTCCCCTGCTTGCGGCCATGCGCCCACAACCCCGGTTGGCCGCTGCGCTGGATCGCGGCGTCCTGCCGGGTCGAGCCCGAGGGCCGCTGGCCACTGCTGCGCGCGAGGTGCTGGCGGTACTCGAGCGCTGCGGTGCCTCGCTGGGAAGTGCCTCATGAACACGTCCCAGAACCAGCCCAGCCTCGAGAACCAACAGAGCCCCTCGTCGCTGGTCGATCGGGTTCGGCACCGGCTGGCGACCGCGGGCGCGGCGGTGTCTCCCGGAGCGGTGGCAGCCGCTGTGCGGGCAGAGTCCGATGGCGTGCTAGCCGATCTGCAGGTACTCGCGGCGCTCCGCGAGCTGCAGCAGGAGCTGGTCGGAGCCGGCCCGCTGGAACCGTTGTTGGCCGATCCGGACATCACTGACGTCCTGGTCAGCGCGCCCGACCAGGTGTGGGTCGAGCGCGGTGGCCAACTACGCCGTACCGAGGTGCACTTCGCGGACCCCGACGCGGTGCGCAGGCTCGCCCAGCGGCTCGCGCTGGCCGCCGGTCGCCGGCTGGACGACGCCTCACCCTTCGTGGACGCTCCGCTGCCCGGCGGAGTCCGGCTACACGCCGTGCTGCCGCCGATCGCCACCGGCTGCACCTGCATTTCCCTACGCGTACTGCGACCGACTACCCACGGGCTGGACGCGCTGCGGGACACCGGCAGCGTGTCGCCCGAGGCAGATGCGCTGCTGCGGGCCATCGTCGCCGCTCGGTTGGCCTTTCTCGTCATCGGCGGCACCGGCAGCGGGAAGACGACTCTCTGCTTGAGACACACCTAAGGTGTTAGTTGTAGGTGGCGGGGGTTGGGTGTGGTCGTTGTGGGCGCTGTGGTCGGTGTACAGGGCGTTGGTTGGGTGGGGGTAGGGGGATTGCAGGGTGTCGGTGGTGTTCGTCGGTGTGTGGTCCAGCTAGATGATCGATTCCGTGAATGTCATCGGCGTGTCGAACGCTGATGGCATGGGAGGAGGGTGTCCATGATCTTCTGTGACGAGAGACCTGGACACCCTCCTGACCGCACTGTATGTGGAGATCGACGATCATGTGGCGCCGCCCCGCCGCGGACGGGGTCGCCGCCCGGTGCTGACCGACGCCGAGCTGGTGTGCCTGGCCGTGGCACAGGTACTGCTCGGGTTCGACTGTGAGCACCGCTGGATGCGCTTCGCCTACTGTCGGCTCGGGCACCTGTTCCGCTACCTGCCCAACCAGCCCGGGTACCACAAGCGCCTCAAGGCCGCTGCGCCGCTGTTGGCCAAGGCGATCAGCCACCTGGCCCGGATCAGCCCCTCCTGGTGCGACGACCTGCGGCTGATCGACGCCACCCCGCTGCCCTGCGGAACATCTCGCGAGACGGTCAACCGCAGCGAGGTCGCCGGATCGGGCAGCTACGGGTTCTGCGCCTCCCACACCCGCTACTACTGGGGCCTCACGCTCTACTTGCTCGCCGCGCCGGACGGGATGCCGATCACCTGGTGCCTGGCCGACCCCAAGCTCGGCGAGCGAGAGATCTGCCTGGACCTGCTCACGATCGCGGCCCAGACCGGGCTGCTGGCCCCCGGCAGCACCGTCCTGGCCGACAAGGGCCTCGCCGGGCGCGACATCGAAGCCCAGATCGCGGCACTCGGGGTGCGGATGCTACGCCCGGACCGGCGCGACGAGAAGACCCGCCACGGCAACCTCGGCGGAGTCCGACAGTGGATCGAGTCGGTCTATGACACCCTCAAAGGCCAACTCGGCCTGGAATCTCACGGCGCCCGCACCCCGCACGCGGTGTTCACCCGCGTCGCCCAGCGCCTCCTGGCCCTGGTCGCTGGCATCTGGCACAACTGGGCCACCGACGCACCCGACAAGCGCAGCCTCATCGCCTACGACCACTGACCAACACCAACTTCACGGAATCGATCATCTAGGGCGAATCCGCTGAGCTGGTCCGCGGAGCGCTGTAAACGGCTGGATTTGCCTGGACTGAGCGGGACTCCGAA
>DASYMC010000342.1:0-2071 GCA_036009255.1 Pseudonocardiaceae bacterium
CGATCCACGAGCGCAGCAGCATGGTCTTTCCACTGCCCGGCGGCGCGGTGATCTGCGTGACCCGGCTTGCTCCGGCGAGCCGATCGAACAGCGCACGACGGTCAACGACCGTTCCCGTCACCGGCTGGTACGGCCCCCCGCTGGCGAGGGACTGCGGGTGGGCGAAGAGGACGATGTCGGGGACCTGCATGGGCTCAGTCCCTTCGATCGGGAGCAAGCTGCCGTCAGTGTCCACCATCGGGGCAGTCATCGTCCCGGTGAACCTCGGGATGGAGCGGGTCCCGTTGTCGGCTCCGAACAGGGTCTTGTTGCACCGGTTCCCGCTCCCCGCTCCTGCTCCCGTTCCCAGCGGGCGGTACCGCTTCTGGCGAGAACGATCAACGCGGTCATCATCAGGAGCCATCCGACGGCACTCGCGCTTGGCCACAGCATGACGGCCCGCATCTCTGAGCGCAGGTGCACATGAACGCCGCGACCTCCTCGATCGCCGAAGCGAACGGCCCTTCGAGGAACGAATTGCTCTCCAACCATGAGGATGCCCTCGTTCGGCGACCCGACAGCTCCGTCGGTATGCGACGGGGTGGTATCCGCATCCCCGATCCTCGCAGTCCCTGGCACCGCTGTCATTACGGCCAACGCCACCCAGGGGTAGGTGCCAGCCGGTACACGCCACCACCTGCTGACCCGACCGGTCCGCGCTGAGCGGCCGGTGACAAGCACGGCGAGTCGCCCACGCTCGCTCGACGAGACGACACGGTGCGCGTTTCCCGCCCACGAGGCTGAGACACCGTGTGTGGACACACAGCAGGTGGTGCCCTTCCAGACCAGGCGGCCTCGCGCAGACCAGACGCCGGGTGCCGGGCTGAGCGAGGTCCATTGCCCGCCCCAGGTGCCGGGCGACAGCCCAATTCAGTCGATCCGTCTGGCGCTGATTCATCCCGTCGACCGTGAGGCTTCGTACTGACCGATAGCGACGACAAGCCGGAAATGACCTGTGGAACCGAGAAGGACACGCCGGGTAATCGTGCGGCGCTCGCCGCGGCCAGCCGGACCCGGCAGCTGCACGGGAACCACTTCGGCACGCGGTGGAGCTGTCGATGTTCGAGGAGTGCCAAGAGCCGCGGTCGCTCTGGGAGCTCCTTTTCACTAGCTGTGATCAAGTGATCGGTCTGCTATTCGTCACCGGAACCTCAAGGAGGGGTGTACCACAATGGCCGAAACGGTCTTGGATCTTCCGCTGGACGCGCGGCCGAATCCCGATGAGTTCGTTCGCGCTGCAATGGACTGGCATTTCGACCCGGAAACGGGTTCGGCGTACTGGGTGCAGAGGGCAAAGACGCTGGGCTTCGACCCGCGTACGGACGTCAAGAGCATCGATGACCTAGCACTATTTCCGAACATCATCAACGAGCTGCGCGATGTCCGCGCGGAGGACCTCATCCCCCGGGGCTATGGCGCCAACCCCGACATCGTCGGCGTGTATGACAGCGGTGGCACCACGGGCGCCCCGAAGCGAGTGGTCGTCCTGCGTGACTGGTGGGACCGGCACGCGGTGTGGGCCAACGCGAGTCTGGACGCGCACGGGTTGCCAAGGATGGTGAACTGGCTGGCCGTCACGCCGAGTGGTCCGCATATCTTCGGCGAGATAGCCTCCAGGTTCGCCGCTGATCGCGGCGGCATCAAGTTCTCGGTCGATATGGATCCGCGCTGGGTCAAAAAACTCCTCGCCGCCGGCAAGGCCGCGGAGGCTGAGGCTTACGCCGAGCACCTGCTCGAGCAGGCCGGGTTTGTGCTGCGCAGCCAGGACATCGGAGTCGTGATCACCACGCCACCGCTGCTGGAGCGGATCGCCCGTCACGACGATCTCGTCGAGTTGATCAATGAGAAGGTCCGGGGCATCCTGTGGTCCGGAGCGCATATGGACCCCGACACCCGCTGGCTGTACCACAGCGAGGTCTTCCCCGACGTGAGGATCATCGGCGCGTACGGAAGCACCATGATCCTGGGCGGCATCAACGAGCGGGTCGGCCTGGCTGAGGAGGATCCGTGCGTGTTCGACCCGCCCGCGCCG
>DASYMC010000343.1:0-3389 GCA_036009255.1 Pseudonocardiaceae bacterium
CAGAAGGTGTTGGCGACGATGACCTCCGATACAAGTCGGCGCTTGTCGGCGATCGATGTGCTCGACGCCGGTGAGCAGGCTCGGCTGGATGAGATCGGCAACCGTGCCACGTTGACCGAGTCGGCATCCGTACGTGTGTCGATTACAGAGTTGTTCGCAGCGCAGGTGGCCCGCGCCCCCGGAACTGTGGCATTGGTGTGCGCTGGGCGGACGTTGACTTACCAGGAACTGGATGAGGCCTCAAACCGTTTGGCGCATCTGCTGACCGGCCAGGGTGCGGGTCCCGGACTCAGTGTCGCGCTTGTTTTCGCACGGTCCGCTGAGGCGATTGTGTCGATGTTGGCGGTGTTGAAGACTGGCGCGGCCTATCTGCCGGTGGATCCGGCTACGCCCGACACGCGGATCAAATTCGTGCTCGAGGATTCAGCGCCGATCGTCGTTATCACCACTGCCGAGCTACGGCGGCGACTAGACCAGTACGAAGTGGCGATTGTCACCATCGATGACCCACGGATTGACAGCCAACCCGACACTGCGTTGCCAGGGCCGGACCCCGATGACATCGCCCACATCATCTACACGTCCGGAACGACGGGTGCGCCCAAGGGGGTGGCCATCACGCATTACAACGTGACCGGGTTGTTCGATTCCTTGGACGTGGGCGTGGAACTGGCGCCGATGCAGGTGTGGACGCAGTGTCACTCCTTGGCCTTCGACTATTCGGTGTGGGAGATCTGGGGTGCCCTGTTGCACGGCGGGCGACTCGTTGTGGTGCCTGAATCGGTCGTGCACTCCGCAGAAGACCTGCACGCGTTGCTGATCGAGGAAAAGGTCACCGTCTTGAGTCAGACGCCGTCGGCGGTCGGGATGCTCTCGCGCGCGGGCTTGGAATCGGTGGCGTTGATCGTTGGCGGCGAGGCTTGCCCGCCCGATGTGGTGGATCGCTGGGCACCAGGTCGAATGATGATCAACGCCTACGGTCCGACCGAGACGACGGTGTGCGTGACATTTAGTGCTCCGCTGCGCGTGGGCTCGGATGTGGTCCCAATCGGCCTACCGGTGCCGGGAGCGGCATTGTTCGTGCTTGATCGCTGGTTGCGTCCGGTGCCTACGGGCGTGCTCGGCGAGCTGTATGTGGCTGGTTCCGGAGTGGGGTATGGGTATATGGGCCGGCCCGGATTGACCGCGTCGCGGTTCGTGGCCTGCCCGTTTGGCGGGCCTGCAGAACGCATGTACCGCACCGGGGATCTCGTGAGGTGGGGGCCCGATGGGCAACTGCAGTATCAGCGCCGGACTGACGAGCAGGTCAAGATCCGAGGGTTTCGCATCGAGTTGGGCGAGGTTCGGGCGGCGCTGGCCGGCGTGGATTGCGTTGAGCAGGCCGTGGTGATCATCCGCGAGGATCACTCGGGCGACAAACGTCTGGTCGGCTATGTGACCGAATCGGTGAGCGGGATTGTGGACCCGGCCACCGTGCGGGCGGTGCTAGCCGAGCGGCTCCCGGCCTATATGGTGCCGTCCGCGGTGGTCGTGGTCGATGCGCTGCCACTGACAGCCAACGGCAAACTGGACAGCCGCGCGCTACCGGCGCCGAAATATCACTACGGCGACCGGTACCGCGCCCCTGCTACCAGTGTCGAGGAGATCTTGGCCGGCGTCTTCGCTCAGGTGCTCGGCGTACAGCGGATCGGCGTCGACGATTCGTTCTTCGACCTCGGCGGCGACAGCATCCTGTCGATGCAGGTGGTGGCCCGCGCTCGTGCCGCCGGCCTGATGTGTCGGGCCCGCGATGTTTTCGTAGAGCAGACCGTCTCCCGGCTTGCCCGGGTAGTCACCATCATCGACGGCACCGCCGGCATCGCGGACGAGGGTCTCGGTGACTTAGTGGCCACCCCGATCATGCGATGGCTACAGGAGGTGGACGGCCCGGTCGATCAGTTCAACCAGACCGTGGTCGTCCAGGCTCCCGCGGACGTCACCGAGCCCGATGTGGCGGTTCTACTCCAAGCTCTGCTCGACCGGCACGCCATGCTGCGGCTGCGTGTCGACGACGATGGCGCCGGTAATTGGTCCCCAACCGTGCCTGAGACAGCCATGGTCGGCGCGGGCGATCTTCTGGAATCAGTACATGTGCTCAGCGACGAGACACTGGCGGCAGCGCGAACGCGCTTGAATCCGGCTGCGGGAGTTATGCTCAGCGCTTTGTGGGCGACTTCCACGAGCCAGCTGGCGCTGATCGTTCACCACCTGGCAGTTGATGGTGTGTCGTGGCGAATCCTGTTGGAGGATCTGAACATCGCGTGGGCCCAGCGTCGCCACGCGCAGCCAGTATCGCTGCCTGTGGCAGGCACATCGTTCAAGCGGTTCGCGGCTCTGCTGGCTGATCTGGCCAAGGAAAGGACGGTAGTAAGCGCGGTTGAGCCGTGGCACCGAGTGCTGGCCACACCGACGGTCGTGCCGGCGCCCCAACCGGGGCAGGATACCTATCTCAGCGCGGGCCGACTGTCGGCGCCACTGGATGTCGACTCCAGCCGCTTGCTGATGGGTGAGGTGCCGGCGGCTTTCCACGCAGGAGTGCAGGACATCTTGTTGATTGCCTTCGGGTTGGCGTGGACGCAGTTTCTGCAGAGCGGCGACGCGGCGATCGCGATCGATGTAGAGGGTCACGGGCGAGCCGAGGAGCTTGCCGGCGACGTGGATCTGTCGCGCACAGTGGGCTGGTTCACCACCAAATATCCGGTGGCATTGACGTTCGATGATTTGTCGTGGAAGCAGGTGGTCGCCGGTGAGGCCGCACTGGGGAAAGCGGTCAAGGCCGCCAAAGAACAGCTACGAGCTCTGCCAGATGGCCTGACCTACGGGATGCTGCGCTACCTCAACTCGGAATTTGACCTAGCTGGGCCCGACCCGACGATCGGGTTCAACTACCTCGGCCGGTTGGGCGCGGCGGCAGGCGAGGCGTCCAATGACCTGTGGCAGATCAGCGAGCACAGTCTGTCATTCGCCGCCGTCGCAGCAGCGGTGCCGATGCCGCTGGCACACACGGTCGAGCTCAACGCCGGGACGATGGAGACTGGTACCGACCCGTACTTGTATGCGACGTGGACTTGGGCGACATCGGCGTTCGATTACAACGAAATCAGCCGGCTCAACCGGTTGTGGTTCGAGGCACTCACCGGGATCTGCGCGCATGTCCGAAACGGTGGCGGCGGGTTGACACCGTCCGATATCGCCCCAGCTCGGCTGAGCCAACACCAGATCGACGAGCTGTGCCAGCACGACCGCGTCATCGATATCTTGCCGCTGACTTCACTGCAGGAAGGGCTGCTGTTCCATGCCAGCGCCTCGCGTAACTCAGCTGATTTGAGGGACGTATATGCGGTGCAGCT
>DASYMC010000344.1:0-2175 GCA_036009255.1 Pseudonocardiaceae bacterium
AGATCCGCCGCCTCGCCCTCGCACTACGCCAAGCCGCCCGAGCGCTTGCCACCAACCGCGCCGAGCTGGCCGGGATCGTCCACGACCTGGCTCCCGGACTCCTCGATCAACCCGGGATCGGCCCCGTCAGCGCCGCCCAAGTCATCGTGTCGTTTTCCCATGCCGGACGCTGTCGCAGCGACGCCGCGTTCGCCAAGCTCGCCGGGACCAGCCCGATCGAGGCCTCCAGCGGCCAGACCACCCGTCACCGGCTCAACCGAGGTGGGGACCGGGCGCTGAACAAAGCCCTCCACGTCATCGCAACTACTCGGATGCGCGACGACCCCGCGACCCAGGCCTACCTCGCGCGCCGGCGGGCAAAGGGCAAAAGCGACCGCGAAATCCGCCGCTGCCTCAAGCGTTACATCGCCCGGCAGCTATTTCGCGCCCTCACCACAGCCATGACCCCCGCCACGGCAACCAGCACCTGATACGCGCGCACCGACTCACACGACAGGCCGAACCACACTAAAAGATCTTGACGCACATAGAAGCGTCATGCCGTCTCCCATGCCGTGAGGCGTCGGTGAGGCGTGACGATCGCCGACAAACACCGAGCATTGTCCGCACAGGTCATGGCAAGTGTGCTCGGTTCATGCCGAGGCCGGTGACGCTCGGCGGTCTGAAGGTGCAGTGTTGGTGTCAACGCCCGCCCAGTGCTGGGTGTCAACGCCCGCCCAGTGCTGCGCCCCCGATTCCGACGGTGTCGAACAGGAGATCAGCGGCATCCTGCTGGTCACCACGACATCGAATCTCGTCCATACCAGCGCCCGCCACGTAAGCATCAACCCCGAGCAGATCTCCCCACGCCCACCGACTCCTCTCGTGCGTGAATCAGGCGCCTCCTCCTGCGATGGTCGTGATCGTGCCGTTGCTGTCGACCTTACGGATCCGGTTGTTGTTGATATCGGCGATATAAAACGTGCCGTCAGTATACACAGCGACGGCACGGGGGTATGCGAGCTGCGCATTCGTGGCCTGGCCGTCGTCACCGGAGAATCCGTACGCCCCGGTGCCGGCAACAGTCGTGATGTTGCCGTTGCGGTCGACCTTGCGGATCCTGTTGTTGTAGAGGTCAGCGATGTAGATATTGCCGTCGGTGTCGACATCAACTCCATGCGGTGTGTTGAGTTCGGCTTGGATAGCGGGACCGCCGTCGCCCGCGAAGCCAGGTGTTCCGTTCCCGGCTACTGTGCTGATCCGACCAGAAATGTCGACCCGACGAATCCGGTGATTCTGGCCGTCTGCGATATACAGCGCACCATCGGGACCGACAGCGACGTCCCGCGGGGCGGTCAGTTGGGCTTGGATGGCAGCGCCGTCGTCGCCCGCGAAGCCAGGTGTTCCGTTCCCGGCTACTGTGCTGATCCGACCAGAAATGTCGACCCGACGAATGCGGTGGTTGCCAGTGTCCGCTATGTAGATCGCCCCATCTCGACCGACGTCGACATCCCATGGACCGTTGAGCTGAGCTTGCGTGGCGGGACCGCCGTCGCCGGAGTAACCGCGGCTTCCATTCCCTGCGAGAGTGGTGATGACGCCAGTAGGGTCGACCTTGCGCACGTTGTTGTTCTCGATCGCTGCGATGAAGACGGTGCCGTCAGCAGCGATAGCGACGCCGTGACAGGTTGTCTTGGCTTTGGTGGCGGGACCACCGTCACCCGAGTTGCCACCGTCTCCGGTGCCGGCGATGGTGCTGATAATGCGTCCGTCGACACGGCGAACGCGGAGGTTGCCGGAATCTGCGATGTAGATCCGGCCGGCAGTGTCGACACCTACGCCGTAAGGAAACTTGAGCTGTACCTGACTGACGGGTCTGGCATCCACGCCGGGAGGTCTAATCGGTCGTGCGCTTCCGGGTGGCATTGACGGCCCGAGGTTGGCCGTGTTTCGACTAAGCAGATAGAGCCCGAGACCGGCGAGCATCACCACCAGTAAAAATCCGGACACGAGCGCCATGAATACCGACGGGTGTCGACGTTGTGAGGATGGCCGAGAAAAGAGCAGGTAAGGCTTGGCAGTGAACAGGGAGTCTCGCAAAGCGTCGCGAAACCAATCAAGCCGGTAGCCGTTGAAAACCCCGTGCGCATCACGGCCGGTTTTTTGGAGCCGTATTCGACGCGCCTTCTGGCTGTC
>DASYMC010000345.1:0-2820 GCA_036009255.1 Pseudonocardiaceae bacterium
GACCAAACAGCGGTATTGAGAGCCGAGAACTTGTTGTCACCTGCTGGGATCACGGTGCCGAAGTACTGCTTGAAGATCTCAGGATGTTCCTTCAATGCGGTGTCTGTGTCGAGGAAGATGACGCCCAACGCCTCGAGGTCCTCACGGATCGAGTGGTAAACCACCTCTGACTCGTATTGAGCCGCTACGCCAGAGACCAGGCGCTGCTTCTCCGCCTCCGGGATGCCCAGCTTGTCGTAGGTGTTCTTGATGTCGGCGGGCAGGTCATCCCACGTGGCGGCCTGCTTCTCGCTCGATCGCACGAAGTACTTGATGTTGTCGAAGTGGATGCCCTCGAGGTTGGAACCCCAGTTCGGCATCGGCTTCTTGTCGAACGTGCGTAGTGCGCGCAGCCGGGTCTCCAGCATCCATTCCGGCTCGTTCTTCTTCGCCGAGATGTCGCGCACCACCGCCTCGGACAGCCCGCGCTGCGCGCTGGCACCCGCGACGTCGGAGTCGACCCAGCCGTAGCCGTACCGGCTCAGCGAGGCGATGGCCTCGTCCTGGCTGAGCGGTTCGCCCACCTTGTGGACCTCGGGAGTGGTCGTCATGTCGACGCTCCTTGCTTGCTTGTGGTGGCTTCGGCGCGGGCTGTACGCCGAAGGGATTGCGGCTCTTCAGGTGACAGTGGGACGTGCGTGGTACACGCGCAGTCGCCGTTGACGATGGTTGCCAGCCGCTGCACGTGGGTGCCCAAGATCTCGGCGAACGCCTCGCGCTCGGTCTCGCACAGCTCCGGGAACTCCTCTGCGACGTGCGACACCGGGCAGTGGTGCTGGCACAACTGGATGCCGTGGATCGGCCCGCTCACCGGTGTCGTGCTTGTCGCGTATCCAGCGTTGGTCAGAGCGGACGCCACCCGGTCGGCCTTTGACTCAACGTCGCCGGGCCCGTCGCTTACTCCCGACAGAATGCTGTCGATGCGCCGGCGTGCGAAGGTCCGCACCGCGTCCTCGCCGCCGATCTCCCGCAGCTGACGCATCGCGGCGACCGCCAGGTCGTCATAGGTGTGCCCGAGCTTGGCCCGGCCCGCGGCGGTCAGCCGATACCTCTTGGCCGGCCGACCTCGTCCGTTGTGCTGCCAGGCCGCCGCGGCGGACGACTGCGCGTCGCCGGCGTCCAACAGCGCATCCAGGTGCCTGCGCACGCCCGCGGCTGAGATGCCGAGCTGGTCGCCGATCTCACCAGCGGTGATGGGTCCGGACTCCAGCAACAGCTGGACGATCGCGCCACGCGTGTGGCCGTCGGTGTCCGGACGGAATTTCACAACACTATTGTGACGGAATTCCGAAACCGGGTAAAGCAAGGGCAGCCTTATGGTGACGGTCGCCATACCGCTGACGGCTACGCTGCTGTGGTGGCTGCGCGCCTACGGTCCCTGAGCACGTCGATTGCCGGTTGGCACGGCGACGAGCGGACCGTCGGCTCCCCGCTGAACGACGTCGAACTCATCGCGCTGCGGCGCACCCGCCTTCTCGGCGCTACCGGCACGGTGCTGATGGCGATCGGGGCGCTCGGGGCAGGCGCGCGCCCGGTGGTTCAGGACCCGACATTCGGGGTGCGGCTGCTCAACCTGCCGTCGCGCATCCAGACCGTGTCGCTGACCATGACCACGACGGGCGCGGTGATGATGGCGCTGGCATGGCTGATGCTGGGCCGGTTCGCGCTGGGCAGCAGGCGCATGACGCGCAGCCAGTTGGACCGGCTGCTGCTGTTGTGGGCGTTGCCACTGCTGATCGCACCGCCGATGTACAGCAGAGATGTCTACTCGTATCTGGCGCAGAGCGAAATTTCGCTGCAGGGCCTGGACCCATACCGGGTCGGGCCTGCGCCGGGGTTGGGCCTCGATCACGTCTTCACGCTGTCGGTGCCGAATCTGTGGCGGGAAACCCCTGCGCCGTACGGGCCGCTGTTCTTGTGGATCGGCCGCGGCATCTCGGCGCTGACGGGCGAGAACATCGTCGAGGCGGTGCTGTGTCATCGCCTGGTGGTGTTGGCAGGTGTCGGTCTGATCGTGTGGGCCACTCCGCGACTCGCCCGGCGCTGCGGCGTCGCCGAGGTCAGCGCGATGTGGCTCGGACCCGCCAACCCGCTGCTGTTCATGCACTTGGTCGCAGGCATCCACAACGAAGCGGTGATGCTGGGCCTGATGCTGGCAGGCACCGAGTTCGCGCTGCGCGGGGTCGACGCCGCCGGGCCGCTGCTCCCCCGGCCGCTGTGCTGGCCCCGCGGTCGCGAGCAGTGGGTGCGCTGGTATCCGATGGGCATGCTCATCCTCGGCAGCGTGCTGATCACTTTGTCGTCCCAGGTTAAGTTGCCGTCGCTGCTGGCGCTGGGCTTCGTGGCGATGGCGCTTGCGTGCCGATGGGGCGGCACCGTCAAGGCGTTCCTGGTAGCGGGCGGGTCACTGGCCGTGGTGTCGTTGGCGGTGATGGCGGTGATCGGCTGGGCCAGCGGGCTCGGGTTCGGGTGGATCTACACGCTTGGCACCGCCAACGTGGTGCGCAGCTGGATGTCGCCGCCGACCCTGCTGGCGCTGGGCACCGGACAGGTCGGCATCCTGCTGGGCCTTGGAGACCACACCACGGCGGTGCTGGGACTGACCCGCGCCATGGGCGTCGCGACCATCGGGGTGCTGGTCACCTGGCTGCTGTTCGCGGTGTTGCGTGGACGGCTGCATCCGGTGGGCGGGCTCGGCGTCGCGCTGGGTGCCACCGTGCTGCTTTTCCCGGTGGTGCAGCCGTGGTATCTGCTGTGGGCAATCATCCCCCTGGCCTGCTG
>DASYMC010000346.1:0-8068 GCA_036009255.1 Pseudonocardiaceae bacterium
ACCGCCTCGACGGTGCCGCGGCGGGTACGGAAGCTGCGCGCCAGACCGCCAGCGTGGATCACCGTCTCCTCCTCAGTGTGGGGCCGCATCGATGGGGTCGACGAACACTCGCGCGCCCACTGGTTCAGCCTCGACTATCTCTGCCTCGGTGCTCGCCCGAGGCCGGATCCCCTCGGGCAACGGTGTTGCGGCTGCCCCATAGGCTGGGTGTTATGAATGCACCCGTGCTCACCGCGGTGGCCTGGCCCTACGCCAACGGGCCGCGGCACATCGGTCATGTCTCCGGTTTCGGTGTCCCGTCGGACATCTTCGCGCGTTACCAGCGGATGGCCGGCAACCGGGTGCTCATGGTCTCCGGAACCGATGAGAACGGCACGCCGATCCAGGTCCAGGCCGACGCCGAGGGGATCACTCCACGCCAGCTCGCTGACAAGTACAACCGGCTGATCGTCGGAGATCTACAGGGTCTGGGCCTGTCCTACGACCTGTTCACCCGGACCACCACGGCCAACCACCACCGGGTGGTGCAGGAGCTGTTCTGCGCGCTGTACCGCAACGGCTACGTGCTCACGCGCAGCGCGCTCGGCGCGATCAGCCCATCCACCGGGCGGACCTTGCCCGACCGCTACATCGAGGGCACTTGCCCGATCTGCGGTTATGAAAGCGCACGGGGTGATCAGTGTGACAACTGCGGCAACCAGCTCGACCCGGCCGACCTGATCAACCCACGGTCCCGGATCAACGGCGAGACCCCGAAGTTCATGCAGACCGAGCACCTGTTCCTCGACCTGCCGGCGTTCACCAAGGCACTCGGCGGGTGGCTGTCCACCCGCACCGAGTGGCGGCCCAATGTGCTCAGATTCTCGCTGAACCTGCTTGACGACCTGCGCCCCCGCCCGATCACCCGGGACCTCGACTGGGGGGTACGGGTGCCGCTGGAGGGCTGGCGGGATGCGCCGATGAAGCGGTTCTACGTCTGGTTCGACGCTGTGATCGGGTACCTGTCGGCGTCGGTGGAGTGGGCGGTGCGCTCGGGCGACCCGGACGCGTGGCAGGCCTGGTGGTGTGATCCCGATGCCCGCTCGTACTACTTCATGGGCAAGGACAACATCACCTTCCACTCCCAGATCTGGCCCGCCATGCTGCTCGGCCACAACGGGGTGGGGGATCACGGCGGCGAACCGGGGCCGTTCGGCACGCTGAACCTGCCCACCGAGGTGGTGTCCAGCGAATTTCTCACGATGAGCGGCTCGAAGTTCTCCACCTCCCGCGGCACGGTGATCTACGTCGGGGACTTCCTGCGCGAGTTCGGCCCGGACACTCTGCGCTACTTCATCTCGGTGGCCGGTCCCGAAACCCAGGACACCGACTTCACCTGGGATGAGTTCGTCCGCCGGATCAACTTCGAGCTAGCCAACGAATGGGGCAACCTGGTCAACCGGTCGATTTCGATGGCGCACCGCTACGTCGGCGCGGTGCCGCAGCCCGCAGCCCTGGAAGCGGTGGACTCCGAGTTGCTGGCCACCTCACGGATGGCCTTCGACACCGTCGGGACCCTGCTGGAGCGCAACCGGTTCAAGGCCGCGATCGGCGAGGCGATGCGGGTGGTAGGCGCGGCGAACAAGTACCTCTCCGAGCAGGAACCGTGGAAGCGCGGCGACGATCCAGCGCGCCGGGACACCATCCTGCACACCGCGCTGCAAGTCGTCGCGGACGCCAATACGCTGCTCACGCCCTTCTTGCCGCATGCCGCCCAGCGGGTGCACGAGCAGCTCGGCGGCACCGGAGTGTGGTCGGCTCAGCCGGAGATCACCGAGGTCAGCGAGATCGTCGAAGGCGGCGGCCCGGACTATCCGGTGATCACCGGAGACTACGGCGCTGAGCAGGCTCGCTGGCGCAGCATTCCCATCGAGGTAGGCCGCCCGCTGGCCAAACCCACCCCCCTGTTCACCAAACTGGACCCGAGTCTCGGCGACACCGGTCCCAGCTGGGCCCCGATCTCAACCTGAGACCCTCAGCTCCAGCGCATTGAGCGGGTTCAGCGGGGGTAAAAGGCAGCCGAATAACCGCGCTGAGCCCGCTCAATGCGGGCTGGGCAGAGGAGTGGATGTGAGAGAGCTGCCGCCGGCGCCGGTGCCGTTGCCGGTGAGCGTGGTTGACGCGCATACGCATTTGGATGCTTGTGGAGCTACCGACCCGGCCGGGGTACGCGCCGCACTGGACCGGGCCGCGGCGGTGGGTGTCTCGGCAGTGGTGACGGTGGCTGACGACATGACGGCAGCTCGTTGGGTGGTGCAGGCGGCCAGCTGGGACGACCGGGTCTTCGCCGCTGTGGCGTTGCATCCCACGCGCACCGCGACCATGAGCGGCGCCGACCGCGCCGAGCTCGAGCGACTCGCGGCAGCACCTCGGGTTGTCGCGGTGGGGGAGACGGGTCTGGACTATTACTGGGACTATTCACCGCCGCAGGCGCCGCAAGACGCCTATCGCTGGCACATCGACCTGGCTAAACGACTCGGCAAGCCGCTGATGATCCACGACAGGGATGCACATGGCGATGTACTGGCCATTCTCGAGCAGGAGGGACCGCCGCCCACCGTGGTGTTCCATTGCTTCTCCGGGGACGCCGCGATGGCACGGACCTGCGTCGATGCCGGTTACGTGCTGTCCTTCTCCGGCACGGTGACCTTCCGCAATGCGCGCACACTCCGGGAGGCCGCTGCGCTGGTACCGGACGGGCAGTTGCTGGTGGAGACCGACGCCCCGTTCCTCACCCCGCATCCGCACCGCGGGAAGGCGAACGAGCCGGTCAACCTGCCTTACACCGTGCGCGATCTCGCAGCCTTGCGTGGGCAGGACGTGGCCGAGTTGGCGGCGTCGAGTTCGGCGACCGCCGAGCGGCTGTTCGGAATCGGTCCGACCGATACCGCTGGGCGCTTCTGAGCGACTTTTCGGCAACATCTCCTGACAGATGTTTGCACGCTGCGCTACCAACCGTTACCTTTCCGTCACCGTCAGCCGGGATGGGGTAGTTCCCGGCACGAGAACGCAGGCCACAGCTGGGCGGCGACGCGGTCGCACTGGCGAGGCCTGAAGCAGGTGTTCTCGTGCTTCCCCTGCCCGGAACTGCGACGACTGGACATAGGTGACTAAACGCACGTTCGTCCGGGGCGCCCTCGTAGCTGCTGGCCTGGCGCTACCGACCGGTACTGCTGTAGCTCTCGCCATGGACAAAACCGTCACCATCACGGTGGACGATGAGCAGCGGACCATCCACACGTTCGCTTCGTCGGTCTCCGGAGCGCTGAAATCCGCAGGATTGCAGGTGGGTGACCAGGATGCACTGGCCCCGACCGGGAACAGCGCCATTGAGGACGGCAGCCGGATCGTGCTACAGCGCGGCCGGCCACTGGCGCTGACCGTCGACGGGTCACAACACGAGATCTGGACCACGGCACTCACCGTCGATTCGGCGCTGCAGCAGGCGGGGATGCACTCACCGGACATGGAACTGTCCTCTCATCCCGCCAAGCGCATCCCGCTGGAAGGCATGGCCTTGGTGGTCCGTATCACCAAGCCGGTCACTCTGCTCGACGGTGGTCAGGCGCCGAAGGAGATCCAGGCCACCGCGCTGTCGGTGGGTGACCTGCTCACTCAGCAGGGCGTGCCGCTGCATGATCAGGACACGGTCAGCCCAGGTCGCACGGCGCCCGTGTTACCCGGAATGACTGTGCAGGTCACCCGGGTGCGTAGCGAGGAACGCACCGAGCGCCGCCTGATCGCCCCCCCGGTGAAGAAGATCAAAGATCCTGGAATGCCGATCGGCAGCGTGGTGGTCGAGGATCCTGGCGAACCGGGCGAGCAGATCGTCACCTCCCTGGTCACCCTGGCCAACGGGAAGGAAACAGACCGCAAGCAGCTCTCCATGCAGGAGATCAGCCCGGCTCGGCCCTCTCGCATCCGGGTTGGCGCGAAGAGCACCGTGAACAGCGCCCCGGTCGCCGAGGAGGGCTCCGTCTGGGATCGGTTGGCTCGATGCGAGTCCGGCGGCAACTGGGCTGCCAACACGGGCAACGGCTATTACGGCGGCTTGCAATTCGACAAGGCCACCTGGAGCGCCAACGGCGGAAATCAGTACGCCCCCTACCCGCACCAGGCAAGCCGTGAGCAGCAGATCGCGGTAGCTCAGCGGGTCCGTAACGCCCGGGGCAACTACCGCGCCTGGCCAACCTGCTCGGCGCGGACCGGTGTTGCCTGACACCGTGCTGGCTGGCGGTGGCGCGGGTCGTCGCTGACGGTGGGACCGGCTGCTGGTAAGACCGGGGGATGAACCACGAGGTGGACCGTGCTGTCCCGCCGACCCCAGCCGGCCCCGCCTTGCTCGGGCCGGCTGAACTCCGCGAACTCGCCGATCGGCTGGCGCTGCGACCGACCAAGAGGCTGGGGCAGAACTTCGTGCACGACCCCAACACGGTGCGCCGGATCGTCGCAGCGGCCGAGCTGGCGCCTGATGATGTCGTGCTGGAAGTCGGGCCGGGGCTCGGATCGCTCACCCTGGCCTTGCTCGGCGCGGTCGAGGCGGTGCTGGCAGTGGAAGTGGATCCACTCCTGGCCGGCGCGTTGCGCGCCACGGTGGCTGACCGTGCCCCGAACCACGCCGGTGCGCTGCGGGTATGCAACGCCGACGCGCTGCGGATCAGGCGCGCTGAGATCGTCGAAGCGGCCGGTGGCCGGGCCCCGACCGCACTGGTCGCGAACCTGCCCTACAACGTCGGCGTTCCGGTGCTGCTGCATCTGCTGGCGGAGTTGCCCAGCCTGCGCCGGGGGCTGGTGATGGTGCAGGCCGAGGTGGCCGACCGGCTGGCCGCGCCGCCGGGCACCCGAACCTACGGCGCTCCCAGCGTCAAGGCGGCCTGGTTTGCCGAGGTACGCCGCGCCGGAGCGGTCCCCCGCGCGGTGTTCTGGCCAGTGCCCAACGTGGACTCCGGACTGGTGTCCCTGACCAGCCGTCCGGCACCGTCCACGGTGCCCAGAGAGCAGGTCTTCGCGCTGGTCGACGCCGCGTTCGCCCAGCGCCGCAAGACCCTGCGGGCCGCCCTGGCCGGATGGGCGGGCTCGGCCGCCACCGCCGAGCAGGTACTGCGCGCCGCCGGGGTGGATCCGGGCCTGCGCGGTGAGCAACTCACGATTCGCGACTTCGCCCGAATCGCTCGTGAGCGTGTAACAGCGTTATAGCACCGACTATCACTCACGGGCACCGTACTCTTGTACGGTGCTTGCCGTAGTGCCGCAACCGGTTACCGTGCGCGTCCCCGCCAAGGTGAACCTGTACCTGGCCGTGGGGGACCTGCGCCGGGACGGATACCACGAACTCGTCAGCGTGTTCCAGGCGTTGTCCATCATCGACGAGGTGACCGTCGCCGCCACCGATGAGCCCGGTGTGCAGGTGCACGGTGAGGGCGCCGGGACGGTCCCGACCGATCACCGCAACCTCGCGTGGCGTGCGGTGCTCCTGCTCGCCGAACACGTCCGGCGCCGGCCCGCCGTCCGGGTTGTGTTGCGCAAAGCCATCCCGGTGGCCGGCGGGATGGCTGGCGGCAGTGCCGACGCGGCGGGCACCCTGGTCGCGCTGGCCGGGTTGTGGCGCCTGGATCTCAGCCGCGAAGACCTGGCCGGGCTGGCGGCCGAGTTGGGTAGCGATGTGCCGTTCGCGCTGTGCGGGGGCACCGCGCTGGGTACCGGGCGGGGGGAGTCCCTGGTTCCGGTGCTGGCCCGGCACACCTTCCACTGGGTGATCGCGCTGGATCACCGTGGGCTGCCCACTGCGGAGGTGTACCGGGAACTGGATCGGCTACGGGCCCAGGATTGCCCGCCACAGCGGCTCGGCGACGCCGAACCACTGCTCGAGGCGCTGGCTTCCGGAGACCCGCGACGGCTCGCTCTGCTGCTCGGCAATGATCTGCAGGCTGCCGCGGTGTCCCTGCGTCCCACCCTGCGCCGCACCCTACGGGCCGGAGTGGACGCCGGGGCGCTGGCCGGCATCGTCTCGGGCTCGGGACCGACCTGCGCCTTCCTGTGCACCGACGCCGACGCCGCGGTCCGGGTCGCCGCCGAGCTGGCCGGTGCCGGTGTGTGCCGGACGGTCCGGGTGGCCAGCGGTCCGGTGCCCGGTGCCCGCATCGTGGATGATTCGCGCCCGGTGCCGCCCCCCGAGCCCCTCGCGCGCGCCTGATGGCGAACCTGGTCAACCTGGAGGCGGTCTCGAAGTCCTACGGGGTCCGCCCGTTGCTCGCCGGTGTCTCCCTCGGCGTCGACGCGGGGGATCGGATCGGTGTCGTGGGCCTCAACGGGGGCGGCAAGACCACCCTGCTGGAGGTGCTCGCCGGTCTCCAACCGCCGGATGCGGGCCGGGTGAGCCAGGCCAGGGGACTGCGCGCCGCGGTGCTCACCCAACGCACCGAGCTGCCCGCGCGGGCCACCATTGGCCACGCGGTGCTCTCTGGGCTCGGGGTGACCGCCGAGCACGAGTGGGCCGCCGATCCGCGGGTGCGTGGAGTGCTCGATGGGCTGGGTATCCCGGTGTTGGGCCTGGACCGGCCGGTGGCCGGTCTGTCCGGCGGGGAACGCCGCCGGGTCGCGCTGGCCGCCGCACTGGTGGGCGAGCTGGATCTGGTGATGCTCGACGAGCCGACCAACCACCTGGACGTCGAGGGTGTGCAGTGGCTCGCCGAGCACTTGGTGGCTCGCCGTTGCGCGGTGGTGGTGGTGACCCACGACCGGTGGTTCCTGGACACCGTGTGCACCCGGACCTGGGAGGTCACCGACGGTCGAGTGGATGGCTACGACGGTGGCTATGCGGACTGGATCTACGCTCGGGCCGAACGACTCCGCCTCGCCGCGGCCGCCGATGACCGGCGGCGCAACCTGGCCCGTAAGGAACTCGCCTGGCTTCGCCGGGGCCCACCCGCGCGCAGTTCCAAGCCGCGCTACCGGATCGAGGCCGCTGAGGCGCTGATCAGCGACGTGCCCCCACCGCGGGATACCGTCGAGCTGCTCGCCTTCGCCCGACGCCGGCTGGGCCGTACCGTGCTGGAGCTCGAGAACATCACTGTCACGGTGGCCGGCCGCCGGTTGCTGGACGCCGAGACGTGGCGAATCGGTCCCGGTGAGCGCATCGGGCTCGTCGGGGTCAACGGGTCGGGCAAGACCACGCTGTTGCGGCTGCTCGCCGGAGAGGTGGAGCCGGATGCGGGCCGCCGGGTGCAGGGCCAGACGGTCCGGCTGGCGCACCTGACGCAGGAGCTGGCGGATTCACCGGAGTCCCTGCGGGTGCTGGAGGCGGTGCAGGAGGTCGCCAACCGGATCGTGTTCGGTCGTCATGAGATGTCCGCCTCCCAGCTCGCCGAACGCCTCGGGTTCCCGCCGGCCCGGCAGTGGACACCGGTGGCGGAGCTCTCCGGTGGGGAGCGACGCCGGCTGCAGCTGACCCGGCTGTTGATGGCCGAGCCGAACGTACTGCTGCTCGATGAACCCACCAATGACCTGGACATCGACACCCTGCAGCAGCTGGAGGACCTGCTCGACGGCTGGCCAGGCTCCATGGTCGTCGTGTCGCACGATCGCTACCTCGTGGAACGGGTCTGTGACACGGTG
Organism: Pseudonocardiaceae bacterium; assembly: GCA_036009255.1. Classification (GTDB taxonomy): domain Bacteria; phylum Actinomycetota; class Actinomycetes; order Mycobacteriales; family Pseudonocardiaceae. Next base: position 7,654 of record DASYMC010000346.1, read on the forward strand.
GTGGCGCTGCTCGGTGACGGGCGGATCACTCACCTGCCCGGCGGCATCGAGGAGTATCTGAACAGGCGTCAGCCAGCAGCTGCGCCGCTCACGGCCACACCAGCGACCGCCGGGTCGACCCACGCCGCTGATCAGCGGGCCGCCCGCAAGGAATTGGCCCGCCTGGAACGTCAGCTCGAGCGCTTAGCCGGCCGGGAAGCGGAACTGCAGCAGCAGATCGTCCAGCGGGCCGCCGATCCCGGCGCGTTCCGGGAGCTGGACAGCGAACTGCGCGCGGTAATGGCCGCGAAGGATGATCTGGAGACGCGCTGGCTGCAAGTCGCCGACGCCGCCGGTTAACGGTCATCGACGAGCGCGTCTCCTCATTGCAGCCTTAAGGTAGCCAATTGTGAGCAGGTTCATCGACACCCTGGTG
>DASYMC010000347.1:0-2401 GCA_036009255.1 Pseudonocardiaceae bacterium
TCGCGCCCTGGCCTTGAAACGCCTCGATGAGCTGGCCGGTCAGCGCGTTGACCTGATCGGGGCTCAGGGCGTTGAAGAGCGGACGGAATCCTCCGATCAAGGCGTCGAGATCGAGTGCGGGTTCCGTGCGCGCCAGCGGTATGGTGTCGCCCGCGTTCAGCTTCCTCGTCCCGCCTGCGCCTTCCTCGAGCGCAACGAACCGATCCCCGGTCAGGTTCTCGTAGCGGATCGCCACCCTGCTGCCCTCGGTGAGCACCACCGACTTGTCAGCGGCGAACTCGACGTCCACCGTGCCGTCGTCTCGGACCTTGATGCCCTTGACCTTCCCGACCTCCACCCCGGCAATACGCACGAAGTCGTCGGTCTCGAGTCCCGAGACATTCTTGAAGACCGCGTTGTACTTCGTTTCCTCGTCGAAGCGCAACTGTCCGAAGACGGCCACCGTCGCAAACCAGCCCAGCGTGCAAACCACCAGGAATATGGAGATGCGCACGAGGGTGCCGCGCAAACTACCCATGATGGCGGTGGTCTCTCATCGTCTGCTTTCTCATGTGCTGGTCGGGTCAGGGCGCCGGTGTGACCGGCCCCGGCGGGATGGGTGGCGGTGGATTCGGTTGGACCTGTGCGGGATAAGGCACCACGAACGGCTCTTCTCCCGCCCGGGGTCCCGGTTCCTTGGGTTGCCCCGGCGGCGGCGCGGGCGGCAGCCCGGGGTAGAGCGGGGTTCCGTCCGGCGCATATTGCTGCGCGCCATACGGCGGAGCTCCCGGATACGGGATCGGTCCCGGTGCCGGGCCTCCTCCGATGCGGTTCATGGTGGGCGGTTGCGGCACCCCACGGGTGAACGGGAAGTAATTTCCGTAGCCCGGGAAGGCGATGCCCGGATTCGGCCGGATGTCCACGCCGGTGCCCCACCCGGTGTTGGTGATCAGTTGCCGTTGCGGCCAGTTCTTGGCGACATCGGGTAGCGAACCGCAGCCGGGCTTGCCGCCTGGGCCGCCCCTCGCGCCGTTGATCGGTAGGTTGTCCGGGTACTTGTACTGGTCGTCACCGAACAGCAACGCGACGTCGAGGATGACCGACTTACCGGTGCTGCCGCCCGCCACGTCCTCGAACCCGAAATCGATGACGTTCTTGCCGCCGGTGAAAAGACACGTGAGTTCCGGGTTGTATTTCATCAGCAGACTGGTCGTGGAATCGAGCACGTTGACCGCGTGGACCAGATTTTCCTTGCTGGGACCGAGGAGGTTGATGCCGCTTCTCGACAGGCCGATGGCGTTGAGCAACAGCGAATCGAGTTGCTTCGCGTGGTCGGTGATCGTGGTACTGGTGGTGCTGGCCGCGTCGAGCACGGTGATGATGTTCTGCGCAGCAGCGCTGTAGGTGTCGCTGAACCCCTTGACCGCCTGCCAGTCCTGGCGGATCGTCTCGCTGCGGGGATTGAGCTGCAACAGCACCTCATTACCGGCGGTGATCGCTTCGCCGAGCCTTTCGCCTTGGCCACTGACGCCCTCGGCAAGCGCGGACAGCACAGCATTCAGCTTGGCCGTGTCCACCTGCCGGAGCACTCCGACGAGATTCTCGAAGACGGTGTTGACCTCGGTCGCGACATTGCGCGCTCTGAGCACCTCACCCGCCGAGAGCCGCTTGGCGCTCGGGTCGTCCGGGACGATGAGGTCCACAAACTTGTTGCCGAACGCCGTCGTCGCCTTGATCTCCGCCTCGACGTTGGCCGGAATGTATTTCACCTGATCGGAATCGATCTGGAGTTTGAGGCCGACGGGTGGGTTCCCCTTCGAGATACCGTCCACCCGGCCGACCACGACGCCGCGCAGCTTCACATCGTTACCGGTTTCCATGATCAATCCGGAACGATCGGACAGCACTGTGACTGGGATGTAGGACCGGTAGCTGCCGGTGAACAAGACGCCGTCGAGCACTACCAGCCCAACAAGCGTGACGATCAACCCAAGGGTCCACCATGCCGGGTGGATGCCTGATTCTCCCACGCGTTTCGCTCGCGCTGCTGCCGCCATCCCGCTACCCGGAGATATTCAGGCCGCCGCCTTGGCCGTAAATGCCCAGCGCGACGAACAGGAGGACGACGATGACGGCAACAAGGGATGCGCGAACCGCGCGACCGACGGCCTCGCCCACCCCCGCGGGCCCGCCCGATGCGGTGTAACCGTAGTAAGTGTGTATCAGCATCACGATGGTCGCCATTCCGATTGCCTGGGTGAAGGACAGCACTACGTCCGTGGGGTTCAAAAAAGTGTCGAAGTAGTGGTCGTAGACGCCCGTCGACTGCCCGTAACCAAGAACTGTGCCGAAGCGGGTCGCGAGGTAGGCGGCCATCAGCCCGAGGCAGTACAGCGGGATCGCCAGCACGACTCCGGCCACC
>DASYMC010000348.1:0-29695 GCA_036009255.1 Pseudonocardiaceae bacterium
TACGGCGGTGACATCACCCGCAAGCGCAAGCTGCTGGAGAAGCAGAAGGAGGGCAAGAAGCGGATGAAGACCATCGGCCGCGTCGAGGTCCCCCAGGAAGCCTTCGTCGCCGCCCTATCCACGGACGACTCAGCCAAGCCCAGCAAGAAGTAACCGGCACTGAAGTGTCGGGGCCTCGTGCCTGGCTTGGCGGGATCTGGAAGGAGGGGGACCATGAGAGCTATGAGCGCCGATCCGGGATTCGCCGGTGTCGCCGCAGGTCGCCCGTTCACGGTGCACGACCTGGAGGCGATGCCCCATGACGGCCACCGCTACGAACTCATCGACGGGGTGCTCATCGTGACCCCGGCCCCAGGTTGGAATCACCAGGAGAGCAGCGGTGAGCTGTTCGTGCAGCTCCGTAACGCGTGCACACCCGAGTTCCGCGTGCTCTCGGCACCCTTTGGTGTCCGTACCTCGGTGCGCAACGAGCTCCAGCCGGACATTCTGGTGGCCCGCTACGTTGATCTCACGCCGAAAAACCTGCCGGTCGCACCGGTGCTCGCGGTGGAGGTGCTCTCTGCGAGCACCGCGCTCAACGATCTGAACAACAAGAAGGCCGCCTACGAGCGAATGGGAACCACGTCCTACTGGGTACTCGATCCAGAGCTGCCCGGCAGGCTCACCGTCTTCGAGTTCGATCAGCGCGGCCGCTACACCGAGGTGGCAAGCGTCTGCGGGGACGAGAAGTTCACCACCGACCAGCCGTTCCCGATCACTATCGTGCCTGCCCGGCTGTTGGACGGCCTGCAGCCATAGGCTCAGCGGGTAAAAACGATCTTGCCCGCGGTGTCGCCGTCGAGCATTGCCTTAAAACCCCGCTCGGCCTGCGTCATCGGCATTTCTGCACCGATCTGCGGCCGCAGCCCGGTGATGTCCAGGAAGGACAACAAGTCGCGCAGCTCGTCGCGGGTACCCATGGTGGAGCCGACCATCCGCAACTGCAAGAAGAACAGCCGCTGCAGTTCAGCGCGTTCCGCGTCACCGCTGGTGGCGCCGGAGCACACGATGATGCCGCCCGGCTTGAGTGACTTCGCTGAGTGCGACCAGGTGGCTTTGCCGACGGTCTCGAATACCCCGTCTACCCGCTCGGGCAGCCGAGCGCCGGATTCGAACGTCTGGTGCGCGCCGAGCGAACGGGCCAGCTCGCGCTTGTCTTCAGTGCGTCCAGTGGCCCAGACTCGCATCCCCGCGGCCCGGCCAAGCTGCACCAGCGCGGTGGACACGCCGCCTGAGGCGCCCTGCACCAGCATGGTCTGGCCGGCCCGCAACCCGGACCTCACGAACAGCATCCGGTACGCGGTGAGCCAGGCCGTGCCCATGCAGGCCGCTTCGGGGAAGGTCAGTGACGCCGGCTTGGGAACCACGTTGCGGTCTGGCACCACGACGGTGTCAGCGAAGCTGCCCTGCAGCTTCTCGGTGAGCAGCGTGCGGCGCGGATCCAGGGTCCCGTCGCCGGTCCAACCCGGGCTGGTGATCACCGGGTAGATCACCACCTCGGATCCGTCGGTCAGCACGCCGGCGCCGTCGCAGCCCAGGATCATCGGGAACTGCTCGGGTTTGATGCCCACGCCGCGCAGCGTCCACAGATCGTGCATGTTCAGGCTTGCCGCCGCGACGGTGACCGCCACGTGATCCTCGGGCAGTTCAGGGTCAGGGCGATCGCCGATGCGTAGGGAGGCGAGCGGGTCCTTCGGATTCGGCTCGGCGGCGTAGACAGCGAACATGCCGCCCAACCGTAGTGCCGGTTGCCGGTGGCCACTTGCGGGCCAGCTACCCTGCGGCTGTGTTGTGGGCGGGGTGGGATGCGGTGGCTCGGTGGTGGGACGGCGTTGAGCTGTGGCTGACCCAGCTCGGACTCGTGCTGCAAGTGGCACTGCTCATGCTGGTGTTGCTACCGATCTGCTGGTGGGCCGCCAGAGGTCTCGATCGGGCCGTTGGCCTGATCTTCGAACGATTCGGCCACTGGTATACCGGGGACGCCGAGGATGCACAGGAGCCGCGGTGAGCTCCCGCCGACGGGTCAGTGCCGCGCTGATCGGTCTGCTCGTTCTGGTGATGGGCGGCTGGCTGGGCCAGCGGGTGGGGGCTCACCTGTCCGATGCCGGCTCAGCCAGCGCGGACCGGGTGGCGGTTACCTCAGCGGCTGGCTTACCGGTCCGGGCTTTGTCGGAGCTACCACCGCAGGCCGCCCAGGTATGGCAGCTGATCCAGGACGGTGGTCCGTACCCCTACCGGCAGGACGGGGTCGTGTTCGGTAACCGGGAGCGGCGACTTCCCTCGCGGCAGTCCGGCTTCTACCGGGAGTACACGGTTCCGATACCGGGAGAGCACGACCGTGGGCCGCGGCGACTGATCACCGGGGGACTCACTGAGCTGTACTACACCGGCGACCATTATGTGTCTTTCGTCTCAGTTGATCCGAAGCGGTGACGCGTGTGCTGCACTACGTCCCCGATGCCGTCCGCGCGCTTGATCAGGCCCGCGGTCGGGGGGCGCTAGCGCATCTTGTGGGGCCGGTGACCAGCCGGGCCGAGGCACTGGACGCGATCGGGGCCGCGCTGAACTTTCCGGCCTGGTACGGCCGCAACCTCGACGCGCTCTACGACTGCCTGGTCGACCTGTCCTGGCAACCCAACGGTGAGCATGTCCTGATCTGGGCCGGCCACCGTGACCTGGAGGTCGCTGACCCGGACGCCTACCGCGCGGTCCTCGCAGTGCTCGACGATGCAACCGCAGCGACCTCGGAGCGCCCCCTATCTGTGCTGCTCGCCGACGCCTGAGCCGCACCTCTGCTGCCCCCGATATGCCGCGATTTGCCCCGACATGGAGACATATCGGGGCAAAAACTGGCGTTGCCGCCCCGATATGTCTCCATGTCGGATAAAGGAGGTGGGCTGGGCGGCCGATCAGGCGGGAGGGAGCCAGGGGGGTGGGCGTTTGTGGGTGAAGGCGCGGATGCCTTCTTGGGCTTCTTCCGACGCGAAGCGGGCGGCGGAGAGCTCGAGCATGGCCGCGAAGTCCTGCGCGGTGGTCGGTGCGCGCAGCAGCTGCTTGGTCAGGGCGAGCGCATGGGGCGCGCCCTTGACCAGCATTGCGGCATAGCGGTCCACCTCGCCGTCGAGCTGATGAGCCGGTACCGCGCTGGTGAGCAGGCCGATGGCGACCGCCCTGGTGGCGTCGAAGGTTTCCCCGGTGAGCAGCAGTTCCTGCGTCGCCCGAGCCAGCAGCCGGGCCCGTAGGGTCACCGAGATCACCGCTGGCACTACACCGAGACGCACCTCGGTAAAGGCGAAGGTGGCGTGGTGCGCGGCGACGGCGATATCGGCGGCCGCAACGATGCCGACTCCGCCGGCGCGGGCCGGCCCGGCCAGCTTGGCGATGACCGGTTTCGGGTGTGTACAGATCCGTTCCAGGATGCGGGGAAGCTCCTTGACGGAGTCTGGGGGCTCGGTGAGGTCCATCCCGGCGCAGAACACCGGCCCGGTGTGGTCGAGCACCACCACCCGCACCGAGTCGTCGCGGGCAGTGTGCTCCAGGGCATCCAGCAGGTGGGCGCGCAGCGGTGCGGACAGAGCATTGCGGTTGGCAGGGGAGTCCAGCGTGATGGTGCCGATCCCGGACCGCACGGTCAGGTGCACAAGCGCGGCGGTCATGGATTGGACGGTAGACGCCGGCATACGCACTCGCGATGCACACCAGGGATCAGGCTGAGCGGCTCGCGATGACGGATCGGGCGGCTGCTTGGTAACGATCGGCGATAATCTCCGCCACTGCGGAGTCAGCGCCCATGGGCGCGGCGCGCAATACGGTGTTGCGAGCCTGCCGATGGACCTTGTCGGGGAGCAGGCCGGGTGCCAGGAACCAGGAAGCGACGGCGATGCGCGGAGCACCGGCCGCACGGAGCCGCTCCAGCGCTTGCGGCACCGTCGGTTCGGCCGCGCAAGCGAACGCCGGCACCACGTTCAGCCAACGGGTTCGCCGTGCCCAAGCGGTGGCGACGGCGGCGACGGCGGCGTTGGAGGGGGCCTGCTGGGAGCCGGCGGCGGCGAGCACCACGCCGAACTCCGGGTCGTCCGGAGAGACGCTGATCTCCGCGAGGCGGCGCAGCGCAGCGATCTCCAATCGCGGGTCGGGCCCCAGCACGTCGGCTACCGTGACGTCCAGCCCGGGCTGGACTGCCTTGGCGCGCGCCACCGCAGCGGGCACGTCGACGTTCGCGTGGAAGGCGCGGCCCAGCAGCAGCGGTACCACCACCGCACGAGAGAGGGTGGCGAGCACGGCTTCCAGCCGGGGCGCGCAGAGGTCCAGGAAAGCGAGCCGGACATCGAGGTCGGGCCGCAGCCACCGCACCCGCTCGACCAGCACCGAGATCGTGGCGGCCCAGCGCGGGTCGCGGCTGCCATGAGCCACCGCCACCAAGGCCGGGATCGATCTCACGCGGCGTCCTGAGACCCGACCAACCCGGCGGCGAGGGTATTGCCGTCGGCGGCGTCGATGACCAGAAAACTGCCGGTGTGACGGTGCGTGGCATACGAGTCCACCGCCAGCGGTTCGGCGAGGCGGATCCGGGCGCCGCCGATCCCATTGAGTTCCAGCGCGGCCGGCGGTGCAGTGTGCTGCAGGGTGTGCAGGTCCAGCCGTCCGGTCAGCTCAGTGACGATCGCCCGGACGGTGCGAGTGCCGTGTTTGACCAGCACCCGCGCGCCGACCTGCAGCGGCCGGTCGGCCAGCCAGCACAGGTCCGCGGCCAGCTCGGTGACCACGCGAGGCGCCTGCTCGGGGTGAGCCAGCACCTCGCCGCGCCCGGCGTCGATCTCGTCGCGCAGGAGCACGGTGATCGACTGCCCGGCGATGGCGCGCAGCACCGGACCGTCGGGAGTGTCGATGCCGGTGACGGTGGAGCGCCAGCCTGAGGGCAGCGCAATGACGTCGTCGCCGACCTCGAGTACCCCAGAGGCGATCCGGCCGGCCAGACCCCGGTAGTCCGGATGCGAAGCAGTGCGGGGTCGGAGAACAAGCTGCACCGGGAAGCGCATCGGCTCGGCCACCGTCTCCCGTCCGGTGGGCACCGTCTCCAGGTGCTCCAGCAGCGTCGGGCCGCGATACCACGGAGTGTGTGGGCTGGGAGCCGCGACGTTGTCGCCATGCAGAGCCGACACCGGCACCGACACCGCGTCGGGCGCCCCCAGCGAACGGGCCACCATCGCGAAGTCCGATTCGATGCGCCGGAACGTCGGCTCGTCGAAGTCCACCAAGTCCATCTTGTTCACCGCGAGCACCACATGCGGTACCCGCAGGAACGCGGCGACCGCCAGGTGTCGCCGGGTCTGCTCCATCAGGCCGTTGCGTGCGTCGACCAGCACCACGGCCAGCTCAGCGGTCGAGGCGCCGGTGACGGTGTTGCGGGTGTACTGAACATGCCCTGGGCAGTCAGCCAGCACGAACTTACGGGTCGGAGTGGCGAAATACCGGTATGCCACGTCGATGGTGATGCCCTGCTCCCGCTCGGCCCGCAGCCCATCGGTGAGCAGCGCCAGATCCAACGAGTCTCCGCCACGAGCCTCGGTTGCCCGGGTCACGGCGGCGAGCTGGTCGGACAGGATCGACTGGGTGTCATGCAGCAACCGACCGACCAGCGTGGACTTGCCGTCGTCGACGGAGCCGGCGGTCGTCAGCCGCAGCAACCCAGCCATCAGAAGTAACCCTCGCGTTTGCGGTCCTCCATGGCGGCCTCGGAGAGTCGGTCATCGGCCCGGGTGGCGCCGCGCTCGGTGAGCCGGCTGACGGCCACCTCGGCGAGCACCTCACCGATGGTCACCGCGGTGGACTCCACCGCGCCGGTGCAGGAGGCGTCCCCCACGGTGCGGTAGCGCACCGACTTCGTGACTACGGGCTCGTCGTTGCGGGGACCGCCCCACTCACCGGCTGTCAGCCACATCCCGTCGCGGGCGAACACCTCCCGGTGATGCGCGTAGTAGAGCTCCGGGATCGGCACGTCGTGGCGCGCGATGTAGTGCCAGACGTCCAGCTCGGTCCAGTTGGACAACGGGAAGACCCGGACGTGCTCGCCCGCGGTGTGCCGGCCGTTGTAAAGACTCCACAATTCCGGACGCTGCCGGCGCGGATCCCAGCCGCCGAAGGCGTCGCGGAGGCTGACGATACGCTCCTTGGCCCGCGCTCGGTCCTCATCCCGGCGCGCACCACCGAAGACGGCGTCGAAACGGTGCCCGTTGATGCTGTCCAGCAGCGGGACGGTCTGTAGCGGATTACGGGTACCGTCCGGGCGTTCGGTCAGCCGCCCGTCGTCGATCCAGTCCTGGACCGCCGCCACGTGCAGCCGCAGGCCCAGCTCCGCGACCAGGCGATCCCGGTAGGCGATCACCTCGGGGAAGTTATGCCCGGTGTCGACGTGCAGCAGGGGGAACGGCAGCGGTGCCGGGTATACCGCACGCAGCGCCAGGTGCAGCATTACCGCGGAGTCCTTGCCACCGGAGAACAGCAGCACAGGCCGGTCGAACTCGGCGATCACCTCCCGGATGATGTGCACCGCTTCGGATTCCAGTGCCGCCAGGTGATCTCCGTCCACCGCAGCCGACGGCGTCATGATCGCTGTCATCCCACGCCCCTCTCGACCAGCAGATCCATCACCCGTCGCGCCGCGGCGGAAATGTGCATGCCGGTGGTGTCCAACCGCAGGTCGGGTTTGTCGGGCTCCTCGTACGGATCGTCCACGCCGGTCATCCCGGTCAGCTCCCCAGCTGCGGCCCGTGCATAGAGACCCTTGACGTCTCGGCGGATGCACTCCGCCAGCGGCGTAGCGATGTGCACTTCCAGATACTCGGTGCGATACGCGTCGTGCCGAGCCCGTACTTCATCGCGGGTGGCGGTGTACGGGGCGATGACCGGGACCAGCGTGATGACGCCGTGCCGGGCGAGGAGCTCGGCCACGAAGCCGACCCGGCGGACGTGGATGTCCCGGTCCTCGCGGGAGAAGCCGAGCCCGGCGGACAGGCCACGACGCAACTCGTCGCCGTCGAGTATTTCGACCTCCCGGCCGGCAGCGCGCAGTAACCCGGTGACGGCCTCGGCGATCGTTGTCTTGCCTGCCCCGGACAGACCGGTGAGCCAGACGGTCGCACCCCGGCTCACCGGTGGATCCCGCATTCGGTCTTCCCCGAGCCGGCCCAGCGGCCGGCCCGGGGGTCCTGCCCGACGGCGACGGATCGGGTGCACGGGGCGCACCCGATCGACGGGTAACCGGCGTTGCGCAGGGGGTTGACCAGGATGCCGTGCTCGGTGATGTAGTCCTCGACGTCGGCGTCGGTCCAGGCCGCGATCGGAGCGATCTTCACTTTGCCCCGCTTGGCGTCGTAGGACACCACCGGTGTGCCGGCTCTGGTCGGTGCCTCGGCCCGGCGCAGCCCGGTGGCCCAGGCGTCGTAACGGGTCAGCGCGCGATCCAGCGGGGCCGCCTTCCGCAACCGGCAGCATTGGTCTGGGTTGCGGTTGTGCAGCGCCGGCCCGTACGAGACGTTCTGCTGGGCGACAGTCTGCTGCGGTGTCAGGGTGATCAGGTTCACGTCGTAGTTCGCCGCGACGGCGTCCCGGGTGCCCAACGTCTCAGCGAAGTGGTACCCGGTGTCCAGGAACAGCACATCGACGCCCGGAGCCACGCGTGACACCAGATGTACCAGCACAGCATCCTGCATCGACGACGCCACGGCGAAGCGGGTGCCGAAGGTCTGCACTGCCCAGCGGAGGATCTCGGGGGCCGCAGCGGTGGCCAACTCCCGCCCGGCTTGCTCCGCGAGCTGTTCCAGGTCGCCGGTCATCGCGCCGCTTCCTGCGCGGGCGCGACCAGCGCCACCAGACGGACGACGAACACTCGCTGGCAGTCGGCGCACCGCCACGCCGCGGCGGGCTGCTCCTCTGGGCGGAGGTCTTCGTCACCGCAGTACGGGCAATAGAACGGCACCGCTCTGGTCTGTGTCATCTCAACTGTGTCATCTCAACTGGGTTATCTCGACTGGGTTCATCTCGACTGGGTTCATCGCAAAACGCTCTCGTCGGCTCGGGCCGCCCATTGCGCGAATCGCTCCCCGGGCTCGCGCTGCTCCGCGTAACCACGGACCAGCCGCTCCACATACGCTGCCAACTCGGCGGAGGTCACCTTGTGCCCGCGCAGCTTGCGGCCGAACCCACTGTCCAGCCCGAGGCCACCACCCAGGTGCACTTGGAAGCCCTCGACCTGGTTGCCCTCAGTGTCGGTGACCAGCTGACCCTTGAGTCCGATGTCCGCGACCTGGATCCGAGCACACGAGTTCGGGCATCCGTTGAGGTGCACCGAGACCGGAATGTCGAGACTGGACTGGACATCGGCGAGCCGCTGCTCCAGCTCGGCGACCAGCGTGATCGCGCGGTTCTTGGTTTCCACGATGGCCAGCTTGCAGAACTCGATGCCGGTGCAGGCCATCACCGACCGTCGCCACGGAGTGGGGTCAGCGCGCAGCCCGAGTTGGCCCAACTCGGCGACGAGGCCATCTACCTCGGGCTCCGCGACGTCCAGCACGACCAGTTTCTGGTACGGGGTCAGCCGGACCCGCGCGGACCCAGCCCGCTCGACGGCCTTTGCCACGTCGACCAGCGTCGCGCCAGAGACTCTCCCGGCCATCGGGGCGAGTCCGATGTAGAACCGGCCGTCATGCTGGCGGTGGACGCCGATGTGATCGATCGGGGCGGCCGGCTGCGGTGGGGCGGGGCCGTCGATTAGCGTGCGATGCAGGTACTCGGTCTCCACTACCTGCCGGAAGCGTTCTGCGCCCCAGTCAGCGATGAGGAACTTGATCCGCGCGCGGTGGCGCAGCCGCCGGTAGCCGTAGTCGCGGAACAGCGCCGTCACCGCGGCCCAGACCTCGGGCACCTCATCGCGGGGCACCCAGGCGCCCAGCCGCTGCGCGATCTTCGGATTGGTGGACAACCCGCCGCCGACCCACAGGTCGAAACCCGGACCGTGATCGTGATGCACCACGCCGACGAAGGCGATGTCGTTGACCTCGTGCGCGACGTCCTGCTGGCCGGAGATCGCCGTCTTGTATTTGCGGGGCAGGTTGGAGAACTCGGGGCTGCCGATATAGCGCCGGGTGATCTCCTCGATCGCCGGGGTGCCGTCGATGATCTCGTCGGCAGAGATGCCGGCGACCGGCGAGCCGAGGATGATCCGCGGGCAGTCGCCGCACGCCTCGGTGGTGGATAGCCCGACGGCTTCCAGCTGTTCCCAGATCGCGGGCACGTCCTCGATCCGGATCCAGTGGTACTGGATGTTCTGCCGGTCGGTGATATCGGCGGTGTCGCGAGCGTAGAGCCGGGAGACCTCACCGAGCACCCGCAACTGCTCGGTGCTCAGCGCGCCGCCATCGATGCGCACTCGCATCATGAAGTAGGAGTCGTCGAGTTCCTCGGGCTCCAGCGTGCCGGTGCGTCCGCCGTCGATACCGGGCCGGCGCTGGGTATACAGGCCCCACCAACGGAAGCGACCGCGCAGGTCAGCCGGGTCGATCGAGTCGAAACCCCGCTGAGCGTAGATCGTCTCGATCCGGCGTCGGACGTTGAGCCCGTCGTCGTCTTTCTTGGTCCGCTCGTTGGGATTGAGCGGCTCGAGATGACCCATCGCCCATTGACCCTCGCCACGGCGAGTTTTCGTCGATGGTGATGGGCGGGCTGGTGCAGGCATCGGGTGCCTCCGTCAAGAGAGCACCGGCGTGCGGGGGGCCGTGACCAGGTCATCGCGCAGCCCGGTTTCCGGCGCACCCGGCGCCGGCTGGGGGAAAGCAGTCGGGCGGGGCGTCAGCTCATCGGGCGGCAGAGCGCGCTAGAAACCCGGAGGAAGTCGACGTGGCGGCGAGCCACCAGCAATAGTCCGGGCACCTGGCCAGATTGCCACTATTGCGAGGTCCCGACCACACATGTTCGGATGTTGGGACAATGCTCACATGGCGGCTTTGCCTCTCGGCGACCCTGCCCCGCTTGACGGGACTCTCCCCGCTGCTGCGCTGCGCGGGCTAGCGGGGCGGTCATTCGGCGTGTACGTGCACGTGCCGTTCTGCGCCACCCGCTGCGGTTACTGCGATTTCAACACCTATACGCCGGGGGAGCAGGGTTCCTCCACTCCCGCCACCTGGTTGGACGCGGTCCGCCGGGAACTAGACCTGGCTGCTCGGGTACTTGGAGAGCCGGTGCCGGCGGACACCGTGTTCATCGGTGGCGGCACGCCGTCGCTGCTCGGCGCGGGGGGGCTGGCCGCGGTGCTCGACGCCGTCCGCGGCTCACTCGGCGTGGCCGCGGACGCTGAGGTGACCACCGAGGCCAACCCGGAGTCAACGTCACCGGAGTTCTTTGCCGGGATCGCCGCGGCTGGTTACACCCGGGTCTCGCTGGGGATGCAAAGTGCCGCGCCACACGTGCTGGCCGTGCTGGACCGGGTGCACACGCCAGGTCGACCGGTGGCGGCGGTGGCGCAGGCCCGTGCCGCCGGGATCGGGCATGTCAGCCTGGATCTGATCTACGGAACACCGGGGGAGAGCCGCGACGACCTGGCTGCCTCGCTGGATGCTGTGCTCGCCACCGGGGTTGATCACGTATCGGCCTATGCTCTTGTCGTCGAGCCAGGGACAGCGTTGGCCCGCCGGGTGGCCCACGGGGCGCTGCCCGCGCCCGATGACGATGTGCTCGCCGAGCGCTACGAGCAGATTGATACGGCGCTGTCCGCGGCTGGCCTGCACTGGTACGAGATCTCCAACTGGGCTACCTCGGCCGATTCGACGTGCCGGCACAACCTCGGCTACTGGACCGGGGGGAACTGGTGGGGCGCCGGCCCGGGCGCGCACTCCCATGTCGGCGGGGTGCGGTGGTGGAACGTCAAGCATCCCGCGCGCTACGCCGCTGTGCTGGCGTCCGGCTCTTCCCCGGCGGTCGGCCGGGAGGTGCTCAGCCCGCAGGAGCGCTACACCGAGCAGGTGATGCTCGGGCTACGGCTGGCCGACGGTCTGCCGATGGAGACCCTCAACCTGCCAGGCAGAGCCGCCGCCGATCGGGCAATCACAAATGGCCTTCTCACGACCCCTGGGCGCGACCGGTTGGTGCTCACCCGCCGTGGCCGTCTACTCACCGATACCGTCGTGCGCAACCTGCTCGCTAGCTGACCTAACACTCTGCGATCGGATGCGGACGGCGGTAGGTCAGATGCGGAGGAGATCTAGGTCGAGGATCCGGACCGGGAGGGTGGTGCGTTGTTGCAGGGCGGCGCGCAGGGCGCGGTGCAGGCCGTCTTCCAAGAACAGCTCGCCGCACCAGCGCACTGCGTGGGGGAATAGATCGCCGGGCAAGGTGGGGTCCTCGGACAGTACCTTCTCGAGTTCCACCACGGTCGCGGTAGTGATCAAATTCGTCAGGGGAACCTGCTGGGGCGGGATCTGCGCCCAATCCTTCATGGAGAACCCGTGTTCTGGATAGGGGCGGCCCTGCCGGATTTCCTTGAAGATCACAGCCGGCGCTCACCTCCGTCCCCCGCTCGGCGCGAGTGACCAGCGTATCGGGCCTCCCAGCGCGTCCAGACGCCCGCGCCCGAAGCGCACTAGACTCGGTGGGCAGCACCAGCCGCTGGGATCAGCACGAAGAAGGTGACGTGAACGCAGACGACCGCCGGTTCGAGGTGCTGCGCGCCATCGTCACCGACTATGTGGCCACTCACGAGCCGGTCGCATCCCGCTCGCTGGTAGAACGGCACCAGTTCGGTGTCTCCAGCGCGACCATCCGCAATGACATGGTGGCGCTCGAAGAGGACGGGTACATCACTCAGCCGCACACCAGCGCCGGTCGGGTGCCCACCGACAAGGGTTACCGGATGTTTGTCGACCGGCTCTCCGAGGTGAAGCCGCTGTCGGTGGCCGAGCGCCGCGCGGTGCAAAGCTTCCTGCAGGGCGCCGTCGACCTCGACGACGTGTTGCGTCGCAGCGTTCGGCTACTCGCCCAGCTCACCAGGCAAGTGGCGGTGATCCAGTATCCCACCCTGAGTCGGTCCACCGTGCGCCACCTCGAGGTCCTTGCGGTGACCCCCGCCCGGTTGATGCTGGTCCTCATCACCGACGCGGGCCGGGTCGACCAGCGCCTACTGGATCTGGGCGATGTCATCACCGAGGACCAGGTGGCACAGCTGCGAACGCTGCTCAACCAGGCGCTTTCCGGGCGCCGGCTGGCGGATGCCTCCGCAGCGGTCGCCGATCTGCCTGACCAGGTTCCCCTCGAGCTCCGGGACCCGATGACCCGGGCCTCGACGGTGTTGATCGAGACTCTGGTGGAGCATCCCGAGGAGCGGCTGTTGCTGGGGGGCACCGCTAACCTCACGCGTAGCGCCACCGACTTCCCGGGTTCACTACGCCAGGTGCTCGAGGCGTTGGAGGAGCAGGTGGTGGTGCTCAAGTTGCTGGCCGCCGCCCGGGATCCGGCCACCATCACGGTGCGGATCGGTGAGGAGAACGAGGCCGAGGAGATGCGCAGTACCTCGTTGGTCTCGATCGGCTACGCCTCGCACGGCACCGTGCTCGGGGGCATGGGCGTGGTGGGACCGACGAGGATGGACTACCCGGGCACCATCGCTGCGGTGCGCGCGGTAGCACGATACGTGGGAGAGATCCTGACGACCCGCTGAGAGGGTCGGCCGATATGTACAGCGAGATCTACAAGAGAACCGCGGCATAGGGCCGCGGCAGGAGGACGCCAGCGTGGCCAGGGACTACTACGCAATCCTGGGTGTGCCCCGGGACGCCAGCGCGGATCAGATCAAACGCGCCTACCGGAAGCTGGCGCGAGAATTACACCCCGATGTCAATCCCGAAGCGGCAGCGCAGCAGCGATTTCAGGATGTCACCGCTGCCTACGAGGTGCTGACCGACCCACAGAAGCGCCAGATCGTCGACCTCGGCGGGGACCCGCTGGAGTCTGGTGCGGGGCGCGGCCCGGGCGGTGATCCTTTCGGCGGGTTCGGCTTCGGCGACATCATGGATGCCTTCTTCGGCTCCGCGGGAGGCCCCGGTGGCCGCCGGGGACCACGCAGCCGGGTGCAGGGCGGCTCCGACGCGCTGATCCGACTTCAGCTCACCCTCGAGGAGTGCGCCACCGGGGCATCGCGGGAGCTCACCGTGGACACCGCGGTGTTATGCGGCCAATGCAACGGTTCAGGATGCGCGCCCGGGACTCGCCCGCAGACCTGCGACACCTGTGGCGGCGCGGGCGAGGTGCAGAACGTGCAACGGACCTTCCTCGGTCAGGTCATGACTTCGCGGCCGTGCCCGGTGTGCCGGGGTATCGGCGAGGTCATCCCGGAACCCTGCCGCCAATGCGGTGGGGATGGCCGGATCCGAGCTCGTCGCAATGTCACTGCGAAAGTCCCGCCGGGAGTAGGCGACGGGATGCGGGTGCGGTTGGCCGGCCAGGGTGAGGTGGGGCCGGGCGGCGGTCCAGCGGGTGATCTCTACGTCGAGGTGCAGGAGGTGCCGCATGAGACGTTCACTCGTGACGATGCCGACCTGCACTGCACCGTGCGGGTCCCGATGACGTCCGCTGCACTTGGCACGACCGTCATGCTGGAGACCCTTGATGGCACCGAGGAGGTCCGCGTCGAGGCGGGCACCCAGTGCGCGACCGTGCTGACCTTGCGGGGGCGCGGGATGCCACGGCTGCGTAGCACCGGCCGGGCTGAAGGGCGAGGTGACCTGTTCGTCCACCTCGATGTCGTCACCCCGACGCGGCTGGATCCCCAGCAGATCGAGTTGCTGCGCGAGCTAGCCGTCCTGCGTGGTGAGGAGCAGGCCGAGCTGGCGGCCAACGGCCGCGCCGGCGGGTTGTTCTCCCGGCTGCGGGATTCCTTGGGTGGACGCTGACGGGGGCCGCCGGTATCCGGCAGGCGCGCAGGCCTGCCGGTGAGCAGCGCGCCGGTGTTTCTCGCCGAGCAGTTGCCGCTCGAAGGTGCCGAAACGATGCTGGACGGGCCGGAGGGCAGGCACGCCGCGACGGTGCGACGGTTGCGCGTCGGGGAGCGTCTGACGCTCACTGACGGCTGTGGCGAGCTGGCCCTGTGCGAAGTGCTCGATACGGGTCGAGATCGCCTGCGGCTGCGGGTACTGCGGCGGGCGAGCGAGCCGGCCCCGGCCTTGCAGGTGACCCTGGCCCAGGCGCTGGTCAAGGGTCAACGCGGAGAGCTGGCGGTCGAACTCGCCGTCGAAGCCGGGGTGGATGCGATAGTGCCGTGGCGTGCCGATCGCTGCGTGGCGCGCTGGGACGCTGGGCCACGTGGGGCCAAGGCGCTGGCCCGCTGGCGTGAGACGGCTCGCGAAGCCGCCAAGCAATCTCGCCGAGGATGGCTTCCGGGTGTGGCCGAACCTGTGAGTACCACCGCGCTCGGGCAACGGTGCGCTGCCGCTGCAGGCGCTTTGGTGCTGCACGAGAGCGCGCCGGAGGCCCTGCCATCGGTGCCCTTGCCCGTCGCGGGGGAACTGCTGCTGATCGTCGGACCGGAGGGCGGCATCAGCGAGGCCGAACTCGCCACGTTGATTGCGGCGGGAGGTCGACCCGTGCGGCTTGGTCCAGGGGTATTGCGTTCTTCGAGTGCTGGTGCGGTAGCTCTCGGTGCAATTGGCGCTCTCTCACAACGATGGACTATGGGTCATTCAGGTGATATTTGCCCCAGACACATCCCAAAAGCCTTACAGTAAGTGTGCAAGACCGGATGAACCACCTGAACGAGTAAGTATCCGGTCCGGGCTCACAAGCCCAAAGGCTCCGCCGGGCACCTCCCCCCTCGGTCCGGCGGCGCTGCGCCGCGGCGGGGCAGCCCCCAGTTCCCGCCGCGGCGCGGCATCCCCATCCCTTTTCCAAGGTGCTCGAGCGCGGCGCTGATGGCGCAGCCGCCCTGTTGCTGGTGCCAACATTCATCTTTGCGCCCGACCTGATCGCGCTGAGTGAGCAATAGCTGTATAAACACGTACGGTGACCACTCACCTTCGGCAATCACTGATCGGCCAGTGCATATCTGTGAATCGGAGTCCCGCGAACTCAGGTCTGCGACTAACATCGGCCGTGCCGGTTGACCTTAGATGCGCGAGCGCGCAGGAAGTAGGACCCACGCCCACGTGACGCCTACCCCAGTGGAGGGTGCCTCCTCATCCGGTTCGCAGACGACCTCCCGTTCGCAGACGACCCAGTCCGAAGCGGTCCGGTCGAAGATGGTGATTCCGGACTCCGCCGTGCTGGCACTGCTGGGATCCCGCGACGAGAACCTCAAGGTGATCGAGGATCTGCTCGCCGCCGACGTGCACGTACGGGGTAACGAGGTCACGCTCTCGGGCACCTCGGCCGACGTGGTATTCGCCGAGCGGGCCTTCGGCCAGTTGGTCATCCTGGCGCGCCGCGGCCAGCAACTCGGTCCGGATGCGGTCCGGGCGACCCTGGCGATGCTCACCCAAGGAGACGGGGAATCCCCGGCCGAGGTGCTCAGCCTGGACATCCTGTCCCGGCGCGGCCGCACGATCCGGCCCAAGACGCTGAACCAGAAGCGCTACGTCGACGCAATCGATCACTACACCATCGTGTTCGGCATCGGACCCGCCGGCACCGGCAAGACCTACCTGGCGATGGCCAAGGCGGTGCAGGCGTTGCAGGCCAAGCAGGTCAACCGGATCATCCTGACCCGGCCCGCGGTCGAGGCAGGGGAGCGCCTGGGTTTCCTGCCCGGCACCCTGTACGAGAAGATCGACCCGTACCTGCGCCCGCTGTACGACGCGCTGCACGACATGCTCGACCCGGAGTCGATCCCCAAGCTCATGGCCGCCGGGACTATCGAGGTGGCTCCGCTGGCCTACATGCGCGGCCGCACGCTCAACGATGCCTTCATCATCCTCGACGAAGCTCAGAACACCACCCCGGAGCAGATGAAGATGTTCCTGACCCGGCTCGGCTTCGGCTCCAAGGTCGTGGTCACCGGTGACGTCACGCAGATCGACCTGCCGGGCGGTCAGGTCTCCGGGCTGCGGATCGTGCAACACATCCTCGATGGTGTGGATGATGTGCACTTCGCACAGCTGTCCAGCGCCGACGTGGTTCGCCACCGGCTGGTCACCGACATCGTGGACGCCTACGCGCGGTGGGATGCTGTCCAGGAGAGCACCGGGGCCCGCCCGGTGCCCAATCGCAGCGACCGTCGCCGGAGGCGGTGAGGCGTCGATGGGTATCGAGATCGCAAATGAGTCCGGCACCGCAGTGTCCGAGGCATCGATCGCGGCGGCGGCCCGTTTCGCGATGGATCGGCTGGGTGTCAGCCCATTAGCCGAACTGTCCATGCTGCTGGTCGGTACTCGGGTGATGGCCGATCTGCATCAGCGCTGGATGGACCTGCCAGGCCCCACCGATGTGATGGCCTTCCCGATGGACGAAGCGGACGAGGGCGGGGTGCTGGCGGGCGGCAGGCCCGACAGCCCGACCGGTGGCCCAGAGCTCCTCGGTGACATCGTACTGTGCCCAGAGGTCGCGATGAAGCAGGCTGCCACAGCCGGACACTCGGTACTCGACGAGCTGCAGCTGCTCACCGTGCACGGTGTCCTGCACCTACTGGGATACGACCATGCTGAGCCTGCCGAGGAGCGTGAGATGTTCGCCCTGCAGGACCAGATCCTTGATGAGTTCCGGCGCGCCGACCGGGCTGGCCGGCGCCGGATTGCGCAACGGGATGCCGACACCCGGCTGCTAGGGGTGGTTGGCCTGGACGGGCCGGAGGCCTCCGGCCCACAGAGATAGCCCACCGGCCTTGCCGTGCTGATGTCATCGGTTCCATTGCTCGTACTGGCTGCCACGCTCGTGGTGGCCGCGGGGGCGTTCGCGGCCGCCGACGCCGCGTTGAGCACGGCGTCTCGGGCCCGTGTGGACGCGCTGATGCGCGCTGGGCGGTTCGGCGCCCGCGCGCTCTCACTGGTCGTCGCCGAGCGCCCCCGGCACATCAACCTGCTGCTGTTGCTGCGGTTGAGCTGCGAGCTGATCGCCACGGTATTGGTCACCGTGGCGGCGGTGCGGGCGTTGTCACCGACCTGGTTGGCGGTCCTGGTCGCCGGGCTGGCGATGGTGGTGGTCACCTACGTCGTCGTCGGGGTGGGTCCGCGGACCATCGGGCGCCAGCATCCCGACACCGTCGGCCTCCTGGTAGCCGGACCGGTGCGGGTGCTCGGCCGCATCCTGGGGCCGCTGTCGCGGCTGCTGATCTTCGTCGGGAACGCCATCACGCCCGGTCGCGGTTTTCCGGAAGGGCCGTTCACCTCCGAGGTGGAACTGCGCGAGCTGGTCGATATGGCGGGCGAGCGCGGCGTCGTTGAGGTCGGTGAAGCCGAGATGATCCATTCCGTTTTCGAGCTCGGGGACACCGCGGCCCGCGAGGTCATGGTGCCCCGAACTGAGATCGTCTGGATCGAACAGGACAAGTCGGTGCGCCAAGCAGTGGCGCTGTGCCTGCGTTCCGGCTTTTCGCGGCTCCCGGTGATCGCAGAGAGCGTTGATGACATCGTCGGGGTCGTGCACCTCAAGGACCTGGTCGCGCGGACCGTGCCCGAGGTCCCGGACGGTGGCGCCGTTGGTGAGGTGATGCGACCCGCCACCTTCGTTCCGGACTCCAAGCTGCTCACCGGACTGCTCAAGGAGATGCAGGTTTCGCGTGATCACATGGCCGTTGTCGTCGACGAGTACGGCGGTACCGCCGGCCTGCTGACCATCGAGGACATCCTCGAGGAGATCGTCGGCGAGATCACCGACGAATCCGACACCGAGGCGCGGCCGCCGATCGAGGACCTCGGGGACGGTAGGGTTCGGGTGATCAGCCGGCTGCCGGTGATCGACCTGGGTGAGCTTTTCGCGGTGGACTTCGCAGATACCGACGTGGAAACCGTCGGCGGGCTGCTGGCGCAGCGGTTGGGGCGGGTGCCGGTGCCCGGTGCCGAGGCCGACGTCGCCGGCCTGCGGTTGCGGGCCGAGGGCGGCAACGATCGTCGCGGGCGGCTGCGCATCACTACCGTGGTCGCGTCCAGGCTGCCCTCCCGGTCTGATCCGGTCACGAAGCTGGACCCCGTCGCGGCTGACCCGCCGCAGGAAGCGAGTGACACCCGTGCCTGAGCTCGACCCGGAGGACGCCAAGATCGTCACACTGGCACGTTCGGCGCTGGCTCGCACCGGGGCCCCGGAGGGGGCGGCAGTGCGGGACACCGACGGGCGCACCTACATCGGCGTCACGGTCTCGCTGCCGTCCCTGGGGTTGACGGCGCTGCAGGCGGCGGTGGCTGCGGCGGTGGTCAGTGGGGCGACCGGTTTGGAAGCGGCGGCGGTGGTGTCCGGGTCGGTGGATCCCGCGTCGTTGGCCGCGGTCCGTGAGCTCGGGCCCGCTGCCCCGGTGCTGCTGGTGGACCACCGGGGCGAGGTCAGTGACGTGCTGCAGGTGGCAGGTTAGTGATGGCTGCGCCTGTCGAGGAGCCCTTTCGGGCCGGATTCGCCTGTTTGGTGGGCAGGCCCAACGTCGGCAAGTCGACGTTGACCAACGCGTTGGTAGGTCAGAAGGTGGCGATCACCTCCAGCCGGCCGCAGACCACCCGGCACACCATCCGCGGAATTGTGCACCGGCCACACGGCCAACTGGTGCTGGTGGACACACCCGGTCTGCACCGTCCCCGCACACTGCTCGGCGAGCGGCTCAACAGTCTGGTGCGTGCCACCTGGTCAGAGGTCGACGCGATCGGCTTGTGCATACCCGCCGACTCCGCCATCGGCCCCGGAGACCGGTTCATCGTAGGCGAGCTGGCCGCGCTGTCGCGGCGCACCCCGCTGTTCGCCGTTGTGACCAAGACTGATCTGGTTGCCCCGCAACGAGTGGCCGAGCAGCTCGCCGCGCTAGCTGAGCTGGCCCGCTCGGCCGGCATCGGGGAATTCGCCGAGCTGGTGCCGGTGTCCGCGGTGGACGGATTTCAGGTGGGATTGCTCGCTGATCTGCTCCTGGCCCGGATGCCGGAGTCGCCACCGCTATATCCCAGTGGCGAGCTCACCGACGAACCGGAGCAGACGCTGGTCGCTGAGTTGGTGCGGGAGGCGGCGCTGGAAGGTGTGCGCGATGAGCTGCCGCACTCGCTGGCCGTCGTGGTGGAAGAGATGAACCCGCGCGAGGGTCGGGCTGACCTGCTCGAGGTCTACGTCAATCTCTACGTCGAGCGCGACAGCCAGAAGGCAATCGTCATCGGACGTGGAGGGCAGCGGCTCAAGGAGGTCGGCAGCCAAGCGCGGAAGCACATCGAGGCCCTACTGGGCACCTCGGTGTACCTGGACTTGCACGTGAAGGTTGCCAAAGACTGGCAGCGCGACCCCAAACAGCTGCGCCGGCTGGGCTTTTAGCACCGGGCGCGTCGTGCCCAGCCGCTTCCGGCCGGGGAGTGCGACGATGGGCCGGTGAGCCTGTACCGCGACACCGGGGTGGTGCTGCGGGTGCAGAAGCTGGGTGAAGCCGATCGGATCATCACGCTACTGACCCGCCGGCACGGGCCGGTTCGCGCTGTGGCCAAGGGCGTGCGACGCACCTCCTCCAGGTTCGGCGCGCGGCTGGAGCCCTTCGGGCATGTCGATGTGCAGTTCTACCGCGGGCGAACGCTGGACATCGTCACCCAGGTCGAGACGGTTGACGGCTTCGGTGCTCGGCTGGTCGGCGACTACGGCCGTTACACCACTGGCTGTGCGGTGCTGGAGACCGCCGAGCGGCTGGCCGGTGCCGAGGGCGAACCGACGCTGCGGCTGTACCTGCTGGTTGTGGGTGCGCTGCGGGCGCTGGCCGATGGGCAGCGGCACACCTCACTGGTGCTTGATGCCTTCCTGCTCCGTGCGATGGCCGCCGCCGGGTGGGCGCCCGCGTTGACCGAATGCGCCCGATGTGGGTTGCCGGGCCCACATCCAGCGTTCAGCGTTCCCGCCGGCGGTGTCGTCTGCCCGGGATGCCGTCCAGCCGGCGCGGCCACTCCGTCGCTCCAGACCGTGGATCTGCTCGACGCCCTCATGCGGGGGAACTGGACCCTGGCCGAGCGCGCCCCGGCCGGGGTGTGCCGCGAGGCCAGCGGTCTGGTCGCTGCACACCTCCAATGGCACCTCGAACGTCAACTCCGCTCCCTGCCCCTGATCGAACGCCCTCGCCTGCCCCATTCAGCAGGCTGAGCGGGGTTATCTACCCGCGCATAGCCCCGCTGAGCCTGCTGAATGCGCCAAGCGGCAAGATGGCGCGGTGGTTCGAGCGCCTGATCCGCATCCGTCGGGGGTCCGGCCACCGTTGATATCCGCGAGGCGGGTGCCGCGGCATGTGGCGCTGGTGATGGATGGCAACGGGCGGTGGGCGCAGCAGCGAGGGCTGCCCCGCACCGAAGGGCACCGCCGCGGTGAGGCTGTGTTGCTGGATCTGGTGTGCGGCTGCATCGAGCTTGGTGTGCGCTGGCTGTCGGCTTATGCATTCTCCACCGAGAACTGGCGCCGCAGCCCCGATGAGGTGCGCTTCCTGATGGGCTTCAACAGGGACGTCATCCGCCGCCGCCGCGATCAGATGCATGAGATGGGGGTCCGGGTGCGCTGGGTCGGGCGCCGTCCCCGGTTGTGGCGCAGCGTCATCCGGGAGCTCGAGGTCGCCGAGGAGCTGACCGCGGGAAACAAGGTGATGACGCTGGCCATGTGCGTGAACTACGGCGGCCGTGCTGAGATCGCCGATGCGGCGCGCGAGGTGGCTCGCCGGGCGGCCCGCGGTGAGATCGACCCGGAGCGGGTCGACGAGCGAATGCTCGCCCGCTACCTGGATGAACCAGACATGCCGGATGTCGACCTGTTCCTACGGCCGTCGGGGGAGCAGCGCATCTCTAATTTTCTGATCTGGCAGGCTGCCTATGCGGAGCTGGTGTTCCAGGACATCCTGTTTCCCGACCTGGACCGCCGGGACCTATGGCGGGCCTGCGAGATCTACGCCGCTCGGGACCGCCGGTTCGGCAGCGCTGTCGAAACCCGGCCAATCGGCACAGCATCAACTGACACCACGCCAACCGAGAGTCACGATTCGAGGAGGACGATCCGATGAGCCACAACAAGGGCGCGCCGAGTCTCACCTCCCCGCGGGACCTGCTTGACGCCGCCCGAACGGCGCTCGAGCGTTTTCAAGACGTGAAGGTGGACGACGACGGGTCGTTGAGCTTCCAGCACTCCGATGTGCCGTGCGCGGTGCAGGCGGTGGAACTCGTCGAGGGGCTGGTGATGCTCAGCCTGACCTGTGTGGTCGCCTGGGATCTTCCCGATGACGGTGAGCTGGCCGAGCGGGTCGCCACCCGGGCCGGCCAAGGCCTGTTCGGCACCCTGGGCTTGGTACGCACCGAGCGCGGGGCCGACCTGATGCTGCGTTACGCCTTCCCAGCCGCTGGTCTGGGCAGCGTGCCCCTCGGCACTCTGCTCATGCTGGTGGTGTCCACGGCCTCGCAGGTACGTGGAGAGCTGCTCACCGCGTGATGGTCGCCCCGCCGACCGCCCCACCCTGGCGGCGGATCACCTCGCTGGAGGTGTTATGTGCGGTTCTGGTACTGGCCCTGCTGGCTCAGGGACCGCTGACGCAGCTACTCGATATCCCTGCGGTGCGCACCGGCGCCACGGTTTTCGTGGCGGTCTGCGTGCAGGCGATGCCGTTTCTGGTGCTGGGAGTCCTGGTCAGTGCGCTGATCGCGGCATTCGTGTCACCACTGGCGTTG
Organism: Pseudonocardiaceae bacterium; assembly: GCA_036009255.1. GTDB lineage: Bacteria > Actinomycetota > Actinomycetes > Mycobacteriales > Pseudonocardiaceae. Next base: position 21,873 of record DASYMC010000348.1, read on the forward strand.
CGCCGGGTCCTGCCGCGCACGGCGGCGGCCGCGGTGCCCATCGCCGGAGTGGCCGGGATGGCGCTGCCGGGTTGCGAATGCGCGTCGGTCCCGGTGTCCCGGCGTCTCATGCAGCAAGGCGTGCCGCCCGCCGCGGCGCTGGCGTTCCTGCTCGCTGCACCTGCGGTGAACCCGGTGGTGCTGGTGGCCACAGCAGTCGCGTTCCCTGGTGAGCCGCGGATGGTCCTGGCCCGGTTCCTCGGATCGATGGCGACCGCGTTGGTGATGGGCTGGTTGTGGGCGCGCTTTGGGCAGCCGGAGTGGATCGCGGCGCGGGCTCTGCGCCGCCCGGAGTGCCCAGCAAGCCGCAGCGCCTGGGTGGTGTTCACCGACGCCGCCCGGCACGACCTGGTCTCCTCAGGGGGGTTCCTGGTGCTCGGCGGGCTCACCGCAGCTGCGCTCAACGTCGTCGTGCCCGCCTCCTGGATGGCGTCGCTGACCGGGCAGGTCGTGCTCGGGGTCGTCGTGATGGCGCTGCTGGCGGTGGTACTCGCGCTGTGTAGCGAGGCCGATGCGTTCGTGGCCGCGTCGCTGACGGCGGTGCCACTGCTGCCCCGGCTGGTGTTCCTCGTGGTGGGGCCGGCGGTGGACGTCAAGCTGGTCGCACTGCAGGCGGGAGCATTCGGGCGTGGATTCGCCGGCCGGTTCGCGCCTGCGACATTCGTGGTGGCAACCGGCTGCGCGGTGCTGGCCGGAGTGCTGGTGCTCGGCGGGGCACGGTGAGACGGGAAACGCAGAACGTCCTGCTGGTGCTGCTCGGCGGTGCCCTGTGCAAGATCGCGTGGAACGGTGACTACCTGCGTTACGTCAAGCCTTCCCTGCTGCCCTTCCTGGTCTGTGCGGCGGTGGTGATCCTGGCCCTCGGCGTGATCTCCATCGGGCGGGACGTGCGAGCGGATCGCAGCGAGCATGGGCACCATGAGTTTGGGTACCACGAGTTTGGGCACCACGATCACGTCGGGCGCAGTCCCTGGCTGCTGATGCTCCCCGTACTGGCGATCTTCCTTGTTGCGCCACCGGCTCTCGGCGCGGACACGGTGTCCCGTTCAGCACGGGCCGTGGCCCCGCAACGGTCTGCATTCCACTATCCACCGCTGCCCGCCGGCCCGGCTCCCGCACTGCCGATGAGCGAGTTCGTCACGCGAGCGGTGTGGGACGACGCCGGCAGCCTCAACGGTCGCCAGGTACGGCTGGCCGGTTTCATCGTGCACGGTGCCGGGGGTGCCACCTACCTCAGCCGGCTGGTGATGAGCTGCTGCGCCGCGGATGTGACGCCGGTGACCGTGCGCCTCGAGAGCCGTACCGCACTCTGGGAGCTGCCGCAGGACAGCTGGTTCCAAGTGCGGGGACAGGTGGTGCCCGGATCGGCGAGGTCGGGAACCCACTTCACTCCCACTCTCACCGTCTCGGATCTTCAGCCGATCCGCGCCCCGTCCGAGCCCTACGAGTTCTGATCCTGGGTGTCAGGGCGTCGCGCAGTCGGGGCAGCAGCCGGAGATCTCGACCGTGTGGTTGATGTCGGTGAAGTTGTGTTCGGCGGCGATCTGCTCGGCCCACAGCTCGACCGTGGGTCCTTCCACCTCGATGGTGCGCCCGCAGTGCCGGCACACCAGATGATGGTGATGATGCGAGGAGCAGCGCCGGTAGACCGCCTCACCGCTGTCGGTACGCAGTACGTCGATCTCTCCGGCCTCGGCCAAGGTCTGCAGGGTGCGGTACACCGTGGTCAGGCCGATACCCTCGCCGCGGTGGCGCAGTCTCTCGTGGATCTCCTGCGCGGAGCGGAAACCGTCGGTGTCATCGAGCAGCCTGGCCACTGCGGTCCGCTGCCTGGTGGAGCGCAGGCGAGGGGCGCTCATTCCTCCTCCACGTGGGTCACGGCATCCACGACGATGTGCGACAGGTGGTCGTCGACCAACCGGTACACGACCTCACGACCGTGCCGCTCGCCGTCAACCACCCCGGCGGATTTGAGTACGCGCAGGTGCTGGCTGATCAACGGCTGGGTGACACCCAAGGCATCGACCAACTCGTGGACGCAGCGGCCGCCTTCGCGCAGCTGCAGCACGATGGCGATCCGCACCGGCGCGGACAGCGCCCGCAGCAACTCGCCCGCCGCCACAAGAGTTGCCCGCGGGCGCGCCGCCGCCGGTGTGGGAGCCGGCCGGCTGGGCGAATGCTCGTCGAGAGTCGGGTCCGGTATTGGGTCCGCGGTCACACCGGCCATACGGTCTCCCTCGCTCGATTCACCGATCCCGAGCCATCGTAGGTGCCAGCACACCAGCTACCCGGCGACTCGCTAACGTCATTGTCCCACCGCGACCGGAGGACACCGTGATCCTGATCTGTCGCTTCGTCGTCGAGCCTGCTCTGGTCCAAGATTTTCTGATCAGGGCGCGCCGAGCGCTCGCCCTGGTTACCGCGCAGCAGGGCTGCCTCGGCGCTGGGCTGGGCCGCTCCCCGGACGACACCACGCGGTGGGTGCTGGTGGTGCAGTTCGAGTCGGTGGTCGCCTACCGTCGCACGCTGTCTGTGTTCGAGGTCCGCGAGCAGGTGGTACCACTGCTCGCGGAGGCGCTGACCGACGAGCCCAGTGGCTACGAGGTGCTGGCCGAGGCGCAGGGTGGTGCGGTGACCGACCATGCCAGCTTGCTGGGGGTCGACGCCGATCGGGGGCCGGGATCGGACGATCGCTAATCTGACTGTGCGCATCACCCATCTGCCCAATGACCATCCCTGGAGTTCCCCAAGTGCCCGCGGACCGCATCGAGACCGTCGTCAGCCTGTGTAAGCGCCGTGGCTTCGTATTCCCCAGTGGGGAGATCTACGGCGGAACCCGCTCGGCCTGGGACTACGGCCCGCTGGGGGTGGAACTCAAGGAGAACGTCAAACGCCAGTGGTGGCGCGCGATGGTCACCGGGCGGGACGACGTCGTCGGCCTGGACTCGTCGGTAATCCTGCCCCGGCAGGTGTGGGTCGCCTCGGGCCACGTGGAGGTCTTTCACGACCCACTGGTCGAGTGCCAGAGCTGCCACAAGCGGTTCCGGGCCGACCAGCTCGCCGAGGAGTACGCCGAACGCACCGGCAAGGATTTGCTCGAGGGTGACCTATCCGACATCCCGTGCCCCAACTGCGGCACCCGCGGCGAGTACACCGAACCGCGCGAGTTCAACATGATGCTCAAGACCTACCTCGGCCCGGTCGAGTCCGAGGAGGGGATGCACTACCTGCGGCCCGAGACCGCGCAAGGCATCTTCATCAACTTTCAGAATGTGGTGATGTCTGCCCGCAAGAAGCCGCCGTTCGGTATCGCCCAGGTCGGCAAGAGTTTCCGCAATGAGATCACCCCCGGCAACTTCATCTTCCGCACCCGTGAATTCGAGCAGATGGAGATGGAGTACTTCGTCGAGCCGGGCACCGATGAGCAGTGGCACCAGTACTGGATCGACACCCGCACCGACTGGTATACCGACCTGGGCATCAACCGGGATAATCTGCGGCATTACGAGCACTCGAAAGAGAAGCTCTCCCACTACTCCAAGCGGACCGTGGACGTGGAATACCGGTTCGGCTTTTCCTCCGGTCAGCAGTGGGGTGAGCTGGAGGGCATCGCCAACCGCACCGATTTCGACCTCACCACGCACTCCAACCACTCCGGGGTCGACCTGTCCTACTACGACCAGGCCACCGACTCCCGTTACCGGCCCTATGTGATCGAACCCGCCGCCGGTGTCGCCCGGTCGATGATGGCGTTCCTGCTCGACGCCTACGCCGAGGATGAGGCGCCCAACGCCAAAGGCGGGGTGGACCGCCGTGTCGTGCTGAGGCTGGATCGGCGGCTAGCCCCGGTGAAGGTCGCGGTCCTCCCACTGTCCCGCAACGCCGACCTGTCTCCCAAGGCCCGGGACCTCGCCGCGGCGCTGCGGCGGCACTGGAATGTCGAATTCGACGACTCCGGTGCGATCGGCCGCCGCTACCGCCGCCAGGACGAGATCGGCACTCCGTTCTGTGTGACTGTGGATTTCGACTCGCTGAATGACCATGCGGTCACGGTGCGCGAGCGGGACGCGATGACTCAGGAGCGGGTCGCGATGGACCAGGTCGAGGCCTATCTCGCGACTCGCTTGGTGGGCTGCTGAATCGCAGTTCGTTCTGGAAGCATGGTCGGCATGGACACGCTGAACACTGAGGAAACCCGCCAGCGTCGGCAAGCCGGTGACGCGCTTCGCCGCTGGGCTTCCCAGGGGCGCCCCTCCAGCGTCGTGCGCGTGCTGGAGCGGCACGGTTTCGGCACTGTGGCCACTGGGCAGCTGATGGCCGGCACCGGTGATGGGGACCGGGCTGGTGCGGTCTTCGAAGGCACCATGGACACCGTGGCGCTGCCGTTGCTGAGCTCTGCGGTGGCTACGCCGGGCACCGCGAAGGGACATGTCACCGAGCCGGACGCGCTGGCCGCCGGGCTGGCCTGCAGCGGCGGCGCGCAGCTGCTCGGCCACCCCCTGCCGGTGCCGGCTGCGGCCGCGTTGGGCACCTCGCTCGCTGACGGGGAGCCGTGCGCCCTGGCGTCGACAGTCGACGGGTCGGCGGTGCTAGTCGCGGCCGGGCCTGGGCTGACCGAGGTCGTCGGCACACTTGGCGGTCCCGAGGTGGACGAGGTGGTCCTTGCCCGGCTACGTGAGCTCGCCCGGATCGGTGCGACGGCCACCGAACAGGGCGATGCCGCCGGCACCCCCGTCCTGATCGATGTGTGGGTGCCGGTGACCACCATGCTGATCGTGGGTAGTGGAGCGATCGGGGCTGCTCTCTCGGCGCAGTGCGCGTTGCTGGGTTGGGCAGTGCGAACTGAGACCGAGTTGGAACCTGCGATCGCCGCGGCGAAAGAGTTCACCGCCGTCGACGTGCTGGCGCTGCTCGACCACGGCCCGGCCTTCGATGCGGTGCTGGTGGAGCTGTTGCGGTCCGGGCGTGGTTTCTGTGGCGCCCTGGGATCCCGGCACACCCAAGAGGTCCGGCGACGCCGGCTACGCGCCTCCGGGATCACCGAGGAGGAGCTGGCACGGTTGCACGGACCGTTGGGCCTGGACTTGGGCGCGGCCAGACCAGCGGAGACGGCGGTATCCGTGGTCGCGGAGGTTCTCGCCGTGCGACGGGGCCGTTCCGGTGGTCCGCTGGCCGCCGCGGCGGGCCGCATTGGTGGCTGACCACCGCCGGCCGAGCCGGCAATCAGGCTACCGCCGGCCGAGCCGGCAATCGGGTTACCGGTCCGTCGGATCCATCCTGCCCCTCGCGCTGGCCCGGCTGCTCTTCGGAGCGGTGCTGGTGGGCGCTCTTGTCGTCGGCGGCACCGTGTTCCGGGTCTGGCAGGTGGCTCGGGGCGATGATCGGGACAAGGCCGACGTCGTGGTGGTGCTAGGCGCGGCCCAGTACGACGGGACACCGTCGGCGGTGCTGGGCTCCCGGCTGGACCACGCCGCGCGGCTGTGGCGGAGCGGGGTCGCGCCGGTGATCGTCACAGTCGGTGGTCGGCGGATCGGCGATGCCCACACTGAAGCCGAGGCCGGCCGCAACTACCTCACGTCCTACGGGGTGCCCAAAGACGCCGTAGTGCCAATCGGGGAAGGCCGGGACACCCTGGAGAGCCTCCAAGCGGTGGCGCGCCGAGCGGGGACTGCGGGCTGGCACACCGCGGTGATCGTCAGCGATCCATGGCATTCGTTGCGGGCGCGCACGATGGCCGACGATCTGGGTCTCGCCGCGTGGACTTCGCCCACCCGAAGTGGCCCGATCGTGCAGACCCGGACCATCCAAGCGCAGTACATCGTGCGAGAGAGTGCTGCGCTGCTGCACTACCGCTTCACGCATGCCCCTGCCGACTCGCTCGGCACCGATCTGGGGTGAGACCTGGTGGGTGACCCTTACACCACACATGACTGGGCTCGCGCCCTTTCTGAGCCGGCCAAACGGGCCGCGCTGCCCGGCTCGGGACCGGAACGCCGCAGCCCCTTCGCCCGGGACCGAGCCCGCGTGCTGCACTCCGCGGCGCTGCGGCGGCTGGCGGGCAAGACTCAGGTGGTCGGTCCGGGGGAGGGAGATGTACCGAGAACCCGGTTGACCCACTCGCTGGAGGTCGCCCAGATCGGCCGGGGAATCGCCGTTGAGCTCGGTTGTGATCCAGACGTGGTGGAGACCGCAGGATTAGCGCACGACATCGGTCACCCTCCCTTCGGCCACAACGGGGAGCAGGTCCTCAACGAAGTCGCCGCAGCTTGTGGCGGGTTCGAGGGCAACGCGCAAACGCTGCGGATTCTCACCCGGTTGGAACCCAAGCTGCTCGAACCCGTGACCGGACGAAGTTACGGGCTCAACCTCACGAGAGCATCGCTGGACGCCACCGTCAAGTATCCGTGGCCGCGCAGGAACGGCACGGCCAAGTTCGGTTTCTACGCCGACGACGCGGAGGTGTTCAACTGGCTGCGGGACGGCGCGCCCGGGGGAAGGCGATGTCTGGAAGCGCAGGTGATGGACTGGGCCGATGACGTCGCCTACTCGGTGCACGACGTGGAGGATGGGATCCTGGTCGGTCGCATCTCTTTGGACACCCTGGGCGACCCGATCGAGCGAGCGCTGCTCGCTGAGCTCGCCGCGAAGCATTTCAGCGTGCTGCCCAGTGCGGAGCTGGAGGCCGCCGCGGTGAACTTGCTGGCGCTCCCGGTGCTCGACGCCCTGCGCCACTACGACGGATCGCTAGCCGCCCAAGTTGCGCTCAAGGATCTCACCAGCGAACTGGTGGGGCGGTACGTCGCGGCCGTCGTTTCTGCCACAGTTGTCCAGTTCGGCCATGGCCCCTTGGGGCGCTACCGGGCAGATCTCGTCATCCCGAGCCAAGTAGCCGCGGAGGTGGCGTTGCTGAAAGCCATGGCGCTGCGGTTCGTGATGAGCAATCCGCATCGGCTGGCGCTGCAAGCCGGGCAACGGGACATGCTGGCTGAGCTGTGCGCGGCCCTGGTGCAACGGGCGCCGCACCCGCTGGACCCGGCGCTGGCTCTGGCGTGGCGGCGGGCTCGCGACGACAGCGCGCGACTGCGGGTAGTCATCGATCAGGTTTCCGCTCTCACCGACGCGCAGGCGGTGCGCTGGCACGCGGCGCTGCTTCCTCACAACTCGTGAACAACCACGGTGCTGGTCAGTAAATCATCTGCGAATTGTCATAGCACTTGAACTCGAGCAGGTTGTTCGAGGGATCTCGGAGTACGAACGTGTCGTGCCCTTCGGGCAGGTGGCCGAAACGGCGGAAGGGATGGACGAAAAAAGGCAGGTTGCGTGCCCTGGCCAGGTTGAGCAGCTGTTCCCAGTCTCCCCGCTCCCGGAAGGTGACTCCGAAGTGCCGAGGGTAGAGCGTGGGGGCTGCATCAATGCGGTCGGAGAGGTGGCAGACGACCTGGTCACCGAAGAAGTTCAAGGTAATGCGATCTGCGTAACGCCGGGCCAGCGTGCAGCCAAGACCCTCGACATAGAATCGTCGCGCCTCCTCCAGGTTCCGGGCCGGGATGGCCAGATGAAACACGTTCACGGAATTGCGCATCACAGCGTCACCGGCAAGGTGTCCGAACGCAAACCACGCCGCAGCGTCTCGAGCGCTATCACGTCGTCGGCCCGCACATTGGCCAAGTTGGCCGAAGAACCAATCCGGCGGAGGAAGTAGGCCTGCGGGCTTTGTTCGGAGCCTCGAAGAGCAATCGATTGAGATCGATACCAGAGCCGACGATCTCGTCAACCAATTCGTG
>DASYMC010000349.1:0-13135 GCA_036009255.1 Pseudonocardiaceae bacterium
GTGGGGAATGGGCCGGCGCCACCTTGCTCACCGCAGAATATGCGCCCGCGCGGCAGCGGGGTCGGTATGGGATGTTCCCTCAGCTGGGAGCGACGATCGCGCTCGCGCTGTCCAGCGCAACCTTCCTGATCACCGGCCTCACCTTGGGTAATACCGATCAGTCTTTCCTCGATTACGGGTGGCGGATCCCGTTCCTGGTCAGCGTCGTCTTGGTCGGGGTGGGGCTGTACGTCCGGCTGAAGATCGAGGAGACGCCGGTGTTCCGGGAAGCCCAACGCCACCAACCGGCGGCCCAGGCCCCGCTGCGGGAGGCATTCACCCAGGCGCCGCGGGAAATCCTGCTCGCCGCCGGAGCCGTCACGATCATGTTCGCCTTGTTCTACACCGGCACGACCTACCTGACCAGCTACGGCACCAGTCCTGCCGGCGCCGGACTGTCCCGAACGCTCGTGTTGTCCCTAGGGATAGTGGCCGCGGTCTCGATGGCGACGGGCATCATCACCTCCGCGATCGCCTCCGATCGGTTCGGGCGGCGGGTGCTGATCATGCTGTTCTGCGGAGCTGCGGCGGTGTGGTCGCTGGTGCTCTTCCCCCTGCTCGACACACGCTCCGCGATGGCATTCACCGTGGGCGTGATCATCACCCTGTGGCTGATGGGTCTGAGCTACGGCCCAATCGGAGCGTTCCTGCCCGAAACGTTCCCGACTCGATACCGGTACACCGGGACCGGTATGAGCTTCAACCTGGCCGGCATCGTGGGAGGCGCGCTGCCGCCGCTCGTGGCAGCGCCGCTGGCGGCGACATTCGGCAGCTGGGCCATCGGGGTTCTCCTGTGTGCTCTTTCCCTGCTCAGCCTGTTCTGCACCAAAGCGCTCGCCGAGACAAAGGACCGCGATCTACACGAGCTCCAGCCAAGCGAGCCCACCCGCCTAGTTCGCCAGGTACGAAGCAGTTCGCGCGCCGGAGGAATCAACGGTTGGTGGTGAGCGGGAAGGTCGTGGCGGGCTGACTGGAGGCCGACGCCGGGATGACGGGAAGTACGAGCGCCGACGGGTGCTCTGCGTCATGCAGGACGGTCTGGTGGGCAACCTGCGTGGTCGTGCTCTCCCCCAGCCAGGAGCCGGTATTGGGATTCGGGTCGAACTGAGGGAAGTCGCTGGAGGAGATCTCCAACCGAATCCGATGACCGGTGCGAAACAAGTTACTTGTCGGCCAGACGGTGATCGCGTACTGGTGAACCTTGCCCGGCTCGATGGGTGTCGGCGCGGCGTTCGACTCCCGGAAACTGGCCCGCTGGATGCCGTTGTTCAGGTTGACAGCAGTGCCTTCGGGGTGCACGTCGACCAGCTTGGCCGTCCAGTCGGTGTCCGGCGCCGACGAACTCGCGTAGAGCGTGACGCTGATCGGCCCGGTCACCTCGGTATCCGTGTCCAGCGGAGGGGTCGTGTACACCAGCACGTCCGGTCGCTGCTCCACTGACTGCTGGTCGTAGGGGCCCTGCGAACCATTCAGCGCCCCACAGCAGGAGTGACCACCCACGCTCGGCACGGGGTTGCGCGGATCGTAGTCGTAGTTATCCGGCCGCTGGCCACTCGTCGGCGAGGTCGTGACCAGCTGACCGTCACCCATCGCCGAGGCGGCATGCCCACCACTGGACAAATAGTATTTCGTCCACTGGGTGCCAGGCAGTGGCCAAGCCGCCGCGGTTTTCCACACGTTGGCACCCATCTCGAAGTAGTTGACCGTCGGGCCATTACTCACACCGTTGTCGATGCCCTTGAGAAAGCGATCCCACCAGGCCAACATCAGCTCGTTGATCGGACTGTTTGCCACCGGTCCGATCTGCTTCAGCATCGGCGCGGCAGGGCTGTCCGGTCGACCCCAGCCGAGGTGATCCCAGGGACCGATCACAATCCGCTGATTGTTACGCGCGAAAGGTGATCCAGCGGAGCTGGCCATGCCGGTGAAGTTTCCCAGGCCACCGGCGAGGAATGCGTCGTACCAACCCTCGATGTGCAACACCGGAATAGCGATCTTGGAGTAGTGCTGCTGCGGCGCCCATTGCTGCCAGTATGGGCCGTCGGTGTGGTGCGCGATCCAGTCATAAAAGTACGGAGCCACGGCACCGTCACCCGGATGAAATGGCGGAAAAACACGGTACGGCGTGTAGCGCAGCCAGCCGGCGATGTCCCGGGAATCCTCAGTGAGCTGCTGGGCGAGCTTGGTGTCGCCGCGATTCTTGGCAGCGGACAGGGCGATCGTCTCCATCGCCCACGGCTCGATGAAGTTCAGCCGGAACGCGCCATTCTCGTAGGTCCAGCCCTCGTAGTAGTCCGCCGCGGTATTAGCCGGCACGATGGTAGTCAAGTGCGGCGGAGCGGTCTCGGCGGCCAGCCACTGGGTCGCCCCAACATAGGAAGAGCCGTACATGCCGACCTTGCCCGAGGAGCCGGGCAGTGCCGCAGCCCATTCAACGCTGTCGTAGCCATCGTTGCGGTCGTCGGTGAACTCGGAGAACGTGCCCCCGGAAGCGAACTGTCCCCGAATGTCCTGGACGACCACGAGGTAGCAGCGCGAAGCGAACCAGTCTGGACGTTGGTAGCGCAACGGCTGAACCTGGGCGGCATCCTTGCCGTACTGCGTGCGCATCAGGATCACCGGCACTGCGGCGGAGGTGGCTGGGCGATACACGTCGGCGCGTAACGTGACGCCGTCGCGCATCGGCACCGCCACGTTCGCTGTCTTCGTCACCGCGCACGGACCTGCACCGGAAGGCGAGGGCGGAGCGGCAGCACATCCGGCCCCCGCAGTGATCACCGCCACGGCCGCCGCCGTCGCGGACCTCTTCCACCAGCGCACAGCGGTCCCCCAACGTCAACCCCAGATGTACACGGTTGACGGCCCGGCCACAACGCAGGGGGTCACCGCCGTGCGGGAGTCAGCAACGGCGAGACTACCTAAGTAGCACCGATCCATTGAGTAAGTATCAGTAGCCCATTTCAGTCGGTACTGATAAGCCATCCGGGTCGGTTTGGGCCTTGTAGGCTTCGTTGCTATCACCTAGTGTTACGAATTGTGAGTGCGTAGCCCTGAATGAGGGGCAGTAGTTGGGTGCGATAAGGCAAGGGGGGCCTGCCGTGCTGGACACAATCGCGGTTTCATCTGTCGTGTTCGCCATCTCTATGCCAGCGAGAGCTGACCGAGCTGCGCCCTAGACGTGACTCCGCGGCCGCCTCACGAGGTCGGTCTGATTCGTCATCGCCGCATCATCTGGCGGACCCGGGTGATCACCGAGGGGGACCACCCGGGTCACCCCAAGCTTGCGTATCGACGACACGCATGCCAGGGCCGGTCACGGGTCCAGGTCAGCGCAACAGTACGGACTACCGGGCTAGCCCCCGTACAGGAGGACAGGGCCAAGGATGAGCAGCCTGCGGGACCGACAGCTGGTTGTGGGTATCACGCCCTTCGAGGAGCCAAATGCACCATTGGTGGTGGCCCTCGCGCGCTCCGGCGCGGTAGGCGTGCTGGACCTGGGCCGCGACACCGGCAGGGCGCGGGCAGCGCTGGCGGACGCGTGCAGATGGTGGCCCGGTAACTTCGGCGTCCGGATACCAACCGGATGTCCGCTCTCTCCCGCCGATCTACCGGCCCAGGTCGACATGGTCGTGCACGGACTCGATTCGCCGTGGCCAGCCGCAGCTGGACGGCGCGAGTTCGTCGAGGTGATGTCGGTGGCGCAGGCCCACGCCGCAGTCCAGGCTGGCGCTTACGGTCTGATCGCCAAGGGCGTCGAGGCCGGTGGTCGGGTCGGTACCACAACGACGTTCGTGCTGCTGCAACAGCTACTGGCTGACCCGCAGATCGGTGTACCGATCTGGGCGGCAGGGGGGATCGGACCGCACACCGCGGCGGCAGCCATCGCCGGCGGGGCGGCCGGAGTGGTACTGGACACGCAGTTGGCGTTGGTCGCCGAGGCGGATTTACCCGGCGAGGTGGCCGCGGCGATCCGGGTGATGGACGGAAGCGAGACGGCGGTCGTGGGCGGTCACCGACTCTACGCACGGCCAGACCTAGCCACCGTGGATCCGGACACGGTCGCGGCCCGGCTCGGCGCTCGGGACCTGAGCGCGCTACCAATCGGCCAGGACGGCGCGCTGGCCGCTCCGCTGGCGCAGCGCTATGTCACTGCGGGGGGCGTGGTGGCCGCGATCCGGGCTGCGGTCACCGATCAGCTGAGCACCACCCTCGGCGCAGCGCCGCTGGTGGTACAGGGCCCGATGACCCGGGTCAGTGATCAGGCCGGGTTCGCCGCCGCCGTGGCCACCGCTGGCGGGTTGCCGTTTCTCGCGCTGTCCTTGAGCAGCGGGGAGCAGGCACGGGTGTTGATGGAACGGACCGCCGCGCTATTGGGTGGGCGGCCGTGGGGAGTAGGCATCCTCGGGTTCGTACCGCCGGAGATCCGTGAAGCGCAGCTGGCCGCGGTGCACGTGGTGCGCCCGCCGTATGCGTTGATCGCCGGAGGTCGACCGGCGCAGGCGGCACCTCTGGAGGCCGCCGGGATCGAGACGTTCCTGCATGTGCCCTCCCCCGGCTTACTGGATCGGTTCCTGGCCGAGGGGGCACGACGGTTCGTGTTCGAGGGGCGGGAGTGCGGCGGGCACGTTGGACCACGAGCAAGTTTTCCGCTCTGGGAGATCCAGGTGCAGCGGCTGCTCGACCACAACGATCTGGACCAGTTGCAGGTGTTGTTCGCCGGGGGGATCCACGACGAGCGCTCGGCGGCCATGGTCGCCACGCTGGCCGCTCCCCTGGCGCACCGCGGTGCCCGGATCGGCGTGCTGATGGGCACTGCGTACCTGTTCACCGAGGAGGCGGTCACGGCCGGAGCGATCCAGCCGGGGTTCCAGCAGGCTGCGATGGCCTGTGAGCACACCGTGCTGCTGGAGACCGCGCCCGGTCACGCCACCCGCTGTGCGGATTCGCCCTACCTGCGCACGTTCGCCGAAACCCGGGCCCGGCTGGCGGCCGCCGGAGTGCCGCGCGAGCAGATGTGGGCCGAGCTGGAACAGCTCAACCTGGGTCGGCTGCGGATCGCCAGCAAGGGCTTGCGCCGCGATGGCGACGCGCTGGTCGAAGTGGACCAGAACGTCCAGCACCACGAGGGCATGGTGATGCTCGGTGAGGTAGCCACACTACGCAACACGACGACGACGATCGAGAGGCTGCACGCCCAGGTGACCACGGGTGCGGCGGGCTTCCTCGCCACCAGGATCGCCGAGCTCGGCGTCGAACCGGCTCGCGCTGACGAGGTGGCTTCCAGACCGTCGGATGTGGCCATCGTCGGCATGGCTGGAGTGTTCCCGGGTGCCGACGACCTGGCCGGCTACTGGGCCAACGTGCTGGCCGGAGTGGATTCGGTCACCGAGGTGCCCACCGACCGGTGGGACCCTGCGGTGTACCCGGGGCTGGCGCACTGGGGCGGTTTCCTGCCGGACATCCCCTTTGACGCGTTGGCCTACGGGATCCCGCCGGCCGCGCTGGCCAGCATCGAGCCGGTCCAGCTGCTGGCGCTGGAGGTGGCTGCTCGGGCGCTGCGCGATGCAGGCTACGAGCGACGGGCCTTCAACCGGGAGGGCACGTCAGTGATCTTCGGGGCGGAGGCGGGCGCCGACCTGGCCAGCGCGTACGGGTTCCGTTCGCTCTATCCCGCGTATCACGAGGCGTTACCGACCGAGCTGGACGAGCAACTACCGAAGCTGACCGAAGACTCCTTCCCTGGGGTACTGGCTAATGTCATCGCCGGTCGCATCGCCAACCGGCTCGATCTCGGTGGCGCCAACTACACGGTCGATGCCGCGTGTGCTTCCTCGCTGGCCGCTATCGACCTGGCGTGCAAGGAGTTGCAAGCCGGCACCAGCAGCATGGTGCTGGCCGGTGGTGCCGATGTGCACAACAGTATCCACGACTACTTGATGTTCGCCTCGGTGCACGCGCTCTCCGCGACCGGCCGGTGCCGGCCGTTCGACGCCTCCGCAGACGGCATCGCACTCGGCGAGGGCGTGGCATGCGTGGTGCTCAAACGCCTGGCCGACGCCGAACGCGACGGCGACCGCATCTACGCGGTGATCAAGGGGATCGGCTCGGCCAGCGACGGGCGCTCACTCGGCCTCACCGCGCCACGACCCGAGGGTCAGCGCCGGGCGCTGGAGCGCGCCTACCGGATGGCCGGGATCTCGCCTGCCGAGGTCGGCCTGGTCGAAGCGCACGGCACCGGCACTGTGGTCGGCGACCGCACCGAACTCGCGGTGCTGACCGAGGTGTTCACCCAGGCCGGCACACCGGCCGGCAGCTGCACGCTGGGTTCGGTGAAATCCCAGCTCGGACACACCAAGTGCGCTGCCGGAATCGCTGGATTGATCAAAGCGGCGCGCGCGGTGCACGCTGGAGTGCGTCCGCCGACCGGCCAGCTGCGGGATCCGAACCCGTACTGGAAGCGGGACACCAGCCCGTTCTCCTTCGACCTCACCGCGCGGCCCTGGCCGTCATCAGCGCCCCGAATCGCCGGGGTGAGCGCGTTCGGGTTCGGCGGCACGAATTTCCACGCTGTGCTGGCGTCCTATGAAGGAGCTCCCGAACCCCGGCACGGGCTGGACGCATGGCCCGCCGAGCTGTTCCTGTTCGCCGGCCCGGACCGCGCGGCGGCGAACAGGGAGATGGACAGACTGGCCGAATCGCTCGCAGCCAACGATGCCGCAGACCGACCCTGGCGGTTGCGGGATCTCGCCCGGAGCCATGCGGAGACGCACGGCCGCAACCGGGTATGGACCGCAATAGTGGCCGAGGGCCTGGACGATCTCGCCACCAAGCTGGCCACCGCCCGGACAGGCGAACCGAGAGATGGCGTGTTCATCTCATCCGGGGATGACGAGCCCGCGGGCCAGATCGCGTTCCTGTTCCCCGGCCAGGGCAGCCAACGGCCCGGCATGCTGGCTGAGCTGTTCGTGGCGTTCCCGCGGCTGCGACGTTTCCTGGATCTCGGTGACCGGTGGGCCGGAGTGATGTTCCCCCCAGCAGCGTTCAGCAAGGAGGAATCAGCGCAACAGCGGGCCGCACTGACCGACACCCGAGTCGCCCAGCCGGCGCTGGGAATCATCGGGCTGGCTATGCACCAGCTGCTTACCTCGCTCGGGGTGCAGCCTCACCATCTGGGCGGACACAGCTATGGCGAACTGGTGGCGCTAGCGGCGGCGGGCGCCATCGATCCGGCTGAGTTGCTGGAGCTCAGCGAGGCGCGGGGAGCGGCCATCCTCGCGGCGGCCGGATCCGATCCCGGGACCATGGCCGCGGTCGCCGCAGCGGCCGACGAGGTCCGCTCGGTGCTCGGCACCGAACCGGTTGTGGTGGCCAACCACAATGCACCGGGCCAGGCGGTGATCTCCGGGCCCACCCCGGCGGTGGAGGCCGCGCTGAGCCGGCTTGCCGCGAGGGGGTTGGTGGGCAAGCGGCTCCCAGTGGCGTGCGCCTTCCACAGCCCGGTGGTGGCCGGTGCGACACCGATCCTCGCCACCGAATTGGACCGCCGTGCCATCAGCTCACCGGCCCTGCCGGTGTGGTCGAACACCACAGCCGCGCCGTACCCGGCCGAACCCGCGGCTGTCCGGGCCACCCTTGCCGCCCACGTCGCGCAGCCGGTCCGGTTCGTCGAACAGATCGAGGCGATGTACGCGGCGGGGGTCCGGGTTTTCGTCGAATCCGGACCGGGCCGGGTGCTCACCCACCTGGTCGGCACGATCCTCGCCGACCGGCCGCACCTGGCGGTCGCCGTTGATGTTGCGGGTGAGCCCGGTCTGCGCCGGCTACTCGGGGCGCTGGCTGAGCTGGCTGTCGCGGGCGTGCCAGTCGATCCGGCGGCGCTGTTCCACAGCCGGGACGCGCGCCTGGTACCAGCGACTGGCGCTGCCCCCCGTCCCGGCTGGCGGGTCAACGGCCATCTGGTCAAGACCGCCGACGGGAATCACATGGCAGGCGGCTTGCGCCCAGCCCAGCAGGTGGCTGCCCCGCAGGCTCCACCAGAGACCAACAACACAGCCACCAATAACACCGGGGACGGGCGGGACGCCGCTGTACAGGAGTTCCTCCGCAGCACCCGCGAAATCATCGCTGCACAGCGCGAGGTCATGCTCGGTTACCTCGGCACCCCCGCGTCCCTGCCCGTCCCGGACTCACCCACGCGGGTCCCCGAGACGGCCAGTGGTATTACCAGTCCCCTCGCTGAAGCATGTCCGCAGGATCCGGTCTGTGCCCCGGCTGAGCTGACGGCTGAGACGGTGCTGGGCACGGTGCGGTCATTGGTCAGCGAACGAACCGGCTACCCGGTGGACATGCTTGAAGCCGACCTCGATCTGGAAGCGGACCTCAGCATCGACTCGATCAAGCGGACCGAGTTGATCGGTCTGCTCACCGACCGGCTCGGGTTGGCTCAGAACGACGCCGCGCTCGATGACTCGGTGATGGAGGAACTGGCCCGGCTGCGGACGCTGCGTGGCATCGTTGACTGGATCGTCAACCGGACCGGTACACCATCACCGGTCACCCCGGATCAGACGACGCCGACCAAACGGGCGCTGCGCTACCTGGTCGAGGCTGTCGCGTTGTCGCCGCTGGCCGGACCTCCCGAGGAATCCCTGGTCGGACGCCGGGTCGCCATCGTCGGGGACGGGGTCGGCATCGCCCTGGAGCTGTCGGTACTGCTTGAGCGGCGCGGCGCCGCGGTGCGACTGCTCGGTCCCGAACAACTCACCGGATCGCCCGGCACCGATACCCTCATCTATCTTGCCGCGCTGGATCGGGGCCGGGCAGCGGTGCTGCCCGAGGGGTTCACCGGGCTCCGCGCCGCCGTCGTCGGCGGGGTCAGCGAGCTGGTCGTCATCACCGGCTCTGGGGGCAAGTTCGGGCAAACCCACCACCCCAATGGTGTGCCCGGAGTCGGGTTGGCCGGCCTGGTCCGGACGATGGCCCGCGAGTTCCCGGATCGCCTTGTTCGGGTCATCGATGTGGACCCCAAGGAGGAACCGGTCCACATAGCCGGGCACCTGCTCGCTGAAGTGCTGACCCGTCACGCGCCCACCGCAGTGGGTTACGCAGGGGGACAACGGGTCACGTTGCAACTAGCCGCCGCGCCGCTGGAGCCGGGCGGGTCCGGCAGGCTCGGGCTGGGACCCGGTTCGGTCGTCCTGCTCACCGGCGGCGCCCGCGGCATCACCGCTCGGGTTGCGATCGGCCTGGCCCGAGCCAGCGGCAGCCATCTAGAGCTGGTCGGCCGGACCCCGGCACCGGTTGGCGACGAGGACCCGATGACCGCAGCGGCCGCTGACCGGGTCGCGTTGCGGCGGGTGCTGGCTCAAGCCGGGGGTCACACCCCAGCTGAGATCGAGGCAGCGACCAGCCGGATCCTCGCTGAGCGGGAGATCCGCGCGACGCTGGTCGAGCTGGCCGGGGTAGCCGCCTCCGTGCGCTACTCCTCGATCGACGTCCGGGACCCGGCTGCGGTAAAGGCTCTGGTGGACGGCGTTTACCAGCGGCATGGCCGGCTTGACGGGATCGTGCATGGCGCCGGGGTGCTGGCAGATCGGCTGATGGTCGACAAGACCACCACGGAGTTCGCCCGGGTCTGGCAGACCAAGGTTGACGGGGCCAGGGCGCTGGCGGAGGCGGCCCGGAGCGATCTCAGCTTCCTGGTGCTCTTCGGCAGCGTGTCGGGGGTGTTCGGCAATCGCGGGCAGGCGGACTACTCCGCCGCCAACGACGCGCTCGACGCGCTGGCCCGAATCTGGGCGCCCCGAACCGATGGTCGGGTGCTCGCGGTGGACTGGGGGCCGTGGGCGGCTGCCGATGATGGGACCGGGATGGTCTCCGCTGAGCTGACGCGGGAGTACGCCAAACGCGGCATTGGCCTGATCGAGCCTGACGACGGCGTCGCCTGCCTGCTCGGCGAACTGGCTGGGGGGACCGAACCCCAGGTGGTGTACATGTGCGCAGACCCGGCAGCGTTCGAGGCGGAGGCATTCAAGGTCGGCCAGGATGGCTGAACCGGTCGAGGTGGCCATTGTCGGGATGGCCGCGGTGTTCCCGGGCGCTCCCGACCTGGCCACTTACTGGTCCAACATGCTGGCTGGCGTCGACGCGATCACCGACGTTCCCGCCTCACGTTGGGACCCGTCGTACTACGACCCCGAGGCCGCGGCCACCCGGCGCAGCGACCGGCTGTACTGCCGCCGTGGTGGCTTCCTGCAGTCGGCTGCTTTCGACCCGACCCGGTTCGGGATCATGCCGTTGGCGGTCTCCGGCGCCGAACCCGACCAGTTGCTGGCCCTGCACGCGGCCGCAGATGCGCTCGCCGATGCCGGCGGTGAGGACCGGCTCGGTGACCGGTCCCGGGTTGGTGTGATCGTCGGCCGCGGCGCCTACCTCACTCCGGGGCTGGCTCGGCTGGACCAGCGGATCCGGACCGCGAACCAGCTCGTCACCACGCTGCGCGAGCTGCTCCCGGACCTCGGCGACGCCGAGTTGGACCGGGTTCGGACCGCCTTCCAGTCCCAGCTCGGCCCGGAACGGCCGGAGAGCGCGATCGACCTGGTACCGAATCTGGTCGCCTCGCGGGTGGCCAACCGGCTCGACCTGGCCGGCCCCGCCTACACCGTCGACGCCGCCTGCGCCTCGTCGCTGGTCGCCATCGACCACGCCGTCACGGAACTGACCACCGGCCGCTGCGACATCGTGCTCGCCGGCGGAGTGCACCACTGCCACGACATCACGCTGTGGAGCGTGTTCAGCCAGCTCGGAGCGCTGAGCCCCAGCCAGCGGATCCGGCCCTTCCACCGCGGCGCCGACGGCATCCTCATTGGCGAGGGCACCGGAATAGTAGTACTCAAGCGGTTGGCTGACGCCGACGACGACCGGGTCTACGCCGTGATCCGCGGAACCGGGATAGCCAGCGACGGCCGAGCGAGCAGCCTGATGAGCCCACGGGTCGAGGGCCAGGTGCGGGCGATCGAGCGAGCCTGGCGGGCAGCCGAGCTGGACCCCACCGAACCTGGTGCGCTCGGCCTGCTGGAGGCACACGGCACCGCGACCCAGGCCGGCGACGAGACCGAGCTGGCCTCGCTGAGCACGGTCTTTGGACTGCCGAACGGGGCCGGTCGCGACATCGGCATCGGATCGGTCAAGTCGATGATCGGTCACGCGATGCCGGCCGCCGGCATCGCTGGGCTGATCAAGGCCGCGCTGGCGGTGCACCATGGGGTGCTGCCGCCCACCTTGCACTGCGACGATCCGCACCGGGCGCTGGCCGGTTCCCGCTTCGTCCCCGTCATCGAGGCCAGACCATGGCCATCCGACGGTCGCACACCGCGCCGGGCCGGAGTCGACGCGTTCGGTTTCGGCGGCATCAACGCGCACGCCGTCCTCGAGCAGCCTCCGGGCACCCGACGCTCCCCGAGGTCGCGGCTACCCGGTCCCGAACGAGTGCTGCTGCTGGCCGGGAGCACGCCGGCGGAGCTGGCCCGGCGACTTGACGTGCCGGACGCCAATCTGCTCAATCGGGACGACGCGGGTACCCCGCCAGCCGGTGGGCCCTGCCGGCTGGCGATCGTCGCACCCACTACGCGGCGGCTGATGTTGGCCCGCAGGATCGTCGCGCAGGGCAAACCGTGGCGCGGGCGCGAAGACATCTGGTTCACCGCTGCACCCCTACACTCTGCTGGATCTTGCCAGCATGGCGGCGGGGCTGGATCTTGCCAGCATGGCGGCAGGAAACCGGCGCAGGGCCAGCTGGCGTTCCTGTTCCCGGGGTTGGAGCAGGAATTCGAGCCTCGGGTAGACGATGTCGCCGACCACTTCGGGCTGGACCGGCCAGACCTCGGCGACACCGCAGTACTGGGTCGGCACGGCCTCGGGGTGCTCACCGTCGGCCGGTTGCTCGACGTCGCGTTACAGGAACTGGGCGTGATGCCCGATCTGGTGGCCGGGCACAGCGTCGGCGAATGGAACGCGATGACCGCCGCCGGCATCTACCCGCGTCGGGCCGTCGAGGAGCTCATCGCGTCGTACGACCCCGCGTCACTGCACGTTCCCGGCCTGTTGTTCGCCGCACTCGGCTGCGGGGCGGACCAGGCTGCCGAGGCGATCAACGACCTCGATAGGGTCGTGGTCTCTCACGACAATTGCCCGCACCAGTCGATCATCTGCGGTGCGGACGCTGCGGTGGCCGCCGTCCTGGCCCGGCTGGCGGCACGCGGGGTCACCGGGCAGGTACTGCCGTTCCGGTCCGGTTTCCACTCACCGATGCTGGAACCCTATTTGCGCCGGATCCTGGACACCTTCGGTGGCCTGCCCGTGCGGCCGCCGAGCCGCCCGATCTGGTCGGCCACCACCGTCGACCGCTACCCCGACGACCCAGACCGTATTCGCGAGCTCGCCACCAATCATCTGCTCGAACCGGTCCGTTTCGGCCCGCTCCTACGGCGGTTGTACGAGGCGGGAGTGCGAGCCTTCATCCAGGTGGGCACCGGAAGCCTGCCCGGATTCGTAGCCGACACCCTGGCGGGCCTGCCGCACCTTGCGGTGACCGCGAACACCCCCCGGCGGTCGGGCCTCGACCAGCTCCGGCGAGTCGCCGCGGCGTTATGGGTGGAGGGCTGGGCACCCCGCTTCGAGCGTCTGCCTCATGCGGTCCGGGTCCGGGCGCGGGTGCCCGCCGATTCCAGTGTACCTGTGGTACCGCTCAACCTTGGTGCACCGATGGTCCGGCTCGGCGACGCCGTCACGGCGCTGATCCCGGCACCGCGCGGTTCTGCCGTCCCGTCTGAGTTGTCCACCACAGAGCTATCCACCACGGGGCACCCGATGCTCGCCGAGTTCGGCGCCGCACTGAGTGACGCCACGGCCGCCGCCACGGAGGTTCTCGGTTCCTGGGCACGAACCGCCCCTAGACAGGCCAGCACGACGCGAACCCTCTCCGTGGCGAGCATGCCAGAACTCACCGACCACTGCTTCTATCGGCAGCCGGAGGGTTGGACCGAGCTGGCCGACCGGTACCCAGTGGTGCCGATGACCACGGTCCTCGAGCTGATGG
>DASYMC010000350.1:0-5805 GCA_036009255.1 Pseudonocardiaceae bacterium
GGGACGATCCTTGCGTTGTCATGAGGGGCCATCAGCGTCCGAGCCGAGCGCCTGGCAGGTGGGGCAGGTCCCCACGTCTTCGGTGCGCCCGCAGGCACGACACACCACGTGGTGGTGATTGCCCCCGGGCCCGGCGCTCGAATCGAGCAGGATGCCCAGCTGGTTCGATCCGGCGCACCAGCCCCGCGGCGGTGCAGGCCGCCAGCACGTCGTAGACAGTCTGGGTAGAGACCGATCCCAGGGCCTGAGCCACCCCTGCGCGGACTTGCTCGACGGTGGCATGCGGATGCTCGCCCAACCACTCCAGCACTGACCGGCGGGGTGCGGTCACCCGCAAACCCGCCCGCCGCAGCTGGTAACCGATATCCGACGAGATCATGCCGCCGTCCACTATCCCGCCGTATCTGGAACGAGTCAAGAATTCTGGCTCCGGGGATGCAGGCCGGCAGTTCAGGAGATCGTGATCAGGCGCTCATCGCGCGGCACGAGTTGGCCGATCACGGGCGCGCCGGGTACCTCGCCGGCCACCAGCAGGCCCCCGGAGGTCTGCGCGTCGGCCAGCAGCAGCAACTCGTCTTCACCGATCGAGCCCGCCACTGCGAGGTGCGGGCGGACCCAGTCGAGGTTGCGCCGGGTTCCGCCGCTGACGTATCCGTCGGCCAGCGCCTGGCGGGCACCGTCCAGGTAGGGCACGGCGGCGGCGTCCAGCACCGCCGAGACCCCGCTGGCGCGGGCCAGCTTCATCAAGTGACCCAGCAGTCCGAAACCGGTGACGTCGGTGGCGCACCGGGCACCGGCTGCCAACGCCGCCGCCGCGGCCGCGGCATTGAGCGTCGTCATCGTCGCCACGGCGTGCGGGAAGACCTCGCCGGTGGTCTTGTGCCTACTGTTGAGCACCCCGACGCCCAACGGCTTGGTCAATGACAGCGGCGTGCCCGCCACTCCCGCGTCGTTGCGCAGGATCTGTTGCGGGTCGGCGAGTCCGGTCACGGCCATGCCGTACTTGGGTTCCGGATCATCCACGCTGTGACCGCCGGCCAGGTGGCACCCCGCGCCGGCGCACACGTCGCGGCCCCCGCGCAGCACCTCGGCGGCCAACTCGAAGGGCAGCACCTCACGCGGCCAGCCGAGCAGGTTCACCGCGACCACCGGGCGCCCGCCCATGGCGTAGACATCGGAGAGGGCATTGGCCGCCGCGATCCGGCCCCAGTCGTAGGGATCGTCGACCACGGGGGTGAAGAAATCGGCCGTGGCGATCACCGCAAGACCATGCTGGATCCGCACCACGGCGGCGTCGTCACCATCATCGAGGCCGACCAGCAGCTCCCCGGCCGGATCGGTCACCTCAGCACCGATCAGTCCGGCGACCACTGACTCCAGCTCACCGGGAGGGATCTTGCAGGCGCAGCCACCGCCGTGCGCGTACTGGGTGAGCCGGATTCTGGTAGCCGTCATAGCGCCTACCGTAACCGGCTGGCTTCCTACCGACCGGACGGTTGGCTACAGATGCCAGCCGAGCCACCATCCAAGAATGGCGCCCAGCACCAGAGTCTCCAATACGAGCAACGATATTATCAATACGTAACCGGCTGGTGACCGTCTGCCTCGACGAGCGCGCCGGACTCGGCGAGCCTGCCGGTAAAGCCAAAACCGTCGCCCCAGCCGTGACCGTCGCCGTGGAAACTTCGGCGGCGGCAGGTCTTCCAGATCAGGGTGCAGGCTGATGTACTCGGCTATTTCGTGCTCCCACAGCGAGTGGTCGATGCCCTTCACCGTCCGGCCCTTCTCGATCGACGCCTTGTGACCAATGTCGATCGTGGCTCGAGTCCAGCGCTTCGCCGATGCCGCCCTACCTTTCTCGTCGGACACCAACGTGGTGACGTTACCAATTCTAAAGCTATTCCTCCGGTTATCACTGTAGGTCTCTGCTCAATCACCCTCGGCCATCCGATTCCGAAATAATGCCGAGGTCATAACACAGTGGGCACGAAAGGCGCGATGGAATCGCAGCAGTGCACCGTCCGCGCTGGGCCGCGATGCGCGGCAAAACACTATAACCGACCATCTGTCGGGTTTCGGGTGCCAACGGGTTAAGAAACGTGCGTTTTCGGACTCCCGAAGAGGCGGCGGAGAAGAGTGCGCGATTATGGGTGGGTGCTGGCATGGCGGGTGCGCACGCAGGGGCCGATGAGTACTGGCCCACTGCGCCCGACCCGCGAATCGCCGCCCCGCCCGGCCGCTGATGAGCTGCTGGTGCGGGTGCTGGCCTGCGGAGTGTGCCGCACCGACCTGCATGTCGCTGAAGGCGACCTCCCGCTTCACCGGCCGGGTGTCATACCTGGTCATGAGGTGGTCGGTCAGGTCGTCGAGACACCCAATATTGAATGGGAGGTGGGCCAGCGGGTCGGCATCGCATGGCTGCGCCGCACATGCGGACGCTGCCGTTACTGCACTTCTGGGGCGGAGAACCTGTGCCCGTACTCGGTCTACACCGGTTGGGACGCCGACGGCGGGTACGCCGAGTACGCCACGGTGCCCGCCGAGTACGCCTACCCGCTGCCCGAGCGCTACCCCGATATCGAACTCGCACCGCTGCTGTGCGCGGGCATCATCGGGTGGCGGGCGCTGGTCCGGGCGAGCCTGCCGCCGCGCGGCCGGCTGGCCCTCTACGGGTTCGGGGCGAGCGCGCACCTCACCGCCCAGATCGCCCTCGCGCAGGGCGCGACCGTGCATGTGCAGACCCGCAGCTCACAAGCTCGGGAGCTCGCCCTGGAGCTGGGTGCCAGTTCAGTAGGGGATGCTGACGACGCACCGCCGGAACCGGTCGACTCCGCGATCCTGTTCGCCCCCGCCGGAGAGCTGGTGCCCTCCGCACTGGCCGCGCTGGACCGGGGCGGCACCCTTGCGTTGGCCGGCATCCACCTGACCGACATCCCCGCGCTGAGCTACCAGCAACACCTTTTCCAGGAACGACAGATCCGCAGCGTCACGGCCAACACCCGCCAGGACGGTCACGAATTCCTGCGCTTCGCCGCCGACTACGACCTGCGGGTGGTGACCACCCCTTACCCGCTGGACCGGGCTGATGCAGCACTGATGGATCTTTCGGCCGGCCGGGTGCACGGTGCTGCCGTCCTTATTCCTTGACGGTCTCATCTCCGCACGGCGCTGCGCAGGCAGGCAATGACCTCCTTGTCGGAAGTTTGGGAGAAATCGGAGTACCACATGCCGATCGCCTGCAACTCCCGGGGAGTGATCAGCGCGATCAACTCGTCAGCGACATCGTGCAGCCCACGGAGCCAACCGAACGGTGCCACGGGAACCGCGAGGACGACCCGTGCCGCGCCCTGAGCGCGGGCCACCAGGCAGGCAGCCCGTGCACTCGAGCCGGTCGCGATGCCGTCGTCGACGATCAGAGCGATCCGCCCGGTCAGCGGGACACGGGTTTGATCACCGCGGAACAGCTCAGCGCGCCGTTTCAGCTCGGCGCTTTCCCGGCTTACCACGGCGGCCAACGCCTCCGGGGTGACGCCCGTGCGGCGGATCGTCTCCGGCTGGAGAAGGCGTACTCCACCTTCACCGATGGCGCCCATGGCCAGCTCGGGTTGCGACGGTACGCCTAGTTTGCGCACCACGATCACGTCCAGCGGAGCGTCGAGAGCAGCCGCCACCTCCGCCGCCACCCGGACCCCGCCGCGAGGCAGACCAAGGACCACCACGCCGCCGGTTACCTCGGGACCCCGCAGGTGTTGCAACCGCTGCCCCAGTTGCCGGCCCGCGTCGACCCGATCAACGAACACCGCGCTGCCTTCATCCATCCAGGACGATTATCCGCGCTCTGGGATGGTTGTGCTCTCGGGCCGACAAGGGATGTGACATGGCAGAGACTGCTCAAGGCATCACCGCGCTGACCACGATCCGTTGAATGATCAAGGGTGCGGCACGACGGTGAACGCAGCGTAGAGCTGGTCGGTTCCGCAATTCGCTGAAACGGGATACTGACCAGGAGCGGCGTCCGAACGGACGGTGGCGGTACCGGTCAGGTGCCATGGTTGGTGGCCGTCGGGATCGCCCTTCAACGCGCCGACCTCGAGTACCGGTGAGCGGACTGGACCAAGGTTGTCCAGGCAGGCCACATCGAGCGACACCGTCGCGCCCCGCAGGCCCTCTTGTGGTGACACCCGCAACCAGCTGACACCAGGCGCAGGCCTCGACGACTCAGGGGACTGGACCGTCGCACTCGACGGTGCGCTGGGCCCAGGCACGCTGGGTCTGGAGGCGCTCGGCCCGGGTGCCGCCGAGCATCCGACTGCGAGCGCACTCAAGCTGACGATCACAACACCCGTCTGGATCCTCATATCCAGCTCAGCATGCCAGCGATGGGCGTTCGGTGCCGGTAGCGACACAGCCCATGAAGGCGCTCCATTCCCGTGCCTACCCAGTCACGTGGCCGCGGGTGGTCCTCAGCCGTTCCGTGCCCCTCCTCGGCGGCCGCGCCGCCATTTGCGGTGGCCGACGACCTTGCGCTGAACCACGGTTTGTTCGTAGCGCCGCTGGGCCCATCCGGATCGATGGCTATCGCCATCCTTTTAATCTGCTCGATCAGCTGACCAGTGGTCAGCTTCGATAGGCGGGGAGGTCCTAGCCCAGCCAGTCCTAGCGCAGCATGTTGGCGACCGGGCGCAGGCGCGGGGATCCTTCGTCTTCGTAGTAGTCGGACGGGTTGGTCTCGTCGGTGCCGTTGAACACGCGCATCTGACGTAACACGATCGTCACCAGCACCGCGGCAAGGAGATTACCGAGGAGCGCGACGAACCCCACGTAGATCTGAATCGGCGAACCGGAAAATGGATGCCAGCCGAGGATCGACAACTTGTGCAGCGCGAGCGCCGACCCGCCGAAGTGTTGCTTTCCAGTGGCCGGGTTGGGAATGCCGTAGAGCATCACCAGGCCCCATCCCATGCCGACCACCCAGCCCGCGACCAATCCCCAGATGTGGAACCAGCGGGTGTAGAGCGCGATCGCCACCATGGGCAACGTCTGCAGGATGATCACGCCACCGATCAGCTGCAGGTCGATGGCGTACTGCGGGTCGATGAACACGATGAACACCACCGCCCCCAACTTCACCACCAGGGAGGCGATCTTGGCCTGTTGGCACTCCTGCTCGGCGGTGGCGCCGCGACGCAGGTACACCTTGTAGATGTTGCGGGTCCACAGGTTGGCCGCAGCGATCGACATGATCGCGGCGGGCACCAGAGCGCCGATCCCGATGGCGGCGAAGGCGATCCCGGCGAACCAGGAGGGGAACTGACCCTCGAACAGCATGGGCACCACGGTGTTGGAATCCGGCCGACCGGTGGCCGCATTGACGATCGGTTTCGTATTCGCCGCAATCGCGGCATAGCCCAGTAACGCGAGTAATCCTAATATCAGCGAGTATGCCGGCAGCGCCACCATGTTGCGTTTAATCACATTGCGACTGCGGGAGGCCAATGCACCGGTGACCGCATGCGGGTAGAGGAACAGCGCCAGCGCCGAACCCAGCGCGAGCGTGACGTACTGCAGCTGGTTATTCGGGCCCAGCAGGATCCCGTCGGCGGGCGTTTTCGTAGCGGCGAATTTCGCGTCTGCGGCGTCGAAAATTGAGCCCCAGCCGCCGAGCTTGGCCGGCAGGATAATCACGGCTGCAATAATGACAAGATAGATCAGGGTATCCTTGACGAACGCGATCAGCGCCGGAGCCCGCAGGCCGGACTGGTACGTGTAGATCGCGAGAATCACGAAGGCCACGAACAGCGGGGC
>DASYMC010000351.1:0-4865 GCA_036009255.1 Pseudonocardiaceae bacterium
GCTGAGGCCGGTGCCGACTCCGCCGCGGCGCGCAGCAGGTCCCGCACCTCCTCGTCGGTGGTCTGGGTGAAGTCCCAATACGATCGGCCGACCGCGACGAATGGAGACGGGGTGGTGGCGCAAACCACCTCGTCGACGGTCCCGGCGAGTTCCTGGCAGGTGGACTGCGGCGCCGCCGGCACGGCGACGACGATCTTGGCCGGCCGGTGCCGGCGCAGAGCCTGGATCGCCGCGCGCATGCTCGAACCAGTGGCGAGACCGTCGTCGACGACGATGACGGTCTTTCCCGCAAGGTCGGGCATGGGCCGCCCGCCCCGGTAGGCCTGCTCACGGCGGAGCAACTCGCGGCCCTCCTGCTCGGCCACCCGCTGGATGACCTCGGGAGATATCCGCAAGCCCCGGACGAGGTCGTCATTGATGACAACTACCCCACCGCTGGCGATCGCCCCCATGGCCAGCTCTTCGCGGCCCGGCGCGCCGAGCTTGCGCACCACGAAGACATCCAGCGGAGCGCCCAGGGCCCGCGCGATCTCGTAGGCCACCGGCACACCACCCCGCGCCAACCCGAGGACCACCACATCCGAACGTCGCCGGTAGTGCTCGAGCAGGCCGGCCAGCACCCGCCCCGCATCCCGACGGTCACGGAACAATCGATCCGACACCCTGCCTTCTTTCAGCTCTCGAGGTGCTGCGGCATTGGGCTGGGGTCGGTCACGGTGGAACGCTCCCAGCCCGCCCAGTAGTGATCCTGCCCGCTGCGGCGCGCGGAAACCTCGCCCTACCAGTGCCAGAATGGAGGCGACAGGTTAACCCGGCAGGCCTGGTGAACCAGCGACGCAGCCCATTGGGTGACCTTCGCCAGCCTCGCCGTGTGATCGGCCGGGCCGGTTAGCAGATCTCGTCGCTCTGCTCACCTGGGCAATTCTCCAGGTGGCGGACGAGGGCACGGACCAGGCTCTCCTCGCTGAACGCAACGACGACGGCGTCGGCGCACCACGGGCAGATTCTGGTCATCTGCGGGAGCGGTGCGCTATTCATGGATGGAGTTTAAGGACGGTGACACCCTCGTACTCGGGGATATCGCAAGCGTCACATCTGTACGGGAGCTTGAGTCGGAGCCACCTGGGTTATCGCTACGGAGGAAGCAGCGAGGTCCAGCGGCACCCGCAAGGTACGCCTTGCTACCAGGTTTGGGCGGCGTGCCATCTCACCTTGACGACGATTGAAATCGATGCCGTGAAACGCGGTGACCGGTACGGTCAGCCACGCAGCAGGCTTACGTCACGCACCGCGCCGGTGGACGCCGAGGTCGCCATTGCCGCGTATGCCCGCAGCGCAGCGCTCACCGGCCGCTCTCGGTCTCGGGCGGTGAAAGCGCCATGCTGAGCCAGGTGCCGCTCGCGGCGAGCTCGCAGCTCGTCGGGATCGACGTCCAGGGTGATGCCGCGCGCAGGAATGTCGATCTTCACCTGGTCGCCATCCCGCATCAGTGCGATCACTCCCCCAGCCGCCGCCTCGGGTGAGACATGGCCCACGGACAGCCCGGAGGTGCCGCCGGAAAACCGACCGTCGGTGATCAGCGCGCACCGCTTGCCCAGGCCCCGGCCCTTGAGGAAGGCCGTCGGGTAGAGCATCTCCTGCATGCCAGGCCCGCCACGCGGACCCTCGTACCGCACCACCACCACGTCACCGGCGGTCACGCCGCCATTGAGGATCGCCTCAACCGTGGCCTCCTGGCTCTCGAAGACCTTCGCCGGACCGGAGAACCGCCAGAGATCCTCATCCACGCCGGCGGTCTTGACGATGCAGCCCTCCGGCGCCAAGTTGCCCCACAGCACCGCCAGCCCACCATCGGCGGTATACGCGTGCGCCACATCGCGGATGCAGCCACGCTCGGCGTCCACATCGAGGCTCTCCCACCGGTTGGTGGTGCTGAACGGTTCAGTGGTGCGGACACCGCCGGGTGCGGCATGGTAGAGCTCCACGGCCTCAGGCGACGCAGTGCCGCCGCGAACATCCCACCGACGCAGATGCTCGACCAGCGACGGGCTGTGCACGCTGTGCACCTCCCGGTACAGCAGGCCGCCCCGGTCCAGCTCGCCGAGGATCGCCGGGATACCGCCCGCCCGGTGCACGTCCTCCAGGTAGTAATCGCCATTTGGGGCCACCTTTGCCACGCAGGGCACCCGGCGAGAGATCTCGTCGATCTCCTTGAGCCCGAATCCCAGTCCGGCCTCCTGCGCCGCGGCGAGCAGGTGCAGCACCGTGTTGGTAGACCCGCCCATCGCCACGTCCAAGGCCATCGCGTTGGCGAACGCGCCTTGGCTCGCAATCGCACGGGGCAGCACCGATCCGTCGTCCCCGTCGTAGTACCGCCGGGCCAGCTCCATCACGGTCGTGCCCGCGGCAGAGAACAACCTTCGGCGGGCCGCGTGCGTGGCAAGCAACGAGCCGTTGCCGGGCAGGCCCAACCCCAGCGCTTCAACCAGGCAGTTCATTGAGTTCGCGGTGAACATCCCAGAGCAGGACCCGCAGGTCGGGCAGGCCGAACCCTCGATCTCGCTGAGCTGCTCCTCCGAGACCGCATCGTCGGCGGCCGCCGACATCGCGCTGATCAGGTCCAGCCTGCGGTGGACCACCCCATCCGTCGAGACGGTACGGCCGGCCTCCATGGGTCCGCCAGAGACGAAGACGGTGGGGATATCCAGCCGCATCGCCGCGAGCAGCATCCCTGGTGTGATCTTGTCACAGTTGGAGATGCAGACCAGGGCGTCCGCGCAGTGCGCGTTCACCATGTACTCGACCGCGTCGGCGATCAGCTCTCGACTGGGCAGCGAATACAGCATGCCACCGTGGCCCATCGCGATGCCGTCGTCCACCGCGATCGTGTTGAACTCCCTGCCCACGCCGCCGGCCGTGGCGATCGACTCGGCGACGATGCGACCCACATTGCGCAGGTGCACGTGGCCAGGCACGAACTGGGTGAAGCTGTTCGCCACGGCCACAATCGGCTTGCCGAAGTCGTCGTTGGTCATGCCGGTCGCACGCCAGAGCGCGCGGGCGCCTGCCATGTTGCGTCCATGCGTGACCGTTCGCGACCGCAGAGGGGGCATAGCACTGTCTCCAGTTAGTAGTTCATAAGGCTCAGGAACAGCCTCTCACCAGCGGCGACCCTCTGCATACCCTTGAGTGAAGGCTGGCGAGTGCCGGTCCAGGAGGGGCTGTTGTCGCGCGCGACGTAACGGATCCACACTCCTTCCCCCAGAGACAGAAGGGCTGACGGGACAAGTGCGGCGAGAAATCGGCACGAGCCCCAAACGCACAAGTGTCGGGAGTCGGGCGACGGGGTGCGGAAAGCATGCTAAAGTCATGCCTATGGCAACCTTACAGGTGAAGGATGTTCCGGACGCCCTGCACCGCGAGCTGCGACGCCGTGCCGATCTGGACGGGTTGAGCATCCGGGATTACCTGCTGCGCCTGATCCGAAACGACCAGCAACGCCCGCCGGCGGCCGAGTGGCTGGCCCGCCTTCACAGACTTGAGCCGCTCGATCTCGGTGCACCCGCCAGCGACCTGGTCCAAGCCGATCGCGCCGCGCGCGATCTCGATCAGTTGCCGGAACAGCGCAAACCGTGATTGTGATCGACGCGAGGGCGTTTGTTGAGGTGCTCATGCGCTCCACCTCCGGATTGGCCGTGGAGGCGCTGCTCGAGGACACGATGGCCCCCGACCTGCTGGATGCCGAGGTCTTCCATCGACTTGTCCGTGCCGAACAGAGTGGAGCACTTCAGCGGACCCAGCTCGACGAGCGCCTGGCGCTGCTTTATGACGCTCCGATCGAACGGGTTCCTTGCCGGGAGTTACTCACCACGGCCCGCCGGTTCGCCACCGCGATCTCCGGCTATGACGCGCTCTACGCCGCCCTCGCTGGATGCCTCCGATGCCCGCTGGTCACCACCGACGGGCGCCTGGCGCGTACCGCAACGACACAGTTTGGCCTCACGGTGACCCACGTTCCGACCAATCACCGATGATCCTTGCCCAGTACGCGGATGTGCCCAGACGGCGACATGGGCCTCTAGCTACCGGACGAGCCGCACACCGTCCACCCAGGTCTCGATTCCCTCGGCGTCGAAGCACAGATATCCGCGGATCGCTCGCACTCCGTCCAGGGGCTCCGGGTAGTACCAGGCCGCGTCGGCGATGAGCTCCGACGACGTGCGGAGGCTGCGGTAGGACGCGGTGCCCTTGTACGGGCACACTGTGTGCGTGCCGGACAATTCCAGCAGTTCGGTGCGTACATCGTCGGCCGGCAGGTAGAAACGGTTGGGCAGGCCGGTTTCCGACAGCAACACTGCACGGCGGGACTGGGCGAGCACCTCCTCACCGGCGACCACCCGTACATGCCGGCTGGTGGACCGGACGTCGACCCGGTGATAGGGGTCGCGCAGGTACCCCACCACCTCCTCATCCTCGTCGAACCAGGCGTCCATCGAGTCCCAGTACAGCGCTACATGATCGCGTAGCCAGCCTGCCTCAGGCAACGGATCAAGATAAGACCACACCGCGTTGTCAGCCGTCTGGCCCTTGACCGTCACTGACCAGTACTTAGCGTCTCCTTTGAAGGGACAGTGTGTGCGGTGATCAGTGCTGGTGAGCAAATCCTCCCGAATATCGCTGCGGGGCAGGTAGAGCTGCGGAAGCAGGTTGCTCTCGTGCAGCAACATCCCGCTGGTGGTGTCCAGCGTCATCTCGCCGCCGAGGACCGCACGGACCCGTCGGGGAAACGGCTCGAATAGCAACCGGTGCCCGGGGCCGTCGATCCGATAGTTCACGGTGGCGCGGGGGCGAGAGGACAGCGGGGC
>DASYMC010000352.1:0-3225 GCA_036009255.1 Pseudonocardiaceae bacterium
CCCCGCTGTGCCTCGATGTAATTGGTGAGCTGCCGCAGGTCGCTGGCGGGGTTGCGGACCACGCCCACCGGTACCTCGATGCCGAAGAGGTCTGCTAGCAGGTTCGAAAAGCTCAGCGCCGACAGCGAATCGCCGCCCAGATCGATAAACCGCGCGTCAGGGCGCACGTCGGCCACCGACAGGCCCAGCGTCACCTCAACGGCCTTGGTCACGGTTTCCAGCACCGGCCGATCCGGGCTGCCTGCACGCAACGCCCGCAACTCGTTGACCTGCTCGGCGGCCATCTCGGCGTACATGTGGTCGAGGCGCCGGCTGTGGCGGGCCTTCAATTTTGGCCGCAGCAGCTTGCCTGCGCCGGACAGCAGACCGTTTTCCATGGTGAAGGGCTCGGTCTGGATCAAAAAATCGCGCGGGATCTCATAGCCGTTCAGCTGCGCCTCGGCCGCGATCTGCTGCAGCGACTTACCAATCAACGACTTCACCCGCTGCACCCCGTCGCACCCAAGCTGGGCGATCACCTCAGCGGTCGGGACCACTACCGCCAGCAGAAACGACCGCTCGCTGTTGCCGTAGAGGAAGATCTGCCGGATCAGCGGGCTAGTGGCGAACACCGCCTCCAGATGCGACAGCGCCACAAACTCGCCTTGGGCCAGCTTGAGCACATTGTAGCGGCGATCGACATAGACCAGTTGATCCGGACCCACCTCGGCCATAATGTCACCGGTCTTATAAAAGCCGTCCTCATCGAACATCTCCGCGGTGACATCCGGGCGCTTGTAGTAGCCCGGCGTCGCGTACTCGGTCTTGACCAGCAGCTCACCCCTGGGAACCGGCTTGTCGGTACGGAAGTAGCCGAGCTCGGGAACATCGACGAGCTTGTAGTCGATCACCACCGGGCGCAGCACCTGGTGGTCTCTCAACACCAGGCCCGCCTCCGTCGAGCCGTAAAGATCAATCAGGCGCACATCCACCAGGGACTCTATAAACGCGTACAACTCCGCTGACAGCAGCGCTGTTCCAAAGACCGTCGACACTACGCGACCGCCCAAGAAGTTGTCCCGCATGTCGGCCTTCACATCGGCCTCAACAGTGCCTGAATCCACGCCATCCGACATGCGCCGGTACAGTTCGCGCTGGTAGTGCCCATAGATCATCTCGCACACCCGCGGCACCAGGCTTAGCACCGTGGGCCGCACCAGGGTGATGTCGTCGAATAGTGTCGACAGATCGCTTTTGGCAGCAAAGTAAATTAGTGCCACCACTGGCCAGAGTGCCTACCAGCGATTGATGACCGGCGAGGTGGCTCATCGGCAGGTAGCTCAGGCTGATCATCGGCACCTCGGACTGCATCAGCGCCTCGGAAGCACTCAACCACACAAAAGCGAGCATCCGCTCGGCATACATCGCCCCTTTCGGGGTGCCGGTGCTTCCGGACGTGTAGAACAGCGACAGCATTGGGTTATCGTCGGCGTCAGGCACGTGCAACGGTACCGGCGGGAGCGCCTTTCCGCGGTCCAGCACAGCGCTCAGTGTGTCAACGACCACCGCGCTCCCGGCGCCGGCCAAGCGCCAGCACGCGGACTCGAACCTGTCTTTTTGATCATCATCTTCAGGCTCGTAGTCGAAAACAATTAAGCGTTCGGGCGCGCTGCCAGCCAGCACCGCTTCCACGGCCGCGTCAGAGAGTCGATGCCCACGGCGACGATACGTGGCTTGGTCACGGCAATGATCGCCATATGTTGCACGGCGGGCGCGCTGGTCTGCAGGGGCACCGACACCGCGCCCCTGTGGATGCACGCCAAATCGATCGTGGTGCAGTCAGTGCTGGTGAAGCCCAGAATGCACACGAAATCACCGGCACTCAACGGATACTCCGGATGGTGCTGCCACTCCGATGCCACCACGCCGACCCGTGTCCACAACTCGCGATACGTGAGGGTCTCGAACTCCGGCAGCAGGCGAACAAACCTACGGCCGGTGGCCCGATCGGTCACCAATTCATGGACACGCTGCCCCAGGGCCGGCCGGTCAGCATAGCCCCCCATCACCATCGCCACAATCTGGGAAAGCCGCATCCCCGGCCGGAGCACCGCCGCGGCGATATCCTTCCGCGGACGGGTATCCCGAACCTCCGCGTCGTTCGCATACAACTCAGCCGTCCGACGTGCCACCCGCTCCTGCCACGCGTTGGTTGTCACGCCCATGGCTTGGTTCCCGGGCCCTACGCCAACCATCATCCAACCCCCCTCAACTGCTGGCACATCTTTCCCGGCTCGCCCGGTACCGACAACCGGATTTTCGTCCAGTCTCACCACGGACAGGATGAGTGACGTCACACCAGTCAGGTGATTTGGCGCGCCCGGAGGAGCCGGAGCCGACCAGCTCACTGCTGATAGCCCCTTCACGGACCACCCGCAGATTCATAACAACCGTATGATAACTCCTCACCCTCGCCACCATGACTGTACAAACAACGCTGCTAGCTCGGCCTCGCCCAAAGGATGGCATCCCAGCAGCATCATGTCGTTACCGCTAACCGTCATCAAGCCCCCAGCCGGAACCGATTGCCACCAGACCGCCTCAAAACCCACTCGAAATAGGCAATGATGGCGCACAGCGGTTGACTCTACGACGCCCACCGAGATAAAAAGCAAAGGGTAAGGATTTGAACCCGCGACCCTTCGACTCCCCTAGGATCGCGCAATCCTGCCATCCCGTCGACGTACGCCTCACCGCTCGCACGCCGGCCCTACGACCTCCGCCACGCCGCGGTGTCCACGTGGCTGAACGCGGGGGGACCACCTATGCAGGTCGCTGAGTGGGCAGCATACACCGTTGCGGTTCTGCTCCAGATTTACGCGAAGTGTCTTGCTGGTCAGGAGGCCATAGCACGGACACGGATCGAAGCCATGCTGCGCGGAACGTAGCCGGACCGTGAAGTGAACTTGGGCACGTATAGGGCATGAAGAACCGGTTAGCGCTGGGCTTTGCCGGATACGACCGGACAACTCACAACGGCCCCTAGACCTCATTCATGCACGTCGGTGGGCTGTTGTGGGCGGTACAAAGGGGTGCCCCCGGTGGGATTCGAACCCACACTGCGGCCCTTTTAAGGGGACTGGCTTCCCGAGCTCGTTACCGTCTCCGATCTGCAATGGAGCGACAAGCGATGCGCCCCCTGCATCCGACTTCGGCACGTATTGGGCACAGCCCCTACACCTCAGG
>DASYMC010000353.1:0-3839 GCA_036009255.1 Pseudonocardiaceae bacterium
GACCGGCGAACGTGACGGCCAGGATGGCGACGACGTAGGTGAGCAATCTCTTCATGGTGCTGCTGCCCTTCGGTGTTGCGGGGCCCCTGTGTGGTGTATATCGGTGGGTCACGGCCCGGTGTTATCGTCAGTAGGGCTGCACCTCGCCAGCCTGCGGTGGTAGGGGTGATGTTGCGGCTGATTTTTTTGACTTCTTTGCCTGTCCGCGCGCGGCCCTTCAGCTGGGCTCAGCATGATCATCATCAGCGATTCGTCAGCGGACGGGCACGACCAGGACGCATGGGCCGATACACAGCGGCATGTAGCCGCAGCTCATTAGCATACGATGACACTCCCAGCCACACGGACGCATGGCCAATCAGCGTTCACACCAAAGAGCAGGATCTGAGACCAAACATCCCGTGCCTCTGGCGGGCCTCGCTCCGGGATGGTGCGAGGGTTGCGCGCGAGATGCGCGAGAGTGGTGGCTCGCCCAAGTAGCACGGGTATCCCGCGGCATCGGCGCCGAAGGTGCTCGCCGACGCGACGGGATACCTGCTTTACCGCCCTCGTCTGTCGTGCATAGCGACGACGCACGGGGTACTGTTGCGCGCTATTAGCCGAGGTGAACCACGGTCACTAGCGGAACATTGCGACCCCGGCCGTCACAGGTCGAGACTTCTAACCAGGCGTTGAGCGCAGTCTTTTAAGCTGGCCATGCGGGTTCGATTCCCGAGGCCCGATCCATACCCGTCTACCAGCCGAGACGGCCAACCGCGGATTGCCGTTTCCATGATGATATTCCTGTGGTGTGGTCGGCTGATCGCACCACGCCACGCGGGCTCGTCCCGCTGACAAATCCTGTCGACGCTCCGCTCGCTAGTTACTCGAAGGGGAACGCGTTGTCGATGAGGAAACGCCAAGATCCATCCGCTTGCTGGCGGAAGACAACCGCGGGGCGAGCGCGAACCGTCACCGGATCACCATCGGCATCGTTGCTCTCCATCTTCCATTCGATCGTCGCCAGTGCGATGTCCCCCACCCGATGAATGCTAAATAGCTTGATTATTTCGAACCGCGCCCCGGTCGCCAAGATACCAGTGAACGTTTCCCGAAGAGCATCGGAGCCAGCAGCAATTTTTCCAGGAGCCGGAACAAGCACCGCGTCAGGCTCAAACAGGCTGACCAATCCGTCGATGTCAACCGCGTTAAACGAGTCCTGGAAAATTCTTCCAGCCTCTTCTACGTGCTCGATCCTGATTACACCCGGTCCCGTCTTCTCCGTCATGACTGCGCCTTACCGTGTCGGCACCTGCGTGCCTGAGCTGTCCGCTGCTACCAACGCTCATCGGCGTCAGCGGCGTTCACCAGAGAAGAGACCCGTGAGCGGCCTCCAGATACCACCGGCGTTCTCGGTCGCTCCGGCTGATCAGCTCTGCTAGCTGCCAACACCTGCTGACCTGACTTCCCGTAGAGGCCCCGGTGACGGCTACGCTCCGACGCGAAGAGGTCGCAGCCATGCTCTCAGCAACGGCGTGACCAGTTACCTCGCCGAGCTGCTCCTCGCCCCCGCTCACCGACATCGTGGCATCGGCCGGCAACTCATCAGTGAGGCATTCGGACCCGATGCGCACTGGGGCATAGATCTCATCACCTACACCACCGAGTCCTTCTACACGAGCCTGCCCATCGGCGCTATGCCAACTTCCGCGTCGACGCTCGTCTGCCACGTTGGGCCGCCGAGACGGGGACGGGTCCGCTCCGAGACAAGCTCGCCGACGCGACGGGATACCCGCTCACCGCCGTCCTGCGGCAGGCCACACCCGCGTGTGCCATGAGCGTGCCATTAACAGCAGTCAACCACGGTCAACAGCGGGCACCCCTGACCCGGCCTGACCACCGATCGAGGCCTCTGACGGCGCAGGGAGCACAGCCTTCCAAGCTGACCATGCCGGTTCGATCCCGGTCGCCCTCTCCACCCCATCCACCAGCCAAAGCAGCGGCCCTCCCGATCATGGGAAGGGCCGCCGTCTCCCTTCGTGCGATTAGCGTGCTATTGCGCCACCGGGATCGCTGCGACGTCCCTACTCGTCCAGACAGACACGGGGTGTCATGCGGAACGAGCGCCTACGCGATGCACTCCTGCGCCACGGGTTGGACCTCGACCAGGTCGTGTGGGTTACCAGGGTCGATCCCAAGACCGTGGAGCGTTGGATCTCGAAAGGACGCCTGCCCTACCCCAAGCACCGCCGTGCCATTGCCACCATGGTGCGAGAGGCCGAGAACTACCTCTGGCCGGACGCGATCACTCCGGAGCGAAGAGCTGAGATCGGCGGCTCTGAGATCGTGCAGGTATACCCGCATCGCCACTCCGTACCCACCGAGTTGTGGACCCGTTTGCTGGACCAGGCCGAGGAACACGTCGAAATACTGCTGTACGCGGGGATGTTCCTAACCGATGATCCCACCCTCATCAAGCGACTGCGGCAGAAGGCCGAAGATGGAACGAAGATCCGTCTACTGTTGGGTGATCCAGCCAGCCCAGAGGTAAACTGTCGAAGCGTGGAAGAGGGCATCGGTAAAGGAACGATAGCCGCCAAGGTACGCAACGCGCTCGCTTTTTACCGCCCGCTGGACTCCACCGCGGGGATCGAGATCCGGTGCCACGGAACCACTCTGTACAACAGCATCTACCGCTTCGACGAGGAGATGTTGGTCAACACGCACGTTTACGGCTTCATGGCAGCTCACGCCCCGCTACTGCACCTGCGCCGGCTCTCCGGCGGCGACCTGTTCGAGACCTACTCAGAGTGCTTCGAGAACGTCTGGAACACTGCCACGGCGCCCAGGTGGTAGGCACCATGTCCCGTCGCGTCGACTATATCACGATCCGGACGCACCTGCGGCCAACAGCATCGTTGTCGCCGTCACCGCCTTCATTCAGGACGCGGCCGGTCGACTGCTGATGATCCGACGCACCGACAATGATCTCTATGCTATTCCAGGAGGTGCCCAAGAAGTCGGTGAAACCATTGCTCAGACTGTCGTGCGCGAGGTCAAAGAAGAAACCGGGATCACTGTCGAAGTCATGGAACTAATCGGCGTTTACTCAGATCCCACGCACGTCATCGCATTCTCCGACGGCGAGCTACGACAAGAATTCTCCCTCTGCTTTCGCGCCCGGCCCATCGAGGGTCAGCCGCGTACGAGCAGCGAGAGCAAAGAAGTCCTATGGGTGGAGCCAGCCAGACTGGCTGACCTCAACGTTCACCCGTCCATACGGCTCCGGATTCAACACGGATTCGAGCGCCGCACCGAGCCGTTCTATGCCTGAGAGATGCCAGCGGCTTCGAGCCGATGCTGGGTACGTTCCACCGCTGCGTTGAGGTCGTCCCATGCCCGACGAATGAAGCACGACACGAGATCATCTGGTCCGTAGCGTGTCTGGATCTCCGTCACCCGTTCCACCGCTGTCGTCTCGCCACCATCAGGGGTGGTTGTCATGTCAGCCCACCACAGCGCGTCTCGAAGAGCG
This sequence comes from Pseudonocardiaceae bacterium, assembly GCA_036009255.1. Classification (GTDB taxonomy): domain Bacteria; phylum Actinomycetota; class Actinomycetes; order Mycobacteriales; family Pseudonocardiaceae. Next base: position 3,515 of record DASYMC010000353.1, read on the forward strand.
GTCCTCTCGTCCTCGAACTCAGCCAACTCGTCCGACAACCCCCGCAGCTCCGCCTCCAACGTTGCGCATGAGTGATGCGCAACCAGATTTACCAACCGACCAGGAGGTAACTGTTCAGCTGGTTGATGGTCGCGGCGTGTCGCAACTAGTGCTGGGTCGTAGCCTGGGATGATCTTGGGGTGTCAGATCCCGGGCCGTTGGAGGCGTTGGTCGAGCGGTTGCTCGGGCGTGTCCGCGAGCTGGAGTCGGTGGTGGAGCAGCAGCGGCGGGTGATCGCCGAGCAGACGGATCTGATAGCCGAGCAGGCGGATCGGATCGTGGAGCT
>DASYMC010000354.1:0-23572 GCA_036009255.1 Pseudonocardiaceae bacterium
CCGTGTACCCGGTGGTAGGCGTCGATGACGCCGTCGGCGGCGGTTGCGCTCATCGGGCAGCCACCGAGGAAATGCGCGGTCATCGGGACCTCGAACAGCTCCCCCCAGGTACTGCCCGCGGTACCACCGATGTACTTGGCGGTGAGCTGGCTGGCCTGGAAACCGGCCGGGATGAAGGTGGGATTGGGCTCACCGTGACCATACCGGGAGGTGAGCCGGCCGCGACGGCGGTAGGTGGTCAGCGAGTTGTCCAGCGTCTGCATCACCAGCAAGATCACTGTCCGCTCGCTCCAGCGCCGCACCGACAGCAACTGTGCCGTCCGGATCGGGTGCTCGGCGACAAAGCGCAGCAACTGCCGCCAGCGGGAGGTCTCCGACGCGCCGTCGGTGGACACCGTCTGCAACAGGCCCATGGCGTTGCTGCCGCGCCCGTAGCGGACCGGCTCGATGTGGGTGTGCTCGTCAGGGTAGAAGGAGGAGGTGATGGCCACCCCACGGGAGAAATCTCGCCGCGGGTCCACCCTGGTCCGGCTGGCGCCGACGATCGCCTCGGAGTTCGTCCGGGTCAGCTCGCCCAGCCGGGGTGAAAGGCGAGGCAGCACACCCTTGTCCCGCATCCGGTGCAACAACTGCTGGGTTCCCCAGGTGCCGGCGCAGAGCACCACCTGGTTCGCTCGGATCGTCCGGCGCCAGCGCTTTCCGGTGCGTGCGGCGGCGACCAGCCAGCTCCCGTCCGCCTGCGGGCGCACCGCGGTCACCGTGGTCAGCGGATGCACCACCGCGCCGGCCCGTTCGGCGAGGTAGAGGTAGTTCTTCACCAGGGTGTTCTTGGCGCCCACCCGGCACCCCGTCATGCATGACCCACATTCGATGCAGCCGGTCCGCCGGGGGCCGGCGCCACCGAAATAAGGATCGTCGGCCTGCTCACCGGGGCGGCCGAAGAACACTCCCACGGGGGTGGGTCGGTAGGTGCTCGAGACCCCCATATCCCGCGCAACCCGCTGTATCACCTCATCGGCTTCGGTGTGCCCGCGGTAGGTCGTCACGCCGAGCATCCGCTGCGCCTGGTCATAGTGCGGATCGAGCTCGTCCCGCCAGTCGGCGAGGTGCGCCCACTGCGGATCGTCGAAGAACGCGTCCGCCGGCCGGTACAGCGTATTTGCGTAGTTCAGCGAACCACCCCCGACGCCGGCGCCGGCCAGCACCACGAGATTACGCAACAGGTGTATGCGCTGGATCCCGTAGCAACCCACGGCAGGCGCCCACAGGAAGTCGCGCAATTGCCAAGACGTGGTGGGCAACTCGTGGTCGGCGAAACGCCGCCCCGCCTCGAGCACACCGACCCGGTAACCCTTCTCCGTCAACCGTAGCGCTGCAACGCTGCCGCCGAACCCCGAGCCGACCACCACCACGTCGTAGTCGACCACTCATGACCTCCTCACACGTATCTGGCGCAGCGTAAACCGATGCCGGACGCCCTGTTGTCACAGAGCGGGTCGTGGTCACCGGGACAGCGGCTGAGTCGCTTGATGACCAGCGCTCACGGGCGGATGGTGAGGCCGACCTTCTGAAACTCTTTGAGTTCGGAGTAGCCGGACTTGGCCATGGCGCGGCGCAGCGCGCCGAAGAGGTTCACGGTGCCGCTGGGGTCATTCGACGGGCCGAACAGCAGGGTATCGATGCCGATCGAGCCTTCGGGGATGCCGGTGACGTGGCTGCGCGGTAGCGACGGGTGAGCCGCGGCGGCGGTCCAGTACAGGCCATTGCCAGGCGCCTCCACCGCACTGGCCAGCGGTTCACCGAGCATCACGGCGTCCGCTCCGCAGGCGATGGCTTTAGCCAGATCACCGCTGGTCCGCATGCCGCCATCGGCGATCACGTGCACATAGCGTCCACCGGTCTCATCGAGGTAATCCCGCCGGGCGGCAGCCGCGTCGGCGACCGCGGTGGCCATCGGTACCCCGATGCCCAGCACATCCCCCGTGGAGGTACTCGCGCCCGCGCCATGACCGACGATCACGCCAGCAGCACCGGTGCGCATCAGGTGCATCGCGGTGCGGTAGTCCCCCACTCCCCCGGCGATGACCGGCACATCTATCGACGCGATGAACTCGACCAGGTTGAGCGGCTCCGCAGCACGGGAGACATGCTCAGCCGAAACGATGGTGCCCTGCACAACGAGGATCTCGACACCGGCGGCCAGCAGCTCGGGGGCGAGGTCCCGGGCGTGCTGCGGGCTGACCCGGGCGGCGACCGTCACCCCGGCGGAGGCAACCTGGCTGATCGCCTCGGTGAGCAGCTCGGGTCGGATCGGCGCCGCGTGCCACTGCTGGAGTAACCGCACCGCCGTTGCCTCGTCGGCCTCATCCATCACGGAGGTAAGCCGGAATAGCAGCTTGTCGACGTCTGCGTGACGGCCCCACAATCCCTCGGCGTTGAGCACTCCCAAGCCGCCCAACTCACCGATCCGGACCGCCATCGCGGGCGAGACGATAGCGTCGGTGGGATGCGTTACCAGCGGGATGTCGAAGCGGTACGCGTCGATCTGCCAGATGGTGGACACATCCCGCGACGACCGGGTGCGCCGGGACGGCACGATTTGGACGTCGTCGAAGTCGTAGGCGCGCCGGGCGGTGCGGCCCATGCCGATCTCCACCAGGTCACGCATCAGCGCACCGCGTAATTCGGGGCCTCCACCGTCATGGTGATGTCGTGCGGATGACCCTCCTTCAAACCCGCCGCGGTGACCCGCACCAGCTGCGCGGCCTGCAACGCCGGGATCGTCGCCGCGCCCGCGTAACCCATCGCCGCCCGCAGGCCGCCGACCAGCTGGTGGGCCACCAGCGACAGCGGGCCCCGAAAGGGGACCCGCCCCTCGATGCCCTCGGGCACCAGCTTGTCGTCGGAGAGCACGTCGTCGGCGAAGTAGCGATCCCGGGAGTACGACCGGGCGCCACCGCGGGAGGCCATGGCGCCCACCGAACCCATCCCCCGATAGGTCTTGTACTGCTTGCCGTCGACCAGGATCAGGTCGCCCGGCGCCTCCGCGGTGCCGCCCAGCAGGCCGCCCAGCATCACTGAGCTGGCCCCCGCCACGATGGCCTTGGCGATGTCCCCGGAGTATTGGATCCCACCGTCGCCGATCACCGGAACACCCGCAGGACGGCACGCCCGGTCGGCCTCGAAGATGGCACTGATCTGCGGCACTCCCACCCCGGCCACGACCCTGGTGGTGCAGATGGAGCCAGGGCCCACCCCGACCTTGACGGCGTCCGCTCCGGCGTCGACCAGCGCCTGCGCGCCGGCCCGGGTGGCCACGTTGCCGCCGATGACATCGACGGTGTCGGATAGCTCGGCCTTCAGCACGCTGATCATTTCCAGCACGCCACGGGAATGTCCGTGCGCGGTGTCTACAACAAGCACGTCGACGCCGGCATCGACCAGCAACGCGGCCCGTTTCTTGGCATCCTCACCGACCCCGATGGCGGCGCCGACCAGCAGCCGCCCGTCCGGGTCCTTGGTGGCCAGCGGGTAGCGCTCGGTCTTGACGAAGTCCTTGACGGTGATCAACCCGCGGAGCCTGCCGTGCCCGTCGACGATCGGTAATTTCTCGATCTTGTGCCGGCGCAGCAGGCCCAGCGCCGCCTCTGCGGTGACTCCCACCTGCGCGGTGATCAGCGGGGGCTTGGTCATCACCTCGGCGACCCGTTTCTCGTGGTCGACCTCGAAGCGCATGTCCCGGTTGGTGATGATGCCGACCAGCACGCCGTCCGGGTCGGTGACCGGAACTCCGGAGATCCGGTAGCGGGCACACAGCGCGTCCACGTCGGCAAGGGTGTCGTCCGGCAAACAGGTCACCGGATCGGTCACCATGCCGGCCTCGGATCGCTTGACGACCTCCACCTGTGCCGCCTGCTCCTGCGCCGGGAGGTTGCGGTGCAACACCCCCATCCCACCTTGGCGGGCCATCGCAATGGCCATCCGCGCCTCAGTCACCGTGTCCATCGCGGAGGAGACAAGCGGCACCCGCAGCGTGACGTTGCGGGACAGCCTGGTCGACGTATCGACTTCCGCGGGCATCACATCCGACTCGGCGGGCAGCAGCAGAACATCATCGAAGGTCAGACCGAGCAGCGCAAACTTCGACGGGAAGCCGGGCGCGGTGAGCTCGCTGGTCATGTGACGATGGTATCCGCCCCAGGTCTCGTTTCCTGTGTGTCCGTCACCGGAGGTGTGTCCAGCACGGAAGTCATCCGGATCAGTCATCAAGTCAACCGCCCGGCGTTGTTCATCGAGCCATCCGCCCGGCGTTGTTCATCGGGCCATCCGCCCGGGGCTGACGGCCAGGCGGGTACCGTGCCAGCCGTGGCGCATGACTCACTTCCCCCTGACCCGTTCGCTGGTGACCCGGAAGATCCGGCTCTGGCGCTGGAGGCGTTGGACGATTCCGACGATGGCATCGAGGAGCCCCTCGACGACGAGGAGCGGGCCGGGCTGCTCGCCGACTTGAGCGATCTCGCCGTCTACCAGGCCCTGCTGGCGCCTCGCGGAATACGAGGGATCGTTGTGGACTGCCCTGACTGCGCCGAGCAGCATTACCACGACTGGCATCTGCTCCGGGCCAGCTTGCAGCAGCTACTGGAGGTCGGTCGCATGCGCCCGCACGAGCCCGCCTACGACCCAGACCCTGCAGGGTATGTGACGTGGGAATACTGCCGTGGCTATACCGATGCGGTGCACGCCGAAAACGGTGGCTGAGCCGCCTCAGCCACAATAGGGAGGTCGCGGCGACGGGTGAGCACAAACCGGGCCGAAACTGTTCCCTGGAGGGTGGGGACCACCCACATAGCCCGGGTTCCCGCCACTGACCTGGCCACCGTCGGACGAAGGACTTGGCGAGGGGGTGCCTCCACCGGTGTCACCCCTATTGGTGTTATCACCGGTGGAGCTGCTGTCACTCTGGTTGTCGTTTGAGCGACCATCGTTTCTAGGGGTGCCACGGTCCTGCGCGCCGCTACGAGACGTCCCACCCGGGGGTGGATAGGCGCCCGGGGACGGGTAAGGGCCCTGCGGGTAGTGGCGGCGATCGGGCATGAACTGGTCGGAATTCTTGGCGGACGTGTCAGGGGCCAGGTCCTTGGCCGAATCGGGCGTTGTGGTGGAGCCGCCGGGTGCGGGCAGTTCCGATTGACGCGCCTCGCTGGCCTTGGGTTGGGAACCAGATGGCGACGAGGGGAACGCCGGGTCGCCGGACAGGCTCCCCATCCCAGCATCCGGCGACCCGGTCAGCAACCGCTGCTCAAGCTGGCGGTGGCGGGCGGTCAGATCGGTGTGGCCCTCGGCTTCGCCAATCACCGGTAATTGCTGCTGGACCCGTTGCAACGCTGCCCTGGCCCGCTCGGGATTGTTCTGTTTCAAGGCGGTGTTGGCCTCGTTGAGCTCGGTCCGGACCGTTGCCGCCGTCTCCACCGAACGGGCGTAGTCGCTGTAGAGGACCTGGGTCACGCCCCACAGGTGGTCACCAGGTTGTGCCGATTTGGCGACCAAACCCACTCCGGAGAATGCGATCACGAACACTGCCGCAGCCGCCGCAGCCGAGCCGAACACGGGATTGCGGCGACGGACTGGCTGACGGGCGGCGGCGCGGATCGTCGCCAACGCGGTGCTGGTGTCCACCAGCTCTGGGACCGGCGTCGCATGCACCTCGCGGCGCCATGCTGCCAAGACTCGCGTCAGTTCGTCGTCGGTGTCGCTGACTGTGTGGCCAGCCCCGATCATGTCCAGTAGTGCGTCATCGGCCTGAACCGCGGCCAGATCAGCCGGCATATCGTGCCCATCCCCATTGGGGTACCCAGCGCTTGGATGCTCGTCCCAACCAGACACTCAGACCACCCCCTCCGACGCCAGTACTCCGCGCAACCGACCTAGAGCCCGGTGCTGAGCCACCCGAACCGCACCAGGAGTCGAACCCACTGCCTCAGCGGTCTCCTCCGCGGAGAGCCCCAAGACGATCCGCAGACGCAGGATCTCGCGCTGCTTCTCCGGCAGGGTGTCCAGCAGCTGGGCCATCCGACCGGCGAACTCGCCCTGCATCACCTGTGCCTCCGGACCGTCGGCCAAGTCCTGAGTATCAGGAACCTCCGCGACCGGCTCAGCTCGATTACGCGCTGCCGACCGGTGGGCGTCGGCAACCTTGTGTGCGGCGATGCCATACACGAAGGCAAGGAAAGGCCGACCTTGGTCGCGGTAACTGGGCAGGGCCGTAAGCACCGCGAGACACACCTCCTGAGCTACATCATCCGCCGAAGCGGACGTCTTCTCCTGGCTACCGACGCGGGAACGGCAATACCGCACCACGAGGGGACGAATCCGCCGGAGCACACCTTCGACGGCTTCTTGCCTGCCGTCGACGGCGTCACCGATCAGGACGTCGAGGTCGTCCCCTACAGCGGTCATCGCAGAATGCAGCCCTGCCGTTACGACGAGGGACCGGTCGGGCTGAACGCCGGCCGGCGGTGGCCACTCCGTGGTCCCGACCATCCATCTCCATACCGAGACACGGCCACCTCGCGGTCGACCGTAGTGGTTGCCAGACCGGGCGAATCACGCGGTATCACCCCGCAGATGCCGGAGAAGATAGCCGCAAAACGCCCACAAGACCGGTTGGCGATGCCACCGGTCTTGTGGGAAACCTTGTCAGGGCGCAGTCTTCACGCCACCAGTCCGCGCCGAAAACCGTGGGCGACAGCTTGAGCCCGATCCCGCACGCCGAGCTTGCGGAAGAGTCTGCGGGCATGGGTTTTCACGGTATCCTCGGAGAGGTACAGCTCCCGACCGATTTGTCCGTTGCTCTTACCCTGGCTCATTCCGCGGAGGACCTGGAGCTCCCGCTCAGTGAGCTGCACACCAGGGTCGGAAGGGGGGCGCGGAGCCGGTACGGACGTGCTGGCCAGCGTGTGAGCGAGCGCCGCGACAAGTTCCGGACGCGATGCGTCCCACCGGAGATAACCCCGTGCGCCACCAGCGATCGCGGCGGCGATGCTGCCCGCGTCGTCCGGTGCACCAAAGACGATCACGTTGGCTTGCGGATGGGCCGACACCAGCCGACGGGTAGCTTCCACGCCGGCCGGCACCGCACGCTGAGTGCCGACCAGGACGACATCCACCGGCTGCCGGGAATAGCGAGCTAAGAGCTCATCACCGTGTGCTACGCAGTCGATCCGGGCGACGCCGGGGACCGCGGACATCACACGAGTCAGACCCTCGCGGACGCTTCGCCGGTCGTCGCAGATGAGAACTGCGGTCACGGAAGGACTCCTCTCCTGCAGCCAACTGATGTGCCCACCTCCCTATCGGCCGTACAGCGCCGGAACTTGACACGATCTGATGGATTTTCGTCAAGGACCGCTGCCGCACAATCAGATTCGCCGCTATCACCGATGTGGAGCAACGCTCACTCTACCGAGTGTGAGCAGTTCCCGGCAGTACTGTGAACACGGATGATTCGGGCATTTACGGCTACCGATCGTCCACGGCGACGACCCCCGCACCCGTCAGTAGGGTTACGGGGGTCGTACGGGGGTCGTCGTCAGGTGTTACCCGGCTGGAGTACGACCGGAGCCGTACGCCTTAACCAGGGCTCGACCAGCCAGCCGAGCCGGACGGCTCAACCGAAACGGCAGAGCGCCGCAGCTCACATACCGGGCCCGTGCCCGTGCCCATGGCCATGGCCTTGACCGGCTGGAGGCGCCTTCTCCGGCTTGTCCACCACCGCACTCTCAGTAGTGATGATCATTCGAGCGATGGAGGCCGCGTTGACGATCGCCGAGCGGGTCACCTTCACCGGATCGACGATGCCTGCGGCGACCAGGTCGCAGTAGGCCTCGGCTTCCGCGTCGAAACCGTGACCCCAGCTCGCCTCACGCACCTTGGCAACCACGACCGATCCCTCGAACCCCGCGTTGGCGGCGATCCAGCGAAGCGGCGCAGCACTGGCGACTCGCACGATGGCGACGCCGGTAGCCTCGTCGCCGTGCAGGCCGAGATCGCCGATGGAATCGGCGGCGTGCACCAGTGCCGCACCACCTCCGGGTATGATGCCCTCCTCAGCGGCCGCTCTGGCGGCAGCCACCGCGTCCTCGATCCGGGCCTTCCGCTCCTTGAGCGCAGTTTCGGTGGCCGCGCCAACTTTGATCACCGCGACGCCGCCGGCCAGCTTGGCCAACCGCTCCTGCAGTTTCTCGCGGTCCCAGTCCGAGTCGCTCTCCTCGATCTCGCGACGGATCTGCGCAGCGCGGGCCTCGATGTCGGCCGCATTACCGCCACCCTCGACGACAGTGGTGTCGTCCTTGGTCACCACGATGCGCCGAGCCCAGCCGAGCACCTCGAGGCCGACCTCCGAGAGCTTGAGTCCCACCTCGGGGTTGACCACCTGAGCGCCCGTGACGACTGCCAGGTCGTCCAAAAACGCCTTACGGCGATCACCGAAGTACGGTGCCTTGACCGCCACCACCGCCAGCGTCTTGCGGATCGCGTTGACCACCAGAGTGGACAGGGCCTCGCCCTCGACATCCTCGGCCACGATGAACAGTGGCTTGCCGGCCTCGCTGCTCAGCTCCAGAAGCGGCAGCAGATCCTGGATCGAGGAGATCTTGTCGCGGTGCACCAGGATGTAGGGGTCGGCAAGGACCGTCTCCATCCGCTCAGCATCGGTGACGAAGTAAGGCGAGATGTAACCCTTGTCGAATGCGATCCCTTCGGTGATCTCCAGCTCGGTGGCCATCGTGGACGATTCCTCGACCGTGATGACGCCGTCCTCACCCACCTTGGTCATCGCCTCGCCGATCAGGGCGCCGATCTCCGGGTCGCGCGAGGACACCGTCGCTACCTGAGCGATCGCCTGCTCGCCGGCGACCGGTGTCGCCTTGGCCAGCAATGCATCGGCAACCGCCTCCGCAGCCGCCGCTATGCCGCGACCCAGCGACATGGGGTTGGCACCGGCAGCCACGTTCCGCAAACCTTCGCGGACCATCGCCTGCGCGAGCACGGTGGCGGTGGTGGTGCCGTCACCGGCAACGTCATTGGTCTTCGTCGCCACGCTCTTGGCGAGCTGGGCACCGAGGTTCTCATAGGGGTCGGTCAGCTCGATCTCACGCGCGATGGTCACCCCGTCGTTGGTGATCGAGGGGCCACCGTATTTCTTCGCCAGCACCACGTGCCGGCCGCGCGGACCAAGAGTGATCTTGACCGCGTCGGCGAGCTTATCGACTCCGCGCTCCAGCGCGCGCCGCGCGGTCTCGTCGAACGTGATCTGCTTTGGCATTGACTGCCTTTCCTCACGAGCGGATTCTGAATTGGCCTCCGGGCCCCTTACCGGAGCAACCGGTACCTGATGAAGACCGCCCCGCTGGCCCCGGAGGGCCGCGGGGCGGTCAAGGTCGGACCGTCTAGTTCACACGACGGTCGAACCGTCAATTCACTTTCGACGGTGGAACCGTCAGTTCACGACAGCGAGCACGTCGCGTGCGGAGAGGATCAAGTACTCCTCGCCGTTGTGCTTGATCTCGGTGCCGCCGTACTTGGTGTAGAGGACGACGTCGCCGACACTCACATCCAGCGGGATGCGGGTGCCGTTGTCATTGACCCGACCCGGGCCTACGGCAAGGACCTTGCCCTCCTGGGGCTTTTCCTTGGCCGTGTCCGGGATGACAATGCCGGACGCGGTCGTCGTCTCAGCCTCGCTGGCCTGTACGACGATCTTGTCCTCGAGCGGCTTGATGCTCACGCTCGCCACGGTATGACCTCCACTTTCTGGGGTCTTTCGAAGAGCTGGCAGGTTGTATGTTGCTGGCTCCTGCCACCCCGCCGTCGCGGGTGTCGAGGCGGCTCGGGCCCTTGCTAGCACTCTGGTGACCAGAGTGCTAATTGGCAGACTACTGCCCCGAGTGCTAACCGTTCAACCGGGTGTCCCAAAATCCGGCCTCAGCTGCACCGTGCCTCCCGAGTGTGGGGTCTCACATTGGCGCGGATCGGGCATTTGGCGTGTGATGAACGGACCGGTAGCGGCAGGAGGTCGAGTAGTGGTCAGGCGGCGGACACTTGTCCTGGGTGCCGCAGCGGGAACCATGCTCATCGCGTCACCGTGGGGCGGATCAGCTTGCGGGTCGGCGGCAGGGGACCGTAGCCAGGCCCTCAGTGATCCGTTCACTCTGGGGGTCGCCTCGGGTGATCCCACCTCGGACAGCGTAGTGCTCTGGACCCGGCTTGCACCTCGCCCGCTAGCCGAGGACGGCCTGGGAGGAATGCCCGCGCGCCCCGTCGAGGTGGAGTGGGAGCTTGCTACCGACGGGCAGTTCCGGCAGATCGAGCGGCGCGGACGCAGTACCGCGGTCCCGGAGGCGGCACACAGCGTGCATGTCGAGGTCGCCGGTTTGAGCCCGGGCCACGAGTACTTCTACCGGTTCCGTACGGCTGGGCATCTCTCACAGGTGGGTCGCACTCGGACGACGCCGGCTGCGACCAGCCTGGACGCGCTCACGATGTGCTTCGCGTGCTGCTCCCAGTACGAGCACGGGTGGTTCAGCGCCTACCGCGGGCTGGCCGCCGAGCACCCGGACGTCGTCCTGTACCTCGGCGACTACCAGTACGAGTACGCCGCTCACCAGTACATCGCCCCCAGTGGCAACGTCCGCGACCACGCCGGACCGGTGACCGAGACGCTGGCGAACTACCGGCAGCGATATGCCCAGTACAAGACCGATCCCGACTTGCAGGCGGCCCACGCGGTCGCACCGTGGCTGGCGGTATTCGACGACCACGAGGTGGCCGACAATTGGGCCGGCGACGTGCCGGAAAAGCCGCAACGAGGGTTTCTCGCCCGGCGGGCGGCAGCGTTTCAGGCCTACTACGAGAACATGCCGCTGCGCCGGCTTTCGGTGCCACACGGCAGCGACATGCAGCTCTACCGCCGGGTGCAGTGGGGCTCATTGGTCACCTTCCACCTGCTCGACACCCGGCAGTACCGCGACGACCAGCCTTGCGGCGACCGGCTCAACTCGGACTGCCCGCAGCGTTCCGATCCCGCCCGCACGATCACCGGAGGCGAGCAGGAGAAGTGGCTTCTGGACGGCCTGGCACGATCCCGGGCCCGTTGGGATCTGCTGGGCCAGCAGGTCTTCTTCTCGCAGGTTGACCTGACACCCGGGCCGGGCCGTGGTTTCAACCCCGATGCGTGGGACGGCTACACCGGCAGTCGCGATCGGATAGTCGCGGGGCTGCGCCAAACAGCGGTGCGCAACGCCGTGGTACTCACCGGTGACATCCACTCACACTGGGCAGCCGAGGTCCGGGAACGCTTCGATGATCCTTCGTCGGTGCCGGTCGGTACGGAACTGGTGACCAGCTCGATCACCTCCGGCGGGGACGGCTCGGAGACCGATTCCCGCATCACCGCGATCCTTGCCGAGAACCCCCACATTCGCTTCTTCAACAACCGCCGCGGGTACGTGCGCACCCGGATCACTCCTGGCGAGCTGCGGGCCGACTTCCAAGTGGTGCCCTTCGTGTCCCGGCCCGGCGCGGCAGTGCAGACCGGAGCATCCTTCGTGGTGCCCGATCGAGAACCAACCCTGCACCCGGTCTAGCCGGCAGCTCTCAGCTACCACCCACCAGCGAGGTGGTGATCGGCAAGCCCGGGTCGGCGGGGATGTTGAGCGGTGACGGGGACGCGCCGGCGGCGAGCAGATGCGCGCCGAGTGCGGCGACCATGGCTCCGTTGTCGGTACACAACCGTGGTCGGGGTACCCGTAGTCGTAGCCGGGCCACCGCGCAGCGTTGCTGCGCCAGCGCGCGTAACCGGGAGTTGGCGGCCACCCCGCCCCCGATGAGCAGGGTGTCGATCCCACGATCGGTGGCAGCCCGGATCGCCTTGGCGGTGAGCACATCCACCACGGCCTCCTGGAAAGCTGCCGCTACGTCGGCGACCGGCACCATGGTCCCCTGATGCTCCAGCGCCTCGATATGCCGGGCGACCGCGGTCTTGAGCCCGGAAAAGGAGAAATCGTAGGGTGCGTCACCTGGTCCGGTGAGGCCTCGGGGGAATCGGACGCTGCCCGGATCACCGTCCTGGGCGGCGCGGTCGATGAACGGCCCGCCAGGGAAACCCAGCCCCAACAGCCGCGCCACTTTGTCGAACGCCTCCCCGGCGGCGTCATCGACCGTGGCGCCCAGCGGGTGCAACGGAGCCACCAGCGACGACACCTCAAGCAGGCTGGAATGGCCGCCGGAGACCAGCAGGGCCAGCGCCGGAGGTAGTGGCCCATGCTCCAGGGTATCCACCGCGACGTGCGCGGTGAGGTGGTTGACCCCGTAGAGCGGGACGTCCCACGCCGCCGCGTACGCCTTGGCCGCGGCCACCCCGATCAGCAGGGCGCCGGCCAGCCCCGGTCCCGCAGTGACCGCCACCGCATCGACGTCGGAGGCTGCGACACCAGCGACCCGCAGCGCACGGCGCACCGCTGGCACCATCGCCTGAAGGTGGGCCCGGGACGCCACCTCAGGCACCACACCACCGAAGCGGGCATGCTCATCGACGCTGGAGGCGATCTCATCGGCGAGCAGGGTGACCGTCCCGTCCGAGGACAACTGCACGACGCCCACGCCGGTTTCGTCGCAGGAGGTTTCGATACCCAGCACGATGGCGGTCATAATGCCGCCTCCGCGGGAAGTGCGTCGGCGGTCATCGGCCGGCCAGCCTGCGCATGGTGAACGCGTCAGCTCCGCTGGGCCGGTAGTAACCGCGGCGGATCCCGATCACATCGAATCCCTCACTGCGATAGAGGTAGATCGCCGACTCGTTGTCGGTGCGCACCTCAAGGAACACGGTTGCCCCCACCGCATGGTCGAGGACCGCGCGTAGCAACGCGCGCCCGACCCCCCGGCGATGGTGCGCCGGGTCCACCGCGAGGGTGTGGATCTCAGCCTCCGCCCCGACCCGGGCAAGACCCGCATAGCCGATCAGCGAGTCGCCTTCCCGCGCGGCGAGATAGTGGTGACCCACGGCCATCGCTTCCGTGAAGGCTTCGGGGCTCCACGGGTCGTCGCCGTTGAACAGCAGACGTTCCAGCTCGGCGCAGCGCGGCGCGTCAGCGGCCACCATCGGCTTGATCAGGAAGCTCATACCGGCGTGACCCGTTTGGCCGGCCCAGGCTCCACTGCGTCCGGTCGCCGCAAGTACAGCGGGGTGAGCGGGCTGGGCGCTGCATGCGCCCGTAAAGCTGCCGCTGCCACGGCGACCAGTGCGGCCGGATCAGGGTGGCACGGTTCAGATTGACGCAGTTCTGATTGACACCGGGGTGCCGCCGGCAACTCCAGCGCGGTGGCCCCGCCGGCCACCCGGGACACGCCGGCCAGCGGCAGGTCCTCCGGCCGGTTCACGTGGGGACCGTCGACCCGCGCGCCGGAGGAGTCGTAACACGCCCAATAGACCTCGCGGCGGCGAGCGTCGGTGATCACCAGCAACGGGCTGCCGGGACCGGACCGGTGGGCGATAGCGTCCAGACTGCACACCGGATACACCGGGATGCTCAGGGCATCACCTAGTGCCGCGGCGGTGACCATCCCGACCCGAAGCCCGGTGAACGGCCCCGGACCCACCCCACAGACCACCGCATCGAGATCCCGCATCGACACCCCGGCGCTTGCCAGGACCTCGCACACCGAGGGCATGAGCAGCTCACCATGGGCTCTGGCGTTCACGCTGACGCGTTCTGCCTGAACCACCGGTGAGCCTGCGGCGGGCAGCCGAAGCAGCCCCGCGGTCACCGCGGAGGTCGCCGTGTCCAGAGCCAACACCAGCACGGACGACGAGTTTACGGATCACCCATCTCGGGCCCGCGAGCAGCCACGAGCGCGGCCGGCTCGGGAATCAACCGGGCCGGACCGGACAGTTGCGCGACTCGGCGGTCCTCGTGACTGCCGTGACCCGGCCGGTGCAGCCGGATCAGGAGGTATTCGTCAGACAGCCGCTCGGCCATGCCCTCGCCCCACTCGACGACCACGGCGGCCGCGAGCAGATCTGTGTCCAGGTCGAGATCGTCGAGCTCCGCCATCCCGCCGAGCCGGTAGGCGTCGACGTGCACCAACGGCACTCCGCGTCCCCCGGGCAGCGCAGGGTGCTCCCGGGCGATCACGAAGGTCGGGGAGGTCACCGGCCCCCGCACGCCCAGCCCTGCGCCGATCCCCCGGGCCAGCACCGTCTTGCCCGCGCCCAGCGGCCCGGACAGCACCACCACGTCACCCGGGCGCAGCCGCTCGCCCACCGCCCGGCCGAGGCGTTCGGTGTGCGCCGGGGTTACCAACTCCAACACCGGAGCGCTACCCGTTTCTACCGTTGGGGCAGGGTCGCTGCGCATTTCGCGAGAAATTCCACGAGGTGTTCGTTGACCGGCTTGGGCTTCTCCAGCATCGGCACGTGACCCGCCCCTTCCACCTGCACCAGCGCGACGTCGGGCAGCAGCGCCGCGATCGCCTCGGCGTGCTCGTACGGGATCAGAGGGTCACTGTCGGTACCGATCACCAGTGCCTTGACGTGTCGCAGACCGGCCAGCGCAGCGTACCGGTTGTGCGTCCCGAAAGTGGCCACGAAGTCGACCACGACTTCAAAGCAGGTGGCACTGATCATCTCATACAGCAGTTCGACTATCGAGGGGCTGATCGCCGGGTCGACGAAGGACAGCTTGCGGGTCAGGCTCCAGGCCAGATTCCCCGCGGCAGTCCGCCCACGATCGATCGCCTGCGTGCTGGGTTGCCAACTGGACAGCGGCCTGGCCACTGACATGATCGGGCTGCGCCGGGACAGGAACGGGCGAGACAGACCCGACCGGCCGATCTCCCCGGCGCTGGTATTGACGAAAGCCACCCCGCAGATCCGCTCGACGAATAGTTCTGGATGGTGCTCAGCCAACGCCATAATCGTCATGCCGCCCATGGAATGCCCGACCAGGACCACCGGGCCTTCGGGGGCCGCCGTACTGATCACCGCGTGCAGGTCGCGACCGAGTTGCTCGATTGTGCTGGCGGTGCGGAGTGAACGACCGGAGCGGCCGTGGCTGCGGAGGTCGTAGAGCACCTGGCGAACCCGGGGGGCGGTGGAATGGGCCAGCTCATACCGCTGGAACAACCAGGTGCGCCGGTCCAGTGTGTAGCCGTGCACCAGCACGACCGTCAGCTCAGGCGCTCCACCAACGATCGGGTCCAACTCCTCCACCGACAGCGCTAGCCCGTCGTCGGCGAACACCGTGTACTCCCGATCCGGTGGCAGGTCGGGCGGCAGCTCATCAGGCTGGTGCGCAGCATCCCTGCGCAACTTGCCGACGCGGTTGAGGTGCACGGCGCCGGCGACGAGCGCGGTCGATGCGAGGGTGCCCAGCGCTGCGCCGACCACCAAGCGGGGTCTCATTGGGCGACCCGCGCCAGCGTCGGAGCCGCACGGCGACCCCGCACGGTCCGGGTCAATCCGGGACGGGCCATTCCCGCCACCACTTCGTAATGAATGGTGCCCAGCTTGCCGGCCCATTCCGCAGCGGTGGGCGCGCCATCTGCGCCGGCCCCGAAAAAGATCACCTCGGCGCCCTCGGCGATCTGGTCGTCCCCGCAGTCGACCATCAACTGATCCATGCACACTCTTCCCACCACCGGCCGGCGCCGCCCGGCCAGCCACACGTCTAGCTGACCGGTGAGTACCCGTGGCACACCGTCGGCGTACCCAGCGGGCACCAGTGCCAGCGTGGTCTCCCGCTCGGTACGCCACTCGTGCCCGTAGGAAACACCCTCACCAGCCGGGACGCGTTTGACCATCGCGACCTGCGAGCGCAGCGTCATCGCTGGTACAAGATGGTAACCGACTCCCGGCACCGGTGAGAGCCCGTAGATGGCGATACCCGGACGAACCATGTCGTAGTGCAGGTCCGGCCGGGCCAGGGTGGCCGCGGAGTTCGCCAGATGGCGCAGCGGTCGCAATCCGGCATCCCGAGCCAACTGGTAGGCATCATTGAAGTGCCGCACCTGCTGCTCGATGATCGGATGCGCGGGATCGTCGGCATGAGCGAGATGCGACCAGACCGCGACGACCTCGACGCCTGGAGTAGCCGCCACAGCGCGGACCAGGCTGGACCACTGGCGCCGGTCGGCGCCACCGCGGTTCAGCCCGGTGTCGACCTTGAGGTGCACCCGGGCGGTGCGGCCGGCCACTGCCGCGGCGGTTGCGACGGAATGGAGCTGGCCGATGGAGTAGACGCCCAGATCTATCCCAGCCGCGACACCATCCACGAGATTCTCGCCGGGAATGCGCAGCCAGGCCAGCACGGGAGCATGGATCCCGCCGTGGCGCAGGGCGAGCGCCTCCTCGATGCTGCACACGCCCAACGAGCTGGCTCCCGCCTCCAGCGCGGTGCCGGCGACGTCAACCGCACCGTGGCCATACCCGTCGGCCTTGACCACCGCCATGACGGCAGCACCGGACTGCGCGGCGCACCCGGTGAGAACCCTGACGTTGTGTCGGATGGCGGCGAGGTCGATCACCACTTCGACTCGCGGTCGCGGCGACAGGACTGACATCGCGGTCATCCTTGCATCCCCGCCGCCGCCCGCACCTCCCGGATCGCCTCCGTCAGCGCCGCCTGAATCACCGACGCGGGCACGGGCGCGCCACTCAGCATCGTTTGTCCTCGCCACGCGCACGTGGGTGGGTGTGTCGCGGCCAGGGTGGCGGCGAGGGCATGGACATGGGCGGCGGCGGCTGCTGCGGTGGCAGGATTGCGGCCGGAGGCCAGTAGGGCGCCGAGCACGCCGGTGAGGACGTCCCCGGACCCAGCGGTGGCGGGCCAGGGCGAGGGGGCCGGATTGACCAGTACCTGGCCATCGGGCGCCGCGATGATCGTGGTGCTGCCCTTGAGGAGCACCACAGCGTCGAACCGGCTCGCTGCGTTCTGTGTGGCCGCTACCCGGTCGGCGCCGGGTAGCTGACCGGTGAGCCGCTCGAATTCCCGATCGTGCGGGGTCAGAACCAGGGGGGTCCCGGGGTCCCGGGCATCCGACAGCTCGGGGTGGCGGGCCAGCAGGGTGATCGCATCGGCGTCGGCGACCACCGGTACCCCCGCGGCCAGCACGTGGGCGAGGACCTGGCGAGCGGCGGCACCGGTACCCAATCCCGGTCCAACGGCCCAGGCCTGCACCTGCCCCACATCGGACACCGATCCGGTGGCCACGACCTCCGGCCAACGCCCCCGGACTGCGTCGGCGGCCGTGCCGGCGAAGCGCACCATGCCCGAGGTCGCCAGCACCGCGGCGCCGGCACAGAGCACCGCCGCCCCAGGGTAATCCGCCGAGCCGGCGGCGATCCCCACGACACCTTGGGTGTACTTGTCGCTGGTCGGGTTTGGTACCGGCCACAGCACACCGACCTCGGCAGCGGTCAGCACCCGAAGATCGGGCTCCCCGAGCAGCACGGACAGTCCGATATCCACCAGGTGCACCGGGCCACAACGCCACGGGGCCAACAGATGCACCGGCTTGCGGGCGCCGAAGGTGACGGTCTCGGTGGCGGTAACCGCGGGACCGTCGACGGTGCCGGTGTCCGGATCCACCCCCGAGGGCGAGTCCACCGCGATGATCGGTACTCGCACCGCCTCCACCAGCTTCGCCGCCGCTGGGCGCAACCCACCCTTGCCGGAGAGCCCCACGATCCCGTCGAGCACCAGGTGGGCGCGATCCGGCAGCTGCGCGTCGATCCGCCCACCAGCGCGGCACAACGCAGCGAGCCCCTGCGGATGTGTGCGCTCCGGAGACAGCAGTACAGCCGTGACCGCCACCCCCCGGCGGCGCAGCTGCGCACCGGCCCACAGGGCATCTCCACCGTTGTTCCCGCCCCCGACCAGCAGTACAACGTGCCGGCCGGACACCCCACCGGTCCGCTGGGCCAGTATCGAAGCTGTGCGGGTGGCCAGTCCGAACGCGGCCCGGCGCATCAGTGCACTCTCGGGTACCCCCAGCGCGTTCTCGGCGGCGCGTACCCGCGCCACCGTCCAGGCGCCACTGCAGTCGAGGGACGGCGCGGGAACCTGGTCAGCGCAGCGCGACACGGCGTACATCCGAGCGCGACACGCCGGTGAGGGGGGTCATGCTGGTTACTCCACGGTGACGGATTTGGCGAGGTTGCGAGGCTTGTCGATGTCGTAGCCCCGTTGGCGGGCGACCTCGGCGGCAAGTACCTGCAGCGGCACGGTGGACACCAGCGGCTGCAGCAGGGTGGGCACCGCGGGGATCTCCAGCAGGTGCGAGGCGTAGGGCCGCACTGTCTCGTCGCCTTCCTCGGCGATCACGATGGTCCTCGCTCCCCGAGAACGGATCTCCTGGATGTTGGACAGCAGCTTGGGGTGCAGCACGGCCCGCCCCTTGGGCGAGGGCATCACCACAACCACCGGCAGGTCCTTCTCGAGCAGCGCGATGGGGCCGTGCTTGAGCTCCCCGGCGGCGAAGCCCTCGGCGTGCATGTAGGCAAGCTCTTTGAGTTTCAGGGCGCCTTCCAGGGCCACCGGGAAGCCGACATGGCGGCCGAGGAACAG
Organism: Pseudonocardiaceae bacterium; assembly: GCA_036009255.1. Taxonomy (GTDB): domain Bacteria; phylum Actinomycetota; class Actinomycetes; order Mycobacteriales; family Pseudonocardiaceae. The sequence continues at coordinate 18,621 of DASYMC010000354.1, forward strand.
CACCACCTTGGCGTTGACGAGCTGGCAGGCCAGCTCGCGGACCTGATCCACAGTGCCGAGCACCTGGGCTACCGCCGCTGGCATCGCCTCCAGCTCGGCGTACTCGCGGGCGACTTCGTCGGAATACTTGGTGCCGCGCGCCTGCGCCAGCGCCAACCCGACCAGGGAGTTGGCGACGATCTGGGCCAGGAACGTCTTGGTGGCGGCCACCCCGATCTCCGGGCCGGCGTGGGTGTAGAGCACTGCGTCGGACTCCCGCGGGATCTGCGCCCCGTTGGTGTTGCAGATCGCCAGCACGCGGGCCTTCTGCTCCCGGGCGTGCCGGACCGCCTCCAAGGTGTCCATCGTCTCCCCGGACTGCGAGATGGCCACCACCAGGGTGGAGCGGTCCAGCACCGGGTCGCGATACCGGAATTCGCTCGCCAGTTCCACTTCCACCGGCAAGCGGCACCAGTGTTCGATGGCGTACTTGGCGACCATGCCTGAGTGGTACGCGGTACCGCAGGCGACCACGAAGACCTTGTCGACGTCGCGCAACTCCTGGGTGTCCATCCGCTGCTCGTCCAGCACGATCCGGCCGTCGACGAAATGCCCGCGAAGCGTATTAGCGATAGCGGTGGGCTGTTCCTGAATCTCTTTGAGCATGAAATAGTCGTGGCCGCCCTTTTCCGCCGCGGAGAGGTCCCAATTGATGCGGAAGGGCCTTCCGTGTGCCGGGGCGCCGTGGAAATCGATGATGTGATAGCCATCCCGGGTAATCGTCACTACCTGATCCTGGCCGAGTTCGACGGCCTCGCGGGTGTGTTCGATGAACGCCGCGACGTCGGAGGCGACGAAGTGCTCCCCGTCGCCCACCCCTACCACCAGCGGCGAGGAGCGGCGCGCAGCGACGATAAGATCGGGCTCATCGGCATGGGTGACCACGAGCGTGAACGACCCGTGCAGCCGTCGGCACACCAGGCGCACTGCCAGGGGAAGGTCACCGCAGCCGTCATACGCCGCGGCGATCAGGTGCGCGGCGGTCTCGGTGTCAGTGTCGCTGGCCAGCTCCACGCCCGCCCGCTCCAGCTCGGCACGTAGCTGAGCGTGGTTCTCGATGATCCCGTTGTGCACGACAGCGAGTCTTCCCGCAGCGTCACAGTGCGGGTGAGCGTTGCGATCGGTGGGCGCACCGTGGGTAGCCCAGCGGGTGTGGCCCATTCCCGTGGTGCCGCTCAACCTCCCCCGCCCAGTGGCATCGAGCTCACCGATCAAGTTGGCCAGCGGCCCCGCCTTACGCGTCACCGCGAGCACACCGGCGCTGGGCAGCACGGCGACTCCGGCGGAGTCGTATCCGCGGTACTCCAGCCGGCCCAGACCGTGCAGGACGACGTCGAGAGCGCCCCGATGTCCGACGTAGCCCACGATTCCACACATGTGCCTCACGCTAGCGCAGGCGCAAGCGCCGTCATCCGATACCGTCCCGGCTCATGGCACGCACCGATCCCGCGGTCCGCCGCACCGCCGAGGAGCTCTCCCGGCCAGGCCCGCACGCGGTGGCCACGGGTGATCTCGCAGCAGTCGGGATGCCGGGTGTGGTGTTCACGCCTCGATCCGGGCTCGGGCTGCCCGCGGTGGCTTTCGGCCACGGCTGGCTGCAACCGACGTCACGTTACGACGAATTGCTCCGTCATATGGCCAGTTGGGGGTTGGTCGCCGCTGCGCCTGCCACCCAACGCAATGCACTCGCCTCGCACTCTCAGTTCGCCACTGATCTGCGCACCGCGCTGAATCTGTGCACAGGCGTGCGGCTGGGTGACGGTGCGATCAGCGTCGATCCCGGCCGTCTGGGCCTGGCCGGGCACGGGATGGGCGGCGGATGCGCAGTGCTTGCGGCGGCCGCCGACGATCGGTGCCGCGCGGTCGTCACCCTGGCGCTAGCAGAGACGATGCCCTCTGCCGTGACCGCCGCCCGTGGTTGCACCATGCCGGGCCTGCACGTGACTGGGGGTAAAGACCTTCTGGCACCAGCGATCGGGCATGCCGAGCCGGTGACCAGAGCGTGGGCGGGCCCAGCCCAGCTGCGAACGCTACCCAAGGCCGGCCATCTCGGCTACACCTCCGGTCAGCACTGGACCGACCTGCTCATCGGCAGCGGCCCGGAGTTCGGCACCCGGCGGATCAGCCGGGCGCTGATCACCGCGTTCTTGCTCAGCCATCTCACCGGCACAAGCGACTACGACGCGCTGCTAGATGAACCCACTAGTGTGTGATTAGACGAGGCTTCGGGGCGGTCGGTGCCTTATAGTAAGCGCAGCGCCGCGCCGGGCGCTTGTCAAAGGAGTCGCCATGGTTATCGGTTATATCATGTTGACCGTCCTGTGGGTTGTCATCGCTATTTTTGGACTCGGGGCGATCTGGTTTGTCATCAAATCGGCAGGAAGATAGCATCCCGCACTGCGTTCTCTGAGAAGTTCTCCTGGAGACCGCAGTAATCGGCGAGTCAGGTCGCGGCGGCGGCGATCGTGGCAATGCGTTGGGCGATTGTCGTAGCCATTGATTCGGTTGGGGCTTCGACCATCACCCGCACCAGCTGCTCGGTGCCTGACGGGCGTAGCAGCACACGGCCGGTCTCGCCCAGCTCGGCCTCCGCATTGGCGATGGCGCCAGCGACCGTGGGCGCCATCGCAACCTTGGTTTTGTCCGCAACCGCGACGTTGATCAACACCTGCGGAAGCCGGGTCAGCACGCCGGCCAGCTCCGCCAGGCTTTGCCCCGAGGCGACGACCCTGGACATCAGTCGCAACGCGGTGAGCAAACCATCGCCGGTGCTAGCGTGCTGGGGCAGCACGACGTGCCCGGACTGCTCACCGCCGAGCGAGAATCCGCCGGCTGCCAGGGCCTCGAGCACGTACCGGTCCCCCACCGGCGTAGTCCTGACCAGCACGCCGCGCTCACGCATCGCCAGGTGCAATCCCAGGTTGCTCATCACGGTGGCGACCAAGGTGTTCGCCACGAGCTGTCCGCTCGCCTGCATCGCCACAGCAAGGATGGCCATGATCTGGTCGCCGTCCACCACCTCACCGGTGGCGTCCACGGCCAGGCAGCGGTCGGCATCTCCATCGTGCGCGATACCCAGAGCCGCGCCCTGCTCCAGCACGGCCTTGCGCAGCCCATCGAGATGAACGCACCCGCAGCCGTCGTTGATGTTGAGGCCGTCGGGCTGGGCATGTAGCGCCACCACGTCAGCACCGGCCTTGCGATAGACCTCCGGGGCGATGGCGGATGCTGCGCCGTTCGCGCAATCGACCACCATCCGGATTCCGGCCAGCGATCGTGGAGCGGCAGCCAGCAGGTGATCCATATACCGACCGGCGGCTCCCGGCACATCGCGCACCCGGCCGATCAGAGCTCCGGTGGGGCGCTGGAAGCCGTGACCGTCCACCCGCGCGGCGATCTCGTCCTCCACCGCGTCGGGTAGTTTGCGTCCACCGGCGGCGAAAAGCTTCAGGCCGTTGTCCGGCATCGGATTGTGCGACGCAGAGATCATCACGCCGAGATCCGCGGAGAACTCACTCACCAGGTACGCGACGGCCGGCGTGGGCAGCATCCCGACCCGCAGCACATCGGCGCCCGCTGAAGTCAGGCCAGCGGTAACGGCGGCCTCCAACATCTCACCGCTGGCCCTCGGGTCCCGACCCACGATGGCAACCGGCCGGTGCCCCAGACCGCGATCGGCCAGCACCCTGGCCGCCGCACCCGACACGGCCAGCGCCAGCTCCGGCGTGAGCTCGGAGTTGGCCAGCCCACGTACCCCGTCGGTGCCGAACAGGCGGGGCATCGATGAGGACGCGTCGACCAATACCGGGGCCGGCAGTATTAACGCTTCGAGTACTGAGGAGCCTTACGCGCCTTCTTCAACCCGTACTTCTTTCGCTCCTTCGCCCGGGCGTCCCGGGTGAGGAAGCCGGCCTTCTTCAGCGCCGGACGATCATCGATGTTGATCTCGATCAGAGCCCGCGCAATCGCCAGCCGCAGCGCGCCGGCCTGGCCGGAGGTGCCGCCACCGGAGAGGTTGCCCAGGATATCGTAGGACTCTGGTTTGTTGACGGTCACCAAGGGTTCCCGGATCAGCTGCTGGTGCACCTTGTTCGGAAAGTACCGCTCCAGCGTCATGCCGTTGAGCCGGAACACACCCGTGCCGGGGACCAAGCGCACCCGCACCACGGCCTCCTTGCGACGGCCGACCGCCTGTGTCGCCTGACCGCTAGGTACCGGCATCGCCGAAACGAGCGGGGCCGGGACAACGGCAGCAGCCGGCACGACTGTGCTGGTTTCGGGGCTGGTCTCGGGGCCGGTTTCGGGACCGGTCTCGGGGCCGGTCTCGGGTTGCGTTGTCTGCGGAGTGGTCACGGCCTCTTTCGGATCCTCACTGGCGGTGTTCATGTGGTCAGTGCTCACTGGCTCGGCGGCACCCACCGAGTCGGGCGCGGTCACTGGGCGACCTGGGTGATCTGGAATGACTGCGGTTTTTGCGCCGCGTGTGGATGCTCGGCGCTCGCGTAGACCTTGAGCTTACGGGCCATCGCCCGGCCCAGGGTGTTCTTCGGGAGCATGCCCTTGATGGACTTCTCGATCAATCGCTCGGGCTGGGTAGCGAGCATCTCGGTGAAGGAGCGCCGCTTGAGGCCGCCCGGGTGACCGCTGTGCCGGTAGACAAAGCTCCGATCACCCTTATTGCCCGTCAACGCCACCTTGCCGGCGTTGACGATCACCACGAAGTCGCCGGTGTCGACATGCGGGGCGTAGGTCGGTTTGTGCTTGCCGCGCAGCAGCACGGCGGCCTGGCTGGCAAGCCGGCCCAGCACCACATCCGTGGCATCGATGACATGCCAGGCACGCTCGACCTCGCCTGGCTTGGGGTTGTACGTGCGCACGGACTACCTCATTATCACGGTTCGCAGGGTCATCGA
>DASYMC010000355.1:0-19630 GCA_036009255.1 Pseudonocardiaceae bacterium
TGACGGCGCGCCCATGGGCATCCTGTGGGCTGCGCTGAGCCTCGCCCCGGACGAGGGCGTCTCGGTGCCAGAGCTGATGAACGCGACCCGGATGAGCCGCCCATGGGTCTATCAGCGACTCCGTGAGCTGGCCGACCGTGGTCAGGTCACCCAGGTCAGTCGTGGCCGATGGCGCGCCGTGATCGAACACCCACAGTAATCGTCTACGTCTACCGTCCCCGCGCGTCTGCACGTAAAGGGCGAAGACATAGACAGACGACGGACGCGGACCATCACCCGGTGTGACTGCGAGAGGAGGTGCCAGCCCCAGGTCCACTACAGCCGCAACCGGCAACGACGCGTGTCACGGGAAAGGAGGTGAGGCAAGCATGCACGGTCGAGCAGGTAGCAGAGATCCTTCACGTAGGCCGAGACAAGGTGTACTCCCTGCTGCGGACCGGCCAGCTCCGCAGTATCAAGATCGGCAAACTCCGCCGGATCACCAGCCAGCACCTGGCCGAGTTCGTCGCGTCACTCGAAACCGCAGGTCAGGAGGTGAACCGTTGACAATATGTAGCACAACGTGATACTTGTTTCTACATGGCGGGTGACACTACCCTTCCACCGGTACGAGTGGAAACCGATTTCAAGGAACGGCTGATTAGATATGCCGAGCAACAGGAACGCAGTGTTTCCTGGGTCATCAAGAAAGCTGTCGCTGAATACCTCGACCGGCACGAAGACCAGGAATACGGCCCAATATCAAGAAAGGAGGCTACCGGATGAAGATTAGCATCGGAACCTACGAAGCAACCATCTACCCGGAAGGAGACGGATTCACCGGCGCCATCAGCCTTGGCTTCGACACGAAGGGCAAGCGCCAGCGCGTCAAGCGAAAGGGTAAAACCAAGACACAGGTCAAGGACAAGCTCCGCGAAGTCGTTGATAATCTGGAAACAGGCGTGCGGGTCGAAGCCAGGTACACAGTGAAAGACGCCGTGGACGACTTCTTTGACAAGGGGCTCAAAGGAAAATCCAAGGCCACAATCGACAACTACCGGTCGCTGGCCACACACCACCTGATCCCCCAGATCGGAACAACCAAACTCCAACAGCTCACCGCCGACCAACTCGACGAGTGGATTGACGAACGAGCCGGGGAGCTGTCCACCCGCTCACTTCGGCTCATCCACCAAATCCTCGAACGTGCCATCCGCCAGGCTCAGGCACGCGACAAGGTCAGACGAAACGTCGCAACCCTGATCATGATCCCCGAAGGCAAAGGGGGACACCCGTCGAAGGCGATGACGCTGGACCAGGCCACCAGACTCCTACAAGCGCTGGAATCGGAGACCGACTTACAGCTCGCCGCGTACGTAGTGCTCTCGCTCTTGACCGGTATTCGCACCGAGGAAGCGCGAGCGCTGACCTGGGCCGAGGTGGACCTCAAAGCCGGCACGGTGGCCGTGTACCGCTCCGTACGAACCAAAGGCGACACCAAGACCCGCAAGAGCAGGCGCATACTAAAACTCCCGACCAAGGCCGTCCACACACTGCGCACGCACTACACTCACCAAGCCGCCCAACGCCGCGAGGCAGCCGACACCTGGCATGATCACGACCTGGTGTTCTGCCGCGAGGACGGCACCCCACTGGACCGCTGGCAGGTCCGCCGCGAGTTCCAGAAGATCACCCAGACGGCCGGACTCGGGGCGGACTGGACCCCCCGGGAGCTGCGCCACAGCTTCGTGTCCATCCTCAGCAACAACGGCGGCGTCCGGATCGAGGACATCAGCGACCTGATGGGACACAGCGGCACCTCCGTCACCGAAACGGTCTACCGCCACGAGATCCGCCCAGCACTCACCAAAGCCGCGACCGCCATGAACAAGATCCTCAAAACCAAGCAGACCAGTCCGCGGCAACCCACCTCCGCGTAATCAGAACGCCGACTGGCTCCCCGTTTGGCTCCCGAAGATCCAGAAGAGGCCCCGGATAATCTCCGAAACCCCCTCTGATCTGCTATGATCTGGTCGGGACGACAGGATTCGAACCTGCGACCCCTTGACCCCCAGTCAAGTGCGCTACCAAGCTGCGCCACGTCCCGGCCGCGCCCTCACAGGCGCTTGCACAGCCTAGCGCAGTCGCGACAGTTACCGGAGGGCCACCGCACCGTTGAGCAGCCGATGCAGGGCCTCCGCGGAGGGCATACCCTCCAACCGGCGGTCCTCGATGATGAACGTGGGGACGACGGTGATCTCCAACTCGTGAGCTCGGCGTAGTGCCTGCTGGTGCGCCTGGCCGTAGCGGCCACTCTCCAGCGCCGCGCGGAAATCATCGGCATCCAAGCCGAGCTCCGCAGCGACGTCGCTCAGGACCTCCGGCCGTCCGATGTCGCGTTGCTGGACGAAGAATGTCCGGAAAATATGCTCGGTGTAGCGCTGCCCGAGACCGCGCTCCGCGGCATACGCAAAGCCCTCGAAGGCGAGCCGGCTGTAGGGCTGTGGCGATACCCGGGGCAGCACGATCGGGACGCCCGTGCGCTCGGCCATCGGGTATACCAGGTCCTGCCACGTCGACTGCAGGTAGTCGCCCTCGGGCCGCAGGGTCGGTGTGGGTTCCGGTCGAAGCTCGAAGGGTTGCCAGGCGATCTGCATGTCAGTGCCCTCGACGGCGTCTGCGAGCGGTTGCTCAGCGAGATAGCAGAATGGGCAGACGAAGTCGGAGAACACCTCGATGATGATGGGCACACCGCACCTTTCAGCCGATCCTGGTTGTCCTTCTACCCTGCCTCGTGTGCCCGGCCACCGGTTCACACTCGTGACCGATGTCTCCGTTATCGGCGCGCTTGGCGCTCCCGGACACGAACGCAGATGCGCACCGGACTGCCGGTGAAGCCGAACGTCTCGCGGAGCCGCCGTTCCAGGAATCGGCGGTACCCGGCCTCGAGGAACCCGGTGGTGAACAGTACGAAAGTGGGTGGCCGGGCACTGGCCTGGGTGGCGAAAAGCACCCTGGGTGCGCGCCCCCCGCGGACCGGTGGTGGTGTCGCCGCGATCACCTCGGACAACCACGCATTGAGCTGGCCGGTGGGTACGCGCCGATCCCAGGATTCCAGGGCCGTGCGCAGAAACGGTGCGAGCTTGCCGACCGAACGTCCGGTGAGCGCGGAGATGTTCACTCGCTCCGCCCAGCCCACCCGCGCCAGGTCGCGGTCCAGTTCCCGAGCCAGCTCACGGCGCCGGTCGTCGTCGACCAGATCCCACTTGTTGAACGCCACCACCAGCGCGCGACCGGACTCGATCACCGAGGTGATCACCCGCTGATCCTGCTCGGTGATCGGTTCGCTGGCGTCGAGAAGCACTACCACCACCTCGGCGGCCTCGATCGCCGCCCGGGTGCGCAGCGACGCGAAATACTCGGCGCCACTCGCGGTCCGCACCCGTTTGCGTAACCCGGCGGTGTCCACGAACCGCCACGTCTCGCCGTCGAGTTCCAGCAACGAGTCCACCGGGTCCACCGTGGTGCCGGCTACCTCGTGCACCACTGACCGCTGCTCCCCAGCCAACCGATTGAGCAGGCTGGATTTGCCGACATTGGGCTTGCCGACGAGCGCAACCCGGCGCGGTCCCCCGGCGCGGCCAGCCAGGTCCCGCGGCGCGGTCGGCAGCACTGCCAGCACCGCGTCGAGCAGATCGCCAGTGCCGCGACCATGCAACCCGCTCACCGGGTGCGGCTCACCCAACCCCAACGACCACAGTGCCGCGGTATCGGCGACCGCCCGCTCGTCGTCGACCTTGGTCGCGGCCAGCACCACCGGGGTGGATGAGCGGCGCAGCAACCGGGCCACCGTCTCCTCCGCCGTGGTGGCTCCCACCGTGGCGTCGACCACCAGCAGGACCGCGTCCGCCGTTTGCATCGCGAGCTCCGCTTGCGCCGCCACCGCGGCTGCCAGACCGCGCGCGTCGGGCTGCCACCCACCGGTGTCCACCACCGTGAACCGGCGACCATTCCACAGCGCGTCGTAGGCCACCCGATCCCGAGTCACCCCGGGCACGTCTTGAACCACGGCCTCCCGGCGTCCCAGGATCCGGTTGACCAGCGTCGATTTGCCCACGTTGGGCCGCCCCACCACCGCGAGCACTGGTTGCTCCAGCGCCGCATCCGATTCGGCCTCGGCCGCGTCAGCGTCGGTGGTATCCAGAGCGCTCCATTCGGCCTCGTCGGACCAGATCCCGTCACCAGGCGCCAGGCCGTTCATCACACTCCCCTTCCTCGCGCCGCACCCGGTCCGCTCATGCAGCGGATCCCGTCCAGCTCGGTGACCAGCGCAGCCAGCTGGTCGCGTATCTCATTGGTAGCTGCGACCAATACCGCTCGTCCCTTGCCCGGCGGCACCGGGAAAGGCTCGCCGACCAGGACATCCACGCGCGGCCGGAACCGCCGGTTGTCGCCCGCCGGTCGTCGAGTTCCACGGATCGCCACTGGCAGTATTGTCGCTCCTCCGGACCGGGCCAGCCACGCGGCACCCTGCTGCGCGTCTGTCACGTCGCCCTCGCCGCGGGTGCCTTCCGGGAACACCACCACCATCCCGTCATCGCGCAGTATCCGCACGGCGGTGAGCAGCGGCGCCCGATCGACTTCACCGCGACGAACCGGAAGCTGGCCGATGCGGGGCAGGATCCAGCCCAGCGGCCCGCGGAACATCTCCTGCTTGATCAGAAATGCGGTGCGCCGACCCAGCAGCCCGTACAGCAGCGGGCCGTCAACCATCGAGCTGTGGTTGGCCACCACCACGACGGGCGCGGTGGCCGGGATCCGGTCCTTGTACCAAATCCGCAGCCGGAAACCCACATAGAAACACCAGGTGCCGATCCAGCGCGTGAACCCCTGCAACCACAACCACGTGCCCTCCGGCACCTCACGGGTCACGGCCGATCCTGAACCGCCGGCACGAGCAGCCCCCGCGCCACCACCAGCTCACGCAACCTGGCCAGTACCGCGTCAACCTCCAGCGCGGTGGTATCCAGCTCGACGGCGTCCTCAGCGGCGCACATCGGTGAGGCTTCCCGGGCCGTGTCGAACCGGTCGCGACGCTCCACCGCTTCCCGGACAGCCTCCACGTCATCGAGACCGTCCTGAGCCGCCCGGCGCGCCGCCCGCTGGGCCGCGCTCGCCGTGAGAAAGACCTTCAGCGGCGCGTCGGGTGCCACCACCGTTCCGATGTCGCGCCCTTCCACCACGATTCCGCTGCCGGCAGCGGTGGCCTCGGAGATGATCCGGCGCTGCTGGGCGACGAGCAGCAGCCGCACTCCGGACACCGCGGATACCGGACTCACAGCGATCGTCACCTCTGGGCCACGGATCTCCCCGGAGACATCCTCACCGTCGAGCAGCACGCACGAGGTGCCAGGCTCAGTACCCACCTCGATGTGCCACTGCGCCACGGCATCGCGTACTGCGGCAGACTCGGTGGGATCAACGCCGGCTCGCAGGACGCCGAGCGCGGCGGCTCGATACATCGCACCGGTATCGAGATATCGAGCGCCCAGCGAGCCCGCCAGGCGGCGAGCCACCGTGGATTTCCCGGTGCCGGCGGGCCCATCCATCGCCACAACCCCCCGCAACCGATCCCCTCGCCGCACCGGCCCGCCCTCCCGACTCCCTACCGGACCCATTGTGCCCGCCGCCAGCCGATGCATTCAGCGGGCTGAGCGGGGTAAAACAGACCCCGATAACCCCGCTGAATGCGGAAGGGAACAGGGGACTACCGGCCGACCGCGCGGTTGAGGGCACCTATCTCTGGGCGGGAGAGGACGCGGACCGTGCCGGGGCGCTGCTCCCCGAGGCGGACGTCGGCGATCGCGGTACGCACCAGCCGCTGCACCGGGTGTCCCACCTCGGCGAGCAGCCGGCGCACGATGTGCTTGCGGCCCTCGTGCAGCACAACCTCAACGAGCGCCTTGCCGGGCAGGGTCTGCACTACTCGGAATCCGTCGACAGCCACCGGCCCGTCATCGAAGTGCACTCCGGCGCGCAGGGTCCGGCCCAACGAACGGGGCACCGGGCCGGGCACCTCGGCCAGGTAGGTTTTGAGCACCCGGTAGGAGGGGTGCATCAGCCGGTGCGCCAGCTCTCCGTCATTGGTGAGCAGCAGCAGACCCTCGGTGTCCGCGTCAAGGCGGCCGACGTGGAACAGGCGCTGGGCCCGGTCGGCCACGTAGTCACCGACACAGGGCCGCCCACGGTCGTCGGACATCGTGGAATGCACGCCGCGAGGCTTGTTCAACGCCAGGTGCTCGACGTCGGAGCGCAGCTCCAACCGCATGCCATCGACGTGGATGACAGCGTTCTCTGGGTCGACCCGCACCCCCATCTCGCGCACCACCACCCCGTCCACCTGGACCCGGCCACGGGCGATCATCTCCTCGGCGGCGCGCCGCGAGGCTACCCCCGCCTGGGCAAGCACCTTGTGCAGTCTGGGCAGACCGGAGACTGACTCGGACACGGTCTCAGGGTGAGACATCGCTTCAGGCTGGGATGTCATCGATGGAGTCGATGTCGGGCAGTAACGGGGCGATCGGTGGAAGCTCGTCCAACCCGGAGAGACCGAGCCGCTCCAGGAACAGCTCCGTCGTGCTGTACAGCACACCGTGGGTATCGGGATCGGTCCCCATTTCCTCAATCAGACCGCGGGCCAGCAGGGTACGCATCACCCCATCGACGTTCACCCCGCGCACCGCGGCGACCCGCGCGCGGGTGACGGGCTGCCGGTAGGCCACCACCGCAAGGGTCTCCAGGGCGGCCCTGGTGAGCCTGGCACGCTGCCCGTCCAGCAAGAACCGTTCCACGTAGGGTGCGTAGACGTCTCGGGTATGCAGCCGCCATCCCTGCGCCACCTGACGCAGGTCGATGCCGCGTCCGGTGCCGGCGTAGCCATCCCGGAGCCGTTGTAGCGCCTCGACCACTCTGGTCACCGGCTGACCCAGTGCGCTGGCCAAAACGTCCTCCCCAGCCGGGGAATCCACCACGAGCAACAACGCCTCCAGCGCAGCATCGAGCTCATCGTCGCGGTGCAGCGTCGGCAGTGTCTCGGTCCCAAGGGTTCCCGAGAGCTCGGGTGCTTCCATCAGCGCGGTTTCATTCACAGGTAGTCCTCGTTCTCTTCCCCATCCTCAGCCGACGCGGCAGTGGTCTGCTCGGAGTCACCTGTCCACCGAATGTGCAATTCGCCCAGCGGATCGGCCTGGTCGAATACCACTACTGCGGCACGGTACAGATCCAGTAAAGCGAGGAAGCGGGCGACCACCTCTCTGGTGTGCGTACAGTCGGCAACCAGACTACGGAAGCTCGCCTGGCCATCGCGAGCCAGCCAGCTGCGGAGCACGGCGGCGTGCTCGTGCACCGACACCCGCGGGGTATGCAGATGCTCCAATGACACCGTAGGGGGCGGCGGCTTAGGCCGGAACACCGAGGCTGCGGTTTCGGCGAAATGAGCAGCGTCGACGCCGAGCAATACCTCGGGCAACAATCCGGCGAATCTCTCCTCAATGCCCACCGATCGTGGGTAACGGCGTAGCGCCGCGGTTTCGAGCTCCGCGAACAGGGCCGCTACCTGCTTGTACGCCCGGTATTGCAGCAGCCGCGCGAACAGCAGGTCCCGCGCCTCCAGCAGTGCTAAATCACCTTCATCCTCGACGTCGGCGCAGGGCAACAACCGGGCCGCCTTGAGGTCCAGCAAGGTCGCCGCGACCACGAGGAACTCGGTGGTCTCGTCCAGATCAAATGAATCGCCCAACACCCGCAGGTGCGCGATGAACTCGTCGGTCACCTGGTGCAGGGCCACCTCGGTCACGTCCATCTGCTGCTGCGAGATGAGCTGCAACAGCAGGTCGAACGGACCTTCGAAATTCGCTAGCCGCACGGTGAAGCGGGGCGATGAGGCCGGTGTCACCACTGGATCGTCCAACACGGTCATCTCGCGATCACCTCCCGAGCCAAAGCGCGGTACGCCTTCGCTCCGGCGGACTTCGGCGCCCACCGGGTGATCGGCTCCCCGGCGACGGTGGTCTCCGGGAACCGGACCGTGCGACTGATCACGGCGTCGAACACGGTGTCACCGAAGGCCTCCACCACACGCGCCATCACCTCGCGGGCATGCAGCGTACGCGGGTCATACATCGTGGCCAGAATCCCGGTGATCGTCAATCTGGGGTTGAGCCGGTCCCGGACCTTGTCGATGGTGTCCATCAGCAGCGCCACCCCGCGCAGGCTGAAGAATTCGCACTCCAGCGGGATGAGGACACCATCCGCGCAGGCCAATGCGTTGATGGTGAGCAGGCCCAGTGACGGCTGGCAGTCGACCAGGATGAAGTCATAGCGCGGCACCAGTGGCCGTAGCGTCCGGCCCAGCGCGTGCTCGCGACCCACCTCGGTGACCAGTTGCACCTCCGCCGCGGACAGATCGATATTGCTGGGCAGCAGGTCCATGCCAGGTACCGAGGTCGGCTGGACGACCTCGTCCGCCGGGACGCGGTGCTCCATGATCAGGTTGTAGATGGTGTGGTCGAGGTGTTGCGAGGCCACCCCGAGCCCGACCGAGAGTGCGCCCTGGGGATCGAAGTCGACGAGCAGTACTCGGCGACCGTATTCGGCGAGCGCGGCCCCGAGGTTGATCGTCGAAGTGGTCTTGCCGACACCGCCCTTCTGGTTGCAGATGGCCACCACCTGTGCCGGCCCGTGCCGGTCCAGCGGGGGTGGTTGCGGCACCGCGCGGCGTGGACGTCCGGTGAGATCGATCCCATCCCCGAGGACCGCATCTTCGAGAACCGCGTCCTCACCGGAGATCGGCGGGGTCGGCGCAACCAGCGGTTGTTGCGCAGACGCCCAGGACGACATGGAACTGATCCCTTCCCGCCCAATGCTGGGTCAGCACGGTGCGATCCCGGGGGAGCCTATTCCGCATCGGAAACAGCCTTCAACGCGCCTCGCCGGGTGCGCGCGCCTAACCACGTGCTCGTGGATGGGCGGTCGCGTAGACCTCGCGGAGGTTGTCCACCGTTACCAGCGTGTAGACCTGCGTGGTGGTCACCGAGGAGTGCCCGAGCAGCTCTTGGACCACCCGCACGTCGGCACCGCCCTCCAACAGGTGGGTAGCGAAGGAGTGCCGCAGGGTGTGCGGGGACACCGCGGCGGCGATCTCGGTCCGCGCTGCGGCCTGCTGGAGTACCGCCCAGGCGCTCTGCCGGGACAGCCGGGCACCGCGAGCGTTGAGGAATACCGCCGGAGTTCCCCGCCCTCGTGCGGAAAACGTTGGGCGGCCGCGAACAAGATAGGTGTCGAGCGCGGCCAGTGCCGGGCGACCCACCGGCACCAGCCGCTGCTTGCCACCTTTGCCACGCAGCAACACAGCACGAGCCGGGGCGTCGACGTCGTCGCGGTCCAACCCGACCGCTTCGGAGATCCGCGCACCGGTGGAATACAGAAACTCCAGCAGCGCACGGTCACGCAGGCAGCGTGGGTCCCCGTCTGCGGGGAACACCTCGAGCAGCCGCAGCACATCATCCAGCCCGAGTGCCTTGGGCAGCCGCTTCGGCGGGCTCGGGGGGTGCACGCCGGCGGCGACGTCGGTGGGTACCAGGCCTTCCCGGAATGCGAACCGGTGCAGCCCGCGAGCCGCGACCAGGGCCCGAGCTGCCGAGGAGGGGGCCAGCGGGCGATGCTCACCGGTCCCGTCCCGTAACGCCGCGAGGAATCCAGTCACCTGCTCCTCCCGCACCGTGGTGAGCCCAGCGATCCCCGCTGACGCCAGGAAAACACCGTAACGGCGCAGGTCCCGGCCATAGGAGTCCAGGGTGTTGGCCGAAGTTCCCCGTTCCACCGCGAGGTGATCCAAATACTCGGAGATCACCGCCGCCAACGCTGGTGGCAGGTCATGGGGTGGACCAGCACTCACCCGAGTGCCTCGGCCAGAGGGACGTAGTCGCGTGCGTGCGCCTGGGCGACCTCGGCGAGCACTACTGAGCCCCGTACCACGTTGACGCCTCGGGCTAATGCGGGGTCGTCTTGGACTGCCTTGCTCAACCCCTTGTCGGCCAGCGCGCAGACGTAGGGCAAGGTGACGTTGGTCAGCGCATACGTGGAGGTGTGGGGTACCGCGCCGGGCATGTTGGTCACGCAGTAGAACACCGAGTTGTGCACGGTGAAGGTGGGGTCGGCATGGGTGGTGGGACGTGAGTCGGCGAAGCAGCCGCCCTGGTCGATGGCGATGTCCACCAGCACCGAACCCGGTCGCATCTCGCCGACCAGATCATGGCTCACCAGGGTGGGTGCCTTGGCCCCACGCAGCAGCACGGCACCGATCACCAGGTCGGCCCACACGCAGGCCTTCTCCACCTCGTAGGCGTTGGACGCGATGGTCTGCAGGTGCCCCCGGTAGCTGAAGTCGATCTCGCGCAACCGGTTGATGTTGGTATCCAGGACCACGACCTCAGCCTGCAGACCCAGCGCAATGGTGGCGGCGTTCATCCCCACCACCCCAGCCCCGAGCACCGCCACCTTGCCGGCGGGCACCCCGGAGACCCCGCCGAGCAGCACTCCGCGCCCGCCTTGCATACGTTCCAGGCAGTGCGCCCCGACCTGGGGGGCCATCCGCCCGGCAACCTCGCTCATCGGCGCCAGCAGTGGCAGCGAACCATCGGGTAGCTGCACCGTCTCGTAGCCGATCGCGTCGATCCCCGCGTCGATCACCGCAGCCGTGCACTCCGCCGACGCAGCCAGATGCAGGTAGGTGAACAGGATCTGGCCCTTGCGCATCCGGTGATACTCCGACGGCACCGGTTCCTTCACCTTGAGCACCATCTCGGCGTCGGCCCACACGTCATCGGCCTGCGGCACGATGCGCGCACCTGCGGTCAGGTAGGCCCCGTCGGGGAATGCGGAGCCGGCACCGGCATCGCGTTCCACCAGCACCTCATGCCCGCGGCGGGTCAGCTCGAGCACTCCGGCGGGCGTGATCGCGACCCGGTACTCGTGGATCTTCAACTCGCGTGGAACACCGATCTTCACCGCGGGTGCCTTCCTGCTCAGCTCTACTCGGTGGTCGAAGACTACGGCCGTTGACGCTGCGCGGATGCTCCTCGCCTTTCCGAGATAGGTGGCGGCCGCGGGGCCTCAGCAGCGGCGATCGGCGAAGCGGGTCGGACGGTCTGGCCACAACGCCTCGATCGGCCGTGGCTGCGCAGTGCCCGCCAGCACAGCCTGTGCGGCGAGCAGCCCAGCGACGGCGGGCGCATTGACGATCTCGCCGGTGAGCACCTGGCGCACCGCCTCGGCCAGCGGTAGCCGGATCACCTCGAGGTCGGCCTCCTCGTCAGCACCGGGCGGACGGCCGACTTCGGTCAGCCCGCGAGCCAGAAACACCCGCTGCGCCTCGTCACTGAACCCAGGCGACGCCACCAAATCGACGAGTACCGACCAGTCCCGCGCGGTGTAACCCACCTCCTCCAGCAGCTCGCGCCGGGCGGTCGTCACGGGGTCCTCTTCCTGTACGTCCAGCAGACCGGCCGGCAGCTCGCGGATTCGGCGTCCCAGCGGGTGCCGGTACTGGTCGATCATCGTCACCGACGTGTCATCATGCAGCGGCACGACCACCACCGACCCGGGATGCTCGACGACCTCGCGCCGTGCCGCACGCCCACCGGGCATCATCACCTGATCCAGCCGCAACGCGAGAACCCGACCGACGTGCAGCGTGTCGCTACCGGATACCGCAAACTCGTGCGGCCGGCTCACCGCAGCCTCGCCGGCATCTCCACCGGCAACCAATCCGCAGCACGGTAGTTCAGCGCAGCCGCAACAAAGGCGACGAACAGTGGGTGCGGGCGGGTGGGCCGGCTAGCGAGCTCCGGATGGGCCTGGGTGCCGACGAAAAACGGGTGGGTACGCTCGGGTAGCTCGACGAACTCAACGAGATGGCCATCCGGCGACGCTCCGCTGACTACCAGCCCCGCCGCGGCGAGCTTGTCCCGGTAGGCGTTGTTCACCTCGTACCGGTGCCGGTGCCGCTCGCAAACCTCGGTGCAGCCGTAGGCCCGAGCCACTATCGAGTCCGGCTCGAGCACCGCCGGATAGCTACCCAGCCGCATCGTCCCACCCATGTCGCGCTGACCAGCCACGACGTCAGTCTGATCGGCCATGGTAGAGATCACCGCGTGTGCCGTCGCCGCATCGAACTCAGTCGAACCGGCGCCGTCGAGTCCGGCCAGGTTGCGGGCAGCCTCGATCACCATGCACTGCAGGCCCAGGCACAGGCCCAGAACCGGGATCCCGCGGATGCGGGCATGGTGGATGGCCCCGATCTTGCCCTCGATGCCACGGATGCCGAACCCGCCGGGTACCAACACCGCATCCACACCGGCCAACGCCGTCTGCGCACCAGCGGGGGTCTCGCAGGTATCCGAAGGCACCCAGCGAATCTCGACCCTGGCCCGGTGCGCGAAACCCCCGGCGCGCAGCGCCTCGGTCACCGACAAGTACGCGTCCGGCAGGTCGACGTATTTGCCCACCAAGGCGATCCGTACCAGCTCGGCCGGGTTGTGCACCCGGTCCAGGAGGTCTCCCCACTCGGTCCAGTCCACATCCCGGAACGGCAGCCCGAGCCGGCGCACCACGTAGGCATCAAGGCCTTCGGAGTGCAGCACCTTGGGAATGTCGTATATCGACGGGGCGTCTGGTGCCGCCACCACACCGTCGATGTCCACGTCCGACATCAGCGCGATCTTGCGCTTCAGCGCTTCCGGCACCTCCCGATCGGCGCGGCAGACCACAGCGTCCGGCTGGATACCGATGTTGCGCAAGGTGGCCACGGAGTGCTGAGTCGGCTTGGTCTTCAGCTCCCCGGAGGGAGCAAGGTAGGGCACCAGTGAGACATGCAGGAAAAAGCAATTGTCCCGGCCGACGTCGTGGCGTAGCTGGCGGGCCGCCTCCAGGAACGGCAGCGACTCGATGTCCCCGACTGTCCCACCGATCTCGGTGATCACCACGTCCGGCGGCCGACCATCCTGCGTTGGCTCGGACATGGCCAGGATCCGCGACTTGATCTCGTCGGTGATGTGCGGGATCACCTGCACCGTGTCGCCGAGGTACTCTCCACGCCGTTCCTTGGCGATCACCGCTGAATAGACCTGGCCGGTGGTGACGTTGGCCTTGCGGCCGAGAGTGCGGTCCAGGAACCGCTCGTAGTGCCCGATATCCAAGTCGGTCTCGGCGCCGTCTTCGGTGACAAACACCTCACCGTGCTGGAAGGGGTTCATCGTGCCCGGGTCGACATTGAGGTAAGGATCGAGCTTCTGCATCGTCACCCGTAGCCGGCGAGCCGTCAGTAGCTGACCCAAGCTGGACGCGGTGAGCCCCTTGCCCAGCGAAGAGGCGACGCCTCCGGTGACGAACAGGTACCTGGTGGGGCGGACGTGCTTCACCAAGACACCTCTCCCGTGGTCCGGACCGGCCCTTCGATTGGCGACCGGTTACGATGCGGCTGGCGGCATGCCACCGACCACGGAAGTTCACGGTAACACCACCGGCGGTGGCGTCGAGGCACCGCCTCGCCGGTCAGCCCTGGACCGCGGGAATCACAGCCTGCGCGTTGCTGCCGACGCCGTATCGCCCGGCCCGGCCTTGGGCCTGTTCAGCCAGAGCCAGCACCGCCACAACCCGACCGGCCGCGGTGCTCACGTCATCGACGGTGGACAACAGCGAGGCCGCAGCGGTGTCCGCCCGCACCACGCCAATCGGGCTGTTGCCGTCGGCGGACCCTGGCCTACCCGCGAGCACCGCACCAGAACCGGAACGGTCCAGCTGGGTGGCGAACCTAGCCAGGATTCCGGCTCGGTCCCCACTACTGTTCGCCCGGCTGGCGCCTCCGGTAAGCACCACCACGAGCTGGGCCGGCTGCACCTGCGGGCCGAGCCGAACAAAGCCGCCATCGCCCAAGCCGGCGAGCACGGCAGTGGTCTCCGCAGCGGTGGCCTGCGCTTTGCCGTTCTGCGGGTTGATCAGCAACAGTGAGCCGAGCAGCCCGCCGGACAAAGTCCCGGCATCGGAGGCGGTGGGTAACCGCAGTCCAGCCGGCAGCAGCCGGGTGGCCAACTCACTGAGTTGGTCAGACCGGGACGGGTCGGTGAACGCTTCAGTGAGCTGCAGTTCACCCGTGACAGTGCCACCGGCACTGCCGATCAGCCCGGTCAGCGCATCCCGGTCGGCCGGGTTCGCGTCCGCCGTGGTGACGAGTACCACGGTGCGACCGCGTAGTGCGCCACTGACCACACGGGGACCGACCGCCGCGCCGAAGACGTCCGCATCGGTCAACCGAGCGCGCAGTCCGTTGCGCTCGGCTTGCAGATCGCTCACCTGGCGGCTCAGCTCAGCACGGTTGGAGCTGAGCCCGGACAGCAGCCGATCACTGATCGCAGTGGATCCCAGCACCACCCCAAGAGCAAGCGCGAGGAAGACGGCGGCAATGGAGATGATGTGGTACCGCAGTGAGATCACGGTCTATCCCAATCCCTTGACCCAGGAGACTGCGCTATTCCAGCCATCGCCGGCCAGGACACCGAAGGCACCGCCCACATTGGAAACCAGCAGCGCCGCGGTGACCGCGACCAGCGCGGCGAGCACCATGAGCAGCACGGCGCCTACCGACACTCGGCTGCGATACATCGCGGCCGCGGCATGACCGTCGATGAGCTTGCTACCCAACCTGAGCCTGGTCAGGAACGTCGACGGGTTGGAACCCGACCGCCCCCGATCGAGGAATTCGTGCAAGGTGGCCTGAAAGCCGACGGCGATCACCAGTTCGGCGCCGTGCGCCTCAGCCAGCAGCAGGGCGAGATCCTCCGGATTGCTCACCGCGGGAAAGGTCACCGCGCCAATTCCCAGATCTTGGATCCGCTCCAGCCCAGGGGCGAAGCCATCGGGTTGGGCCGGCACCACGACCTCGTTGGCTGACTTCAACGTGTCGGTCTCAACCTGGTAAGGGTCACCGACGATGAGGTGTGGTCGATGCCCGGCGGCGCGTAGCGCGTCGGCACCGGCCTCAACACCGATCAGCACCGGGTGGTACTCCCGGATGAAGTGTTTGAGCTCGGCCAAGTCTTCGGTGTAGTTGTAACCGGCGGCCACCACGAGCACCTGCCGACCGCGAATAGGCACGTTGACCTCAGGCACACCGACACGGTCGATGATCAAGGCTCGTTCATGCCGAAGGAACTCGATGGTGTTCGCTGAAAACGCCTCAAGCTGAGCGGACAGCCCAGACTTGGCCTCGATCATCAGATCGGCGATCGAGTTGGCATCCTGCTCGACGCCGCGGGCGACCTCGGTTTCCCCGACGTACACCCCGCCCTCATGAAGCCGCAGCCGACTGCCATCTTTGATTCGCAACGCGTCCGCACCGACTCCGTCAACCAGCACGATGCCCGCGGAGACGAGAATTTCGGGACCCAGATTCGGGAACCTACCGGAGATCGACGGTGCCGCGTTGACCACCGCGGATACCCCTGCCGCCACCAGTGCATCGGCGGTTCTGCGATCCAGATCGACCTGATCGAACACCGCGATGTCGCCGACGCCGACGCGCCGCGCCAGCGCGTCGGCGCGGCGGTCCACCCTGGCCAACCCCGTCACCCCGGGCAACTCTCTGCCGGAGCGGCTGAGCAGACCGGAGATTTTCATGGCCGTGATGGTGGCAAATTGGCCATCAATCGTCGCGTAGGCGCGCCGAGGAATGGCTCGTGAGTGGCATTCGGTGCTATGACGCCGTTACGCACTCACGTGCCGGCTTTTGTCCGCCATGGCGGACAAAAGCAGCTCCTCGGCGTGTGCCCGCCCGGTGTCGGTGTTGTCCAGCCCCGCCAGCATTCTGGCCAACTCGCTGACCCGAGCCGCCTCGTCGAGCTCTTTGACCCCGCTGCGGGTCAACCCGGTCGCGTAGGTTGCCTTGTCCACCACGAGATGCCGGTCGGCGTAGGCGGCAACCTGAGGTAAGTGGGTGACGACCACAACCTGGTGGCTACGGGCCAGCCGGGCCAGGCGCCGCCCGATCTCCACCGCGGCCCGTCCGCCGACCCCAGCGTCGACCTCGTCGAACACCATCGTGGGCACCGGGTCGGCATCAGCCAGCACCACCTCCAGTGCCAGCATCACCCGAGACAGCTCGCCTCCGGAAGCCGCCTTGTGCACTGGCAATGAACTGGCGTCTGGGTGCGGTGCCAACCGGAACTCCACCTCGTCCACACCATCCGGGCCAGCTCGCAGCCGGGCCCCGTCGATGGTCAGCACTGACTCGTCGGCGCTGGTGGACAGAGTCGAGGCAACCACCACGGATAGCTGGGCTGCGCCCATCGCCAGCCCCGCAAGCTCTGCAGTGACGGCGTCGCCTAGCTCCTGGGCAGCGACCGTCCTGGCTTTGGTGAGCGCAGTGGCGTGCCGGACCAGCTCGGCAGCCAGCTCGTCACACCGGGCCACTAGCGCGGCAATCGCCTCCTCCGAGGTGTCCAGGCCAGCCAGGCGCTGGCGGGCCTGCTCCGCCCAGCCCAACACACCGTCGATGTCGGCGCCGTACTTGCGGATGAGCCGCTTCAGCTCAGCCTGGCGACCCAACACCTGCTCCAACCGGGCCGGATCGGCATCCAGGGCGTCGAGGTAGCCACTGAGCTCCGCACCAACATCCGCGAGTACCGCCGCGGCCTCTCCTAAGCGTTCACCCAACACCTGGAGCTCAGGGTCATCCACACCCTGCAGCCGGCGGCGCGCCTGGACCACCAGGCCGATCGCACTCGCCGTCTCGCTATCGGTGTCCGGCGCGCCGCATACAGCGGACTGGGCGATGGCAGCCGTCTCCCGGAGGGACCCCGCGTCGGCCAGCCGGCGTGCCTCAGCCAGCAGAGCGACATCCTCACCTGGCTGCGGGTCACCGGCGGTGATTTCGGCGAGGCCGTGGCTGAGCAGGTCAGCCTCTCTGGCCATCTCCCGGGAGCGTTCCCGGCGGGTGGCCAGCTCCGCACAGCAGCGCAGCCACTGCTGGCGAACCTCGCGGTAGGTGACGAGCAGCTCAGCTACCACGTCGCCGGCGAAGCGGTCGAGCACAGCCCGCTGCTCACCGGCGCGCAGCAACCGGAGCTGGTCGTTCTGGCCGTGTACCGCAAGCATGCAGTCAGCCAGGTCAGCCAGCACACCCGCGGGGACCGAGCGACCGCCGAGATGGGCCCGGGAACGGCCGTCCGCCGCGAGGGTCCGGACGGCGATAAGGCTGCCGTCCTCGTCGGCGCGCGCGCCCACCTCCTTGACAAGCTCCGCCGCCGAGCTATCCGCCGGTGGCCGGAAGCGGCCTTCCACGATGGCCCGATCGGCGCCTCGCCGGACCCGGGAGGCGTCCGCCCGTCCGCCGGCGAGCAGCTGCAAGCCGGTGACCACCAGGGTCTTGCCCGCGCCGGTTTCACCGGTGACCACGGTCAGGCCAGGGTGCAGGTCCAGAGTGGCCTCATCAATCACACCGAGGCCCTCGATGCGCATCTCGGTGAGCACGGGCCGCACCCTAGCGCGGATGGCAACGGCGCTGTTACGCACTCACGAGCCGGTTGACCGCGGGCCCCGCCAGCCCTGCACCGGGAGCTCGAATTTGCGCACCAGCCGATCGGTGAATGGGCAGTCGTCCAGGCGCACCAGCCTGATCGGGATAGCACCTCGAACCACCTCGATCCGGGCCCCGGCGGGCAGCGCGAAGGTCCGCCGCCCATCACAGCAGAGCACCGCGGTGTGTCCCTGCGGATCGGTCTCCACTGCCACCACCGAATCCGGCGACACCACCAGCGGGCGAGCGAACAGTGCATGTGCGTTGCTGGGGACCACGACGAGCGCGTCGACGTCCGGCCACACCACGGGCCCACCGGCGGAGAACGCGTAGGCGGTTGAGCCGGTGGGAGTGGCGCAGAGCACGCCATCGCAACCGAAACCGGAGACCGGCCGACGATCCACCTCCAGCACGACGTCCAGAATTCGCTCCCGCCGGCTCTTCTCGACGCTGGCTTCGTTGAGCGCCCAGGTGCTGGTCAGCGTTGAGCCATTGAGGCCAGCGGTGACATCGACCGTCATCCGCTCGTCGACGAGGTAGTCGCCCTCGATGATGGCGGCCACCACCGCATCGAGGGAGCTCCGGTCAGCCTCCGCCAGGAAGCCGACCCGTCCGAGGTTCACGCCGAGCAGCGGAACGCCATAGGGCCGGGCCAGTTCGGCGGCCCGCAACAGCGTTCCGTCACCGCCGAGAACCACGATGAGCTCCGCACCCGCAGCGGCCTGCGGACCGGTCGGCATCTGGTGGCCGCAGAGCGCGGGGGCCAGGTGGGTGGCCTCATCGGCCAGCACTCGCAGTCTGATCCCAGCCTTGGCCAGCCCCCGCGCGACCTGCTCGGCTGTCTGCAGATTCTCCGGGTGTCCAGTGTGCAGGACCAGCAGGATCTCACGAGTGGCGCTCATTGCGGCCCCCTCCGCACGGCGGCGTCCACCAGTTCCTCGATGGGGCGCAGCGGATCGGCCACGCCCCGGCGCAACCACAGGAAATACTCGACGTTGCCGGACGGCCCCGGCAGCGGGCTCGCGATCGCATCGACCAAGTACAGCCCGAGGTCCTCCGCGACGGCTAGCACGTCCAGCATCGCCTGCGCCCGCAGCTGCGGGTCACGGACTACACCACCGGTGCCCAGGCGTTCCCTGCCGACCTCGAACTGAGGCTTCACCATCGGAAGCAGATCCCCATCTGCGTTGGTGCACGCGATGAGGGCCGGCAGCGTCAGGCGTAATGAGATGAACGACAGATCAGCGACGGTCAGATCGACGGTCCCCCCGATATCCTCGGGTTGCAACGTCCGCACATTCGTGCGGTCATGCACCCGTACGCGCTGATCGGTGCGCAGCGACCAGGCGAGCTGCCCGTAACCGACGTCCACCGCAACCACCTCCCGGGCTCCGCGGTGCAGCAGTACATCGGTGAATCCGCCGGTGGATGCGCCGGCGTCCAGGCAACGTCGGCCCGTGACGGCCGGGCCCCCCGCGATGAGGCCATCCAGCGCACCAAGAAGCTTCCGAGCACCCCGCGACGCCCAGCGCGGCTCGTTGTCTTCTACTCGAACGAGCAGCGGGGTGTCCGCGTCAACCCCCGTGGCCGGCTTGGTCGCCGTCACCCCACCAATCCGGACACGGCGCTGCGCGACGAGCTCAGCCGCGTGGTCACGAGACCGGGCCAGACCGCGCCGCACCAGCTCCGCGTCCAGCCGGGCTCTGCGTCCCATCTAAACCCCGTGCCCAATCTACCCAGTGCCCCATCTAAACCGGGCGTCCACCTGAACACCAGTCCGCTCAAACGTCGTCGATGCTGGAAAGGGCCGCGGTCAGCGCGTCATGCACGGAGCGCAAGCGGGCCACATGATCTGTGGTGGGCAGCTCCTCAAGTCCTTGCAATGCGGCGAGCGCATCGGAGATGCCGGTCTGGGTGGGGACCGCGGGTGAGGATGGCTGGGACGTCATCTAGCTGGTCTCCTGGGCCTGTGGGGTCACCGCTAACGCTACCGAGCGGTGACCAAGCTGACGAACCCTTAAC
>DASYMC010000356.1:0-7861 GCA_036009255.1 Pseudonocardiaceae bacterium
CTCCGGCACCGACCACACCTACCTTGAGTCGGTCTGTCATTGGGTCTTCCTCCTGTATTCGGTTGCGGCGCCTAGTGGGAGTCGGCCAGCGCGGACTTGATCAGAACTGCGCTCTCCTTGACCCCCGTCTTCGAGTCGACGAACGGGTCCTCGTGCTCGATGGAGAACGCCTGGACCGCGGAGCCGTCGAAGCGGGCGATGAACTGGCGCCACCAAGCAGCGTCCTTGCCGTGGCCGGGAACCGAGAAGTTCCAAGGCATCTTCTCCGGACTTGCGGGCCACCGGTGGTCGAGCAGGCCGTTGAGACCGAGGGCATCCGCGTTGAAGGTCACGTCCTTGGCGTGTACGTGGCCGATGCGCGGCATGATCCGCTCGACGACCCGAACGGCATCCATCTGCATCCAGAAGAAGTGGCTGGGATCGAGGTTGGCGTAAAGGTTTTCACCCAGAGTGATGAACTTCTCGAAGGTCTCAACGTTGTAGACGGTCGTGCCTGGGTGCAGCTCGATGCAGATCTTGACGTCGGGGTTCTCCTTGGCTGCGAACTCCGAGAGCTGGGACCAGTAGGGAACCACGGACTCCCCCCACTGCCGGTCGTGCACGCCCTCCAAATACGGGAGCCAGCCCCCGGCACCGAACACCGCGGCACGGTCGCCTGCAGCGCCCGACGCCGCACCCGACATCGCCACGATCGTGTCGGTACCGAGCTCACCCGCCAACCGCACCGCCCGGCGCAGCGCCGCGTCGTGATCGTCGGCAATCGCTTTGTCGGGATGCAGCGGGTTGCCCCATACGTTCAAAGCGTCCAACTTGATGCCGTGGCCTTCGAGCGTGCCAAGCCATGCCTGTCGGGCCGACGCATCGGTGAGCAGCTCGTCGGGATCCAGATGGGGGTGCGGGGCATAGCCACCGGCACCGACCTCGATTGCAGTGACCTCTGGCACTTCGGTACTCAACCAGGTCAGCGTCTCCTCGAGGGACTGGTCGAGGAAGGCCTCGAGGACTACCGAAACGTCACACTTCTGCACTAGCGGTTTCTTCCAATCGTTTGGTTTTCTTGGTTGTTGATGCCAGCAACTTGACCAGGCGCAGCGCCCCGAATGTTCCGCCGGTCACGGCCAGCGTGCCGAGCAACATCAACGTCGCCAGGGCGTTCACCTCCGGCGTGATGCCGAATTTGAGCTGGTTGTAGATGAAGATCGGCAGCGTCTGATCCGCGCCGATGATGAAGTTGGTGACGATGAACTCATCCAACGAGAGCGTGAGTGCTATCAGCGCCCCGGCGATGATGCCGGGATATATCAGTGGGAGCACCACGAAAAGGAGTCGCTGCAGCTGGCCCGCACCCAGGTCGGCAGCGGCGCGCTCCAGATTGCGGTCCAACGCCTCCAGCCGCGATGACACCACCAGGATGACGAACGGTGTCGCGAGCACGGTCTGCCCGATGATCGCTACCCGTAACGAGGGCTGAATGTGCAGCACATTCGTCGCCAGCACCAAGATGGCCACGCCGATGAGCAGACCCGGCATCATGATCGGCAGTGTGATGAAAACCCGCACCCCGCCACGATTCTTGATGTTGGCGCGAACCAGCGGAAAGGCCGCCGCGGTACCGATGAGCGTCGCGAGCACGGTTACCCAGAAGGCGACAAACAATGATTTTTCCAGCGCGTCCAGAATGACCTTGTCGTGAGATAGCCGGGCATACCAGTTCGTCGTGAAGCCCGCCATCGGGAAACCGACCACAGTAGATGAGTTGAACGACAACAGGATCAACACGGCTATCGGGGCGAAGAGGAAGATGTAGATCCCGATGCCGTAGATCGACAGAATGATTCGGAACAGCCGGGCCCGCGGATTCACCGCCTGCAGATCGTCAGACATAGATGTCCTTCGTATCGAGGCTGCGCCGGAAGATGATCAGCACGATGAGGATCACCAGCGCGATCAGCACGCTGGCCGCCGATCCAAGTGGGAGCAGGAAGCCGGAGAAGAAGTTGGCGACCAGGTTTCCCATCATCACGCCATTGGTACCGCCGATCGCCGCAGGCGCGAGGTACTCACCCAGAATCGGTATGAACACGAAGATTCCGGCCGTCACCATTGCCAGGCGCATCTGCGGGAAAAGGGTGTTGGCGATGGCCCGCATCGGCGTTGCGCCGAGGTCCACGGCGGCGTGCAGAAGCCGCCAATCGAACCGCTCCAGCGATGCGTACAGCGTGAGCGCCGCGAACGGAAAGTACAGGTAAACAAGGACGATGAATACGCCAGGGTTGTCGTACAGGAACAGCCGAATCGGTTGGTGGGTCAGGCCAAGCGCCTTGAGCAACGAGTTGATCGCACCGTGGTCGCCCAAGATCGCCACCCACGCGTAGACCCGCAGCAGATAGCTGGTCCAGAACGGTAGGACCACAAGAAGAAGGCCCATCCGCTGCAATCTCTTGGGCACGTAGCGCACCAGCCAGTAGCAAAACGGGAAGGCCAATGCCAGCGCGGCGACCGTGGCCAGGAAGGCCATCAGCACCGTCTTACCGAACGTCCGCACGTACGTGCTCGTCGTGATGATCGTGGCGTAGTTGTTCTTGGTGAACGCCGGGACCAACTCGTAGTTCTTGGTGATCCAGAACGAATAGACGACGATCAGGCATAACGGAGCGATGAAGAACACTCCGAAAAGGACTGCGGCCGGTGCGAACCCAACGTACTGACGCCATTCTCGGCGCTCCTTCTTGACATCAGCACGTTGACGTTCTTCCTCGCCCGGGCCCCCGCTCGCATCGCGGGCAGTGGAGGCAACGGTCATGTCACGCCCCGAAGACCCTGTTGAACGCCTCGGTGTAGGCCTGCTGGTCCTGGGCCGGCCCCTTGAGGGTCATTGCCAACGCCTTCTCCGGGTTGTCCATGAAGAGCCTCTTGGCGTTGTCGGCTGTCTTTGGATCGTTCGTCAGAGCCTTGGCCGCCGTCTCATTGAAAAGCGGGCGCCAGTTCGTGGTGAAGTTCGCCACGATCCACTCGGATTTTTGCATGGCATCCAGGAACGGCTTTACCAGCGGCTTATTCGCTCCCTTGGCGCTGATCATCTCCGAGTCGATGAAGCCGATCGTGCCTTCCGGCGGGTAGGCCGACTTCAGCTCGGGGCCACCAGCGTCCTTCACGCGCACGTCGGTGCCGAGATTCGAGATACCGATAGCGGCTTCCCCACTGGCCATCATCGTCACGATCTCGTTGTTTTGCGAAGCGAGCTTGACCATGTTGGGTTTGAGGGCTCCCAGGAAATTGGACGCGGACGAGACCTGCTCGGGCGTCTGCGCGTAAGGAGACTTGGAGCCGGTGGCGATCCCTGCGATCGCCATCAGGTCGGTCGGGATGTTCTCGGCGACGATCAGGCCCTTGTACATCGGATCGGTCAGTGACTCCCACGATGTTGGCGGGGTCTTGATCTTGTTCGGGTCGTAGTAGATCTGCACTGTCGACCACGAGAACGGGTATCCGAGCGCACCCTTCGGATCGTTGAGGAAATCGAAGTTCTTGGCCATCGAGTACAGCTCGGAGCTGGACGAGATCGAAGCCAGGTCGAACGGTTCGATCAGGCCGCTCTCCATGTACTTCTTGACCCACAGCGCGTCCGCCGAGACCATATCGAACTGCGGTCCGGTCTGCTTGATCTGCAAGAACGCATCGGCGTTGTCGGAGAACAGCTTCGGGCGTCCAGTGATCTTGGTACTCGAGGCAACCTTGGCGAGCTGGTCGGTGGAATAGTGGTCCGACCAGGTCAGCCAGTTGACGTCCCCACCGGAGCCCGACCCACCACCACTGGATGAATCGCTCCCGGAAGCGCACGCCGATAACAGGAGCGGACTTGCCGCACCCAACATCAGGGCTCCCCGGACAAAGGAGCGGCGGTCTAGCTTGATCTCAGTGATTCCGGACATTGCGACTTCCTGACTCTTAGTGGATCTCTACAGAGGATGGGCTGCTTCCTTCGACCAGGACAAGTTCACGACGTCACCTGTTTCGAGGCCGATTTCGGCTAGATTCCGTATGTCGTCGTCGTTCAATGACAACACCACTTGCATTTCCGAATTCTCCAGCTGAAGCACCATGCGGGTGATTGATCCGAGGTATCCACGCGAAAGTACTCGTGCGCCGATGAATCCGTCTTTGCCGATCTGCAGGGCCTCGGGCCGGATCACCAGCGAGGTGACGGCGTCGGGCGCCTGCGCTGAGATCGGTACCCTCGCACCGTTTTCCAGTACAAAGGTGTCGCCCTCCTTCTTGCCCTGCAAGATGTTCGACTCTCCGATGAAGTCGGCGGCGAACAAGCTGGCAGGCCGGCGGTAGATCTCCTCCGGAGTGCCGATCTGCTCGATACGGCCGTCGTTGAGTATCACGATGCGGTCCGCGAGCGCCATCGCCTCTTCCTGATCGTGTGTGACGAACACGAACGTCGTGCCGACATGGCGCTGGATGAGTGAGAGCTCGGTCTGCAGCCGCTTGCGCAGTTTGAGATCCAGGGCACCGAGCGGTTCATCGAGCAGCAAAACGCTGGGTTTGTTGACCAGCGCGCGAGCAATCGCGACGCGTTGAGCCTGGCCGCCGGAAAGCTGGCTGACCGGCCGCTCGGCGAACGTTCCCAGGCCAACCAGGTCCAGAGCTTCCCGCGCCCGGTCGCGCTGTTCGTTCTTGGGCACCCGGGCCATCCTCAGCCCGAAGGACACGTTCTCAACGACATTCAGATGCGGGAACAACGCGTAGGACTGAAAGACCGTGTTGACGGGGCGCTGGTTGGGCGGACGTTTCGTCATATCCTCTCCGCCGATCCGGACCACACCGGACGACGGCTGGACAAAGCCACCGATGATGTTCAACGTTGTCGTCTTCCCGCAACCCGACGGGCCCAGCAGGCAGAAGAATTCCCCATCCAGGATATCCAGGTCGACGGGGTGCAACGCCACCTCGTCGCCGTATGTCTTTCCCACGCCCCGCAATTCGATCGCGTTCCCACGCTCGGTCGTACTGCCCGCGGGCTTCGCCAGGAGTTCGTCTACCGGTAAACTAGTCAATGCTGACCGCCCTTCGGGTGCGTGCACTCCTTTGGATTGCCTCGACGAGGGCAACCATGCGATACCCGTCGGCAAGGGTCGGGTAGCGGATGTCGGCCCCACCGATCGCCGAATAAACGTCGCGAAACAGATTTCGGAAGGCGTCGCCGAAGCCCTCGGCGTGACCTGCCGGCGAGAACGACAGGCGCGCGGCAGCAGGAGCCAAGGCATCTGGGTTCCGGATGACGGTTGCCACCGACCCGTCAGCCCGGCGATGGATGATTTCGTTGGGCCGATCGACCTTCCAGTGGAAGCCGCCGTCGGTGCCGTCGATGTCGATCGAGCAGCCATTCGGCTCGCCGGCAGTGACACCGGAGAACGTCGCTGAACCGACCGCGCCGCCGGTGAAGTCCAGGAAGATCCGCACGTAGTCCTCAGACTGGACCTTGATCGGCTGATCGTTGTTGTACCGAATGGGCCGCAATGTGGAGAACCGGGCATCAACCTCGATAATTCGGCGGTCGGTGACGTATTCGGCTAAGTCGAGCCAGTGCACTCCGAGATCAGCTGTGGCGTAAGAGTTTCCGGCAATCTCGGGATCGAATCCCCACCCCCAGTTGTCGTGATTGGAATCCCATGACATGAATCCGCCGCGAAGTGCATTGACCTGGCCGAGTTCGCCGGCCAAGATGCGTGCGCGCAACTCGACAACCATCGGATACGACCGCTTGGTCAGACAGACGGCCGCGTGGACGCCGGTTTCCATCGCGGCGGCAATCAGGGCCTCCGCGTCGGCCTCCTCAGTGGCCATGGGTTTTTCGATGATGACGTTGATTCCGCGTTTGACCGCTTCGACGGCGTGTGCGACATGGAGTCCGTGCGGGCTGCAGACGTGCAACACGTCGGGCTTGGTCTGGTCGAGCATGGCGCCGAGGTCGTCGAAGGCACCCGCCGGCGAGCTGGTCGAAATGAGACGGCCCCGCTCGGCTGGCTGGCTGGCAGGACGGAACTCGTTTGCCAACGAACGGGCCTTTGTGACATCGCGTCCGCAGACGCCGACGACGGTCGAGCCGAGGTCCTGCAAACGCCAGCCGTGAATGCGGGAAATCCCGCCGGTGCCCACAATCGCCGCCCGCAGCGGAGGGGCGTAATAGCTGGTCGCCGCAGCTACAGCCACGCCTGAATCGGCGGAGGGATTGATCGCTGCCGGGACTGCCATGTGCTTTCTCCGTTTAGTGCAACTACACCCGTTCTGGGGGCGGGGCGGAAGCGTCCGCCCGCGCCCGGCTTACCGAGTGAATGAAGTCTGGACATGCCTTGACAGATTGTCAATACATCGGTACATGAGCTCATTAGATGACCCGGCCTCAAGGCTCGAAGTGCGTCCACGAGTCCGCCCCGCACCGACAGCGCAGCCGTGTTGTTGGATGCGAGTGACCTGTTCCGTCGACGGCGAGTACTTCTCATCCAGCTCGGGATCGACGCTCGTCACGCCCGACCGCAGCTCGGCCGGGTCGCGGTCGACGTCGTCCCACGAACCGCCAGCCATGCACGAGTACGAGCCGTAAAGGATCAACGCCCGGACTCGCTCCGGTCGCTTTGCCGAGAAAGGACGGACGCCGGATCGGCCCTCACTCATGCCGAAGACGGCGGTCTCCTCAGTGGACCCCTAGCTGCCGTCGTGTTCGCAGAATCGGCGCGGGTGCGGCGAAGGTCAGATCGGACCCATGCACGGCTAGGGCAGCAGCGTCCAGGCCACACAGACAGGCGACCGCGACCTGGTCGCCGACGATCAGCCAGGTCGGGATGCGGGTGTCGCCTCGGAATGGTATTCGCCCAAACCATTGGCGGCTTGGCGGTCCATCGCCGACTGCCTGGCCGTATTGGCGGTGTCGTTGTAGTAGCGGGGCTCCACCGCTTCAACCACGGGGTGGTCAACACCGTCGCACACACTCTCGATGTCAGACCCCAGCCAGACCAGCTGCCCCGCAGACTGTTTCGCTTACCTCCCCAAGGTGACCCGAAACCTGAATCGCCCCGGCATGTCCGGAGACTTCGTCCTTTGGGAAGGATGGAGTTATGTCGTCAGGATCGCCGAAGAGGTACCCGCCGGAGTTGCGTGAGCGGGCGGTACGCATGGTCGCCGAAGTCCGGCATGAGCATGCGTCGGAGTGGGCCGCAATCGAATCCGTGGCGGGCAAGCTTGGCATCGGAACGGCGCAGACGTTGCACAACTGGATCCGCAAGGCCCAGGTCGACTCCGGCCAGCGCTCCGGGGTGACCTCGGAGATGGCAGCAGAGGTCCGTAAGTTGCGTGCTGAGAATCGAGAGCTTAAGCGTGCCAACGAGATACTGAAGTCGGCGTCAACTTTCTTCGCGGCGGAGCTCGACCGCCACAACAAGTGATCCTCGACTACATCGAGGCCAACAAACAGGAGTACGGCGTCGCGCCGATCTGCAGGGTGCTCACCGAGCACGGCTGCCCGATCGCGCCGTCCACCTATTACGAGGCCCGAGGGCGGGCGCCGTCCAGGCGGCAGGTCCGCGACGATGAGCTGTCCGTGGAGATCGGTCGGGTCCACAGCGAGAACTACTCGGTGTACGGCGCACGCAAAGTGTGGCTGCAGCTACGGCGCGACAACATCGACGTGGCTCGCTGCACGGTGGAACGGCTGATGCGCCAAGCCGGCCTCGAGGGTGCACGCCGAGGAAAGGTCAAACGCACCACCATCGCCGACCCGCAAGGCCAGCGAGCCCAGGACCTGGTCGACCGCAAGTTCAACCCGCCGGCGCCCAACGTGTTGTGGGTTGCCGATTTC
>DASYMC010000357.1:0-2659 GCA_036009255.1 Pseudonocardiaceae bacterium
AGTTCGAGCCGGTTGTGAGCCTGAGTCACCTGCCATATAAACTGGCGTCTATGGAAGACTTGTCGGGTGTGATAGAGCTGCTAAGAGCGACGTACCCTCCACTGCGAAATTTCGTACCTGGATGGGTTGCGCGCCACAACACACTCTCCTCCGACTGGAGTCCTGCCGAGCGACTGTCATTGGGTATGGCCTACTGCGGGGACGACGAGCCCTACGACGGTTCCAACGTCCTCTGGTGCGGTATGCCCTGCTACGGCGATACGAAAGAAGTCTCGACCTGGATGATGCCGGTGATCGGAGGCAACCCACACCAGATGCATCCGCTGATCACCTGGTGGGCGGTTTTGTTCCCTCTGTCGATGCTGGCGCGGTATGAACCTCGCGGGTGGGCGGAAATGCTGGATATCGATCTGTCACCCGATGCTGCGGCAATTGAGTACCTGCTCGATAGAGCGCACCTGGCGTGCGTCAATCTTATATTGTGGGTGTTCGTAGATAAGTTCCGACGGGTCGGCTGGGTTCCCAATGACCTTGAAGAGGTTTTGCGGCGGAGAATAGGAAGCTTCTTGACACCGCGGGGTGAGGACATCGAAGAGGGTTAGCGCCAAATCGCCGGCGCTGCTCAGCGAAGGACACCGCGAGTCGACTTCGAAATCATGAGGGGGGCGCCATGTCGTAGCCGTTAGGGAGAGCTGGGGGTGCACGGCGGCGACCCGCTCGCCCGTGCCGGCGAGGCGTCAGCTGAACCTCTGAAGCCCACCGAGACCTCGGCAAATCACGGGCAAGCTCAGCCAGCTCCGCCTAAACGTCAGCAACCTGGCCTAACACCCGCCAGGCTCCGCTAGCTGATCCGAGGGACAATACTTCGCGGTACGTAAGCGACTACCGAGGCAGCTCTGTGTCGTTGTCGGTGGTGTGAGGCATCCTGTGAGGGTCGGGCGGAACGACGGGGGTGGACACGTGGACGCGATTGTGGTCAAGGCTGATCCGGTGGAGCTCGCTGCCCGGCGGGAGCGCGCTCTGTCGTCGGTTCGGCTCCCCGAGGACGAGCTGCGTTCCCGCGTCGAGGCTGGCAGTGCTACGCCGGAGGAGCGTGACGCGTGGCAGGAAGTCGACACTGTCGCGTTCCTCCTGGGGGCCTAGCCTCTGCCGGGTGACCTTCGACCTGGCCGGTGCAGCGGGCGAGTTTGGCGAAGAGCTGCAGGAGTTGCTTGATGCCGTGTTGCCCTATGAACAGGGCGCCGACCCCGAATTGCGCCAGGTCACAGTCACAGCGTCACGTCTCGCCTTCGCCGTCGAGCTGGGTACGGCAAAGGCGAGGGAGGCCAAAACAATTCCGCTGCTGCACCAGGGCCGCAAGGTCGCCGAGCTGTTCATCCTGATCCGGCTCGTCGCGGACTCGGCCGACCGGTACCCAGCCGTGACCAAGTCCAAGTTTGAGCTGCGGATCAACCGCCTTCCGCTTCTGCGCCTCGACTTCGACCGCGACATGCACACGGCGCCGGGCTGTCATTGGAACGTCCACGCCGAGCGCGGCGCGATTACCAATCTGCTGGCCCGGAACAACCCGGACCACAGCGGCGAGCTGTGCAAGCTGCACCTGCCCGTCGGCGGCGCCCGCATGCGGCCCTGCCTGGAGGATCTGCTGCAGCTGCTGGTCGAGGAGTTCCAGTTTGGCTCAGTGCCGGACGCCATCACCGCCATCGAGGCCGGCCGCGTCAGATGGCGTCGCCGGCAACTTGCGGCGATGGTCCGCGACGACCCCCATGAAGCAGTACGGGTCTTGTGCGACGAGCTTGGCTACGAGGTCAAACCGCCGACCTCGGGTGCCCGTGATGTCCGATTCGACAAACTCCGACGCTGGTGAGGCAGGCGCTGGTACGCCGTTAAGCGGCCGTGCGGTTTAAGGATGCGCAGTCGTACTGGTCGGACCGCGCGCGGCCCGCGAACCAAGGCAGACGGGAGCACTTTTGTTCATACGCCCGAACACGGAATGCGCCCCTAAATTTATCCTCGGCTCTTCACGATCTTGGTGGTAAATTACAACAGGAGACAATTTTCGCTCACCGTATAGGTAGACGGCGGGATTCCGTGGATACTGCGATCATGAGACACGGCAAAGGGCCATCCCGGAAGGCCGCCGCAATCCGGGAGCTTGGCGCCGCATGGAAGACGGATCAGGCGGGGCCGATGGACCTTGGGAGGGACGAGCAGCTGCCCAGTTCCCTGTTTGATCTTCGTGCGGCTGTCGAGGAGATCGGTCGGTTGCGTAGCATCCTCAACCAGGTCCCAGTGCTCGCGGATGACGCACCGGGGGTGACTGACCGGGAGCTGCGAGAGCGACTGGCTGCGCTGGGCGAACGCGCACGCCGGTGAGGACGTTGGCTGTGGCCAACCTCAAGGGCGGCACCGTCCCGAATGATAGCCGTCGGCCGGCCGGGTCTTAGCGGGGCAACTTGACGCCTCCGGTGTCCTGACCGGTGAGGGCGAACCGGTGGGACTGGTCGGCGGTCACCGCTAAGGGGCGCTGCGCCAGCCCGCGCGGTCGGCCAGCAGCGGACGAGGGTCGGCGGTTTCTACTCCGCTGACGATCTCGTCGTTTACTGCGAGACGATCACCCCGCACCAAGTGGAACTTGTCCGGGACCGGCTCCTTTTCT
>DASYMC010000358.1:0-7623 GCA_036009255.1 Pseudonocardiaceae bacterium
CACGGCCTTTCGTCTCTGCTCTGCCCGAGGCCGGGAGGCAGCGTCGCAGGGAAGTGGATTCGCGCAGTAGAGGCAACTCGCTCTGGCTCATCTGACATAATGTCGCTTATCGGATAACCATCGATGCAAGTTGCCCTGCCCGCCGTGCTGGCAGACTCAAGTGATGGGCTGGTCTCTTGATCCAGATGCTCTTCGTGGGCGCATTACTGTCGTTGCGGGAGCAACCCGCGGCGCTGGGCGCGGCATCGCCGCCGGCTTGGGTGAGGCCAGCGCCATCGTCATCTGCACCGGACGCAGCAGTGTCTCGGGGGCAGGCCAGTCCTCAAGGTGGCCCTGCTCAGTGGAATACCCCAGCCCGATAGCTGGAATCGCTGAGCGAGCATTCCCAGCCTGATCGGACGCAGACCAGGACGGTCGTTGTTATGTGGACGCGCGTAGCGGCTCATTCCGGATTGAGGCGTCGAGCACGGTGACGGTGTGCGCGAGCGTGAGGTGCCCGCCGAGTCGGCGCGCGCTGGCAGCTATCTGCATGAGGCATCCCGGATTGGCGGTGACCAGCATCGATGCCCCGGTCGCCAGCACGTTGCGGGCTTTGCGGTCGCCCAGTTCGGTGGCAGGCTCGGGATTCAGCAGGTTGTAGATGCCCGCCGATCCGCAGCACATGTCGGCTTCGGCGATCTCGGTGAGCGTCAGACCGGGGATCGCTCGCAGCAGTTCGCGGGGCTGGGATCGCACACCTTGAGCGTGGCCGAGGTGGCACGCGTCGTGGTAGGCGATCGTGACTTCCAGCGGATGGCGCGGCGCCACCGGACCGAGCTCGACGAGCAACTCCGAGATGTCGCGGGTGCGCTCGACGAAGGACTGCGCGCGGGCGGCATAGTTGGGATCGTCGCGCAGCAGATGGGCGTAATCCTTCATCGCTGACCCGCAGCCCGCGGCGTTGACCACGATGCGATCGACCCCGCCGGCCTCGAAGCACTCGATCAGCGCCCGCGCGAAACGGATCGCCTCCACCTCGCGACCCACGTGCTGCGACAACGCTCCGCAGCACCCCTGCCTGCGGGGGATGATGACATCGCAGCCCTCGGCGGCGAGCACCCGCACGGTCGCGGCGTTGACTTCGGGGAACAGCGCGTCCTGCACGCAGCCGCTGAGCATTCCCACCACCCCGCGGCGCCGCCCCGAGGCTGGCACCCGCTCCGGCAGCGTCTCCCGCCGCGCCAGCGTCGGGGTCAGCGACTCCATCATCCGCAGCGTCGCAGGCAGCCGATCCAGCAGTCCGGTCCGCCGGACCAGCCGGGCCAAGCCACTGCGCTGGTACAACGCCAACGGCCCGCGCAATGCACGGAGCCGCCTCGGATAAGGGAACAACCAGAAGATCGCCTCGCGGAGCAGCCGTTCTGCGCGGGGCCGTTCGTAGCGGCGCTCGATCTGGGCCCGGGTATCGGTTATCAGCGTGTCGTACTGCACGCCGGACGGGCACGCCGTCACACAGGCCATGCAGCCGAGGCAGGCGTCGAAGTGGCTCACCATCGACGCCGACAGGGGTTCCCCCTCCAGACCAGCTTTCATCAGGTGGATCCGCCCTCGCGGGGAGTCCATCTCCTCCCCCCACAGCGCGTAGGTGGGGCAGGAGGGCAGGCAGAACCCGCAGTGCACGCAGTCCTTGATTAGCTCAGCGGATGGCGGGTGGTGATCGTCAAAGGCGCCCGCAGTCATGTCAAATCCCTCCCACGAACCGACCTGGCGATAGCCCGTACTCGGGGTCGAACTGTTCCTTGAGCCGGCGCATCAACCCGAGCGCGGGCACCGGCCCCCACACGTCCAGAGCCGCCTTGCGATGCGGGGCTGCGCAACGCAGCACCGCGCTGCCGCCGTGCCGGGAAGCGATCGCGCGTAGCTGCGCCAGCTCCGCACCCAACCGGTCACCGTCGCTCAGGCCGACGGCGAGCACTCCGGCTCCGGCGCTCCCACGGATCGCCCCCGGGGCGCAAGTGAGTAGGTCCGCCAGCCCGGTCGGCTCGCAGGTGACTGTCGCGTGCGGTGAAGGCAGGGGTTGTCCCCACCAGTCTGGGGGCTCTTCGCTCACCGTGGTGGTGGCCCCGGCCGCTTCGCTGAGCAGGGTCGCGAGGGCAGCGGCGCGGGCAATGGTTCCCTCGGCGACACCCTCTACGGCGACCCCGACGGTCACCGGACCTCCTCGCGCTCGCCGGTCCACCTCGAGGGCGACCGGGTCGTGCTGCGATGCCCTGATCACAGCGATGGCTGCCGCCGCATGGGTGGCGTCGAGGGCCAGCACGGTGATCCAGCGGCACGCCTCGGGCAGCGGGTGCAGCCGGAAGACCGCCTCGGTGATGATTCCCAGGGTGCCCAGCGAGCCGGTGTATAGCTTACCCAGGTCGTAACCGGCGACGTTCTTGACCACGGTGCCGCCCGAACGCGCGACGGTCCCGTCGGCGAGTACCACGGTGATGCCGATGAGAAGATCTCGCACCGAGCCATACCGGTAGCGCAGGGGACCAGATGCGGCTGTGGCGATGGTACCTCCGATTGTGCCCCCGAGGACGTCACTGCCGTCTAACGCCAGCCGCTGCCGGTGCCCCGCCAGTGTCCTCAGAAGGTCGGCCATCCGTAGGCCGGCTTGCACCGTGACCACCAGGTCGCCAGCGGCATAGGCGAGCACCGCGCTCATCCGGCTGGTATCCATGATCAGGTCTAGGTCCGTTGGTGGCATACCCCAGGACAGCCGGGTGCCGCTGCCTCGGGCGGTTACCCGCAATCCCCCACCAGCCGCTGCCTGCAGCACCGCTGAGATCTCCTCGGTGCTGCCCGGCCGTGCCACCCAGCGCGCCGGCACCCCGTCCACGGTGTCGTCGGGCGTGGCCTCAGTCACATCAGCGCAGGCCACGCGCAGTATGTCAAGGCTGGGGGCGGCCATCAGAATTGTTCGGCCAAGCCGGCGGCCTGCAGCGGGTGCGCGCCCTTGCGTTTGCCAGGAACTTCACCGCACAACCGGGGGGTGGGAAACACCTTGCCCGGGTTGCACACGCCAGCGGGATCGAAGGCACAGCGCATCCGCTGCATGGTGTCCAGATCATCGTCGCTGAACATCCGCGGCATGTACCGCGCCTTGTCTGTTCCCACGCCGTGCTCACCGGTGATCGAGCCACCGTATTCGATACACAGGTCCAGGATCGCGCCGGAGACCTCCTCCGCCAGTTGCGCCTCCCCCGGTTTCGCCTCATCGAAGAGCACCAGCGGGTGCAGGTTGCCATCGCCGGCGTGGAACACGTTGGCCACCCGCACGCCAGTGCCGGCTGACAGCTCGGCGATGCGGCGTAGCACCTGGGGAAGTGCAGTTCGGGGGATCACGCCATCCTGCACGATGTAATCCGGACTGATGCGCCCCACCGCGGCAAACGCGGACTTGCGACCCTTCCAGAACAATGCGCGCTGCGCGGCGTCCCGGGCGACCCGGATCTCGGAGGCGCCCGCATCGGTGCAGTGCCGGTGTACCGCCGCGAATGTATGTTCTACCTCGGCGGCTGGGCCGTCCAACTCCACAATGAGCACGGCACCGGCACCCTCGGGATAACCGCAGGCCACGGCGGCCTCCGCAGCCTCGATCGCCAGCGCATCCATCATCTCGATCGCCGCTGGGGTGACGCCATCGGCGATGATCCGGGACACTGCGGTACCTGCCTCGTCCACTCCGGGGAAAGCGGCGAGCAGGCATCGCACCGACTCCGGCTCTCGCAGCAGCCGCACCACGATCTTGGTGGCAATCCCGAGGGTGCCCTCGCTGCCGACGAACGCGCCGAGC
Organism: Pseudonocardiaceae bacterium; assembly: GCA_036009255.1. Lineage (GTDB taxonomy): Bacteria > Actinomycetota > Actinomycetes > Mycobacteriales > Pseudonocardiaceae. Next base: position 3,824 of record DASYMC010000358.1, read on the forward strand.
AGGTCGTAACCGGGTGTATCTCGGGTGGTGCCGCCTAACCACACCAGCTCGCCATCGGGAGTGACGACCTCGGCGCCGAGCACATGGTGAGTGGTGAACCCGTACTTGAGGCAGTGCGCCCCACCGGAGTTCTCCGCCACGTTGCCGCCCACCGAGCAGATCTGCTGGCTGGACGGGTCGGGTGCGAAGTACCAGCCGTGCGGAGCGGCGGCCCTGGTCACGTCTAAGTTGATCACACCTGGCTCGACGATCGCACGCTCATTGGCGACGTCAACCTCCAGGATTCGGCGCATCCGGGAGGTCACGATAAGGACCCCCTCGGCATGCGGCAGCGCCCCTCCGGATAACCCGGTACCCGAGCCGCGGGCCACGAACGGCACTTCTGCAGCGGCGCAGGCCCGCACCACCCCAGCGATCTGCTCGGCTGACTCCGGCAGCACCACCAGACCCGGCACCACCCGGTACTGCGCCAGCCCGTCACACTCGTAAGTACGCAGCCGCTGCCGATCGGTGATCACCGCATGTGACCCCAGCAATGCGATCATCTCCGCAGCCAGCACGCCCAACCCGCCGCCCTCGCCCGTCGTCACCACCCCCACCCCGCTCGCGAACGGTCACATGGATGCTTGTCGCGGTTGCAGGGCACCTGTCAAGGGTCACATGGATGCTTGTAGCGATTCCAGCGCAAGTTCCGGAGACTGCCGGGGTGGCCCTGCCCTCACACCCATTCCTGGATGGACCCTTCCCGCGCGCGTTCGCGCACCGCGGTTGGCATCTCGGCGACCTTGCCGGCATGGAGAACTCGTTAGCTGCGTTCCGTCGCGCCGCCGCGGAGGGGTATTGCTACCTGGAGACCGACGTCCATGCGACCCGGGACGGCGTGGTCGTGGTGATGCACGACTCCACGCTGGATCGCACCACCGACAGCTCCGGAGAGATCGGACGGCTGGACTGGGCGGCGGTGCGCACCGCGCGGGTCGGTGGCCGTGAGCAGGTCTGCCGGTTGGCAGACCTGCTTGAAGAGCTACCGGATGCATTGATCAACATCGACGTCAAGGCCGCCGCGGCTGTCACGCCGGTGCTGGAGCTACTGCGGCGCACCGGCGGATGGGGTCGGGTGTGCCTGGCGTCGTTCTCCGAATCACGGTTGCAACGGTTGCGTGCGGTGGCCGGATCTCAGCTCCTGACGTCGATGGGTCCGGCCTCCGCGGCAGCGTTGCGGCTGCGCTCGGTGCCGCCGCTGCCGTTGTCGCACCGGGTGCGGAGTCGGCCCGGAGTGACACTGATCCGCGGCGAGCTGGCCCAACTGCCGGTCCGCTGGTGCGGGATGCCGGTAGTGGATCGCGCCCTGGTTCGTTACGCGCACCGCCTCGGGATGGAGGTGCACGCTTGGACGGTGGACCGGGCCACGGAGATGCGGGAGCTGCTCGATCTCGGCGTGGACGGGGTGATCACCGACCGGCCGGACGTGCTGCGCGACGTGCTGCGCGCCCGGTTGGCATGGCCCGGAGAGCGCCAGCGATGAGCGGGCCGATGGTGCAGCCCGCGACAGGGTCCCGTTGACCGAACCCGATCGCCGCCGCGACCAGAACGCCTGGTGCTGGTACGACTGGGCAAACTCGGTGTTTCCCACCTCGATCGTCACCGTGTTCTTCTCGCTCTACCTCACGACGGTGGCGAAGAGCGACGCACTAGCCGCCGGTCAGACCTGCCCGACCCGTAACGCCCTGATCGACTGCAACATCTCGCTGTTCGGACTGGAATTCCCGGTCGGCTCGCTGTTCGATTACCTGCTCGCGGGATCCACCCTCTTGCAGGTACTGGTGCTTCCACTGACCGGTGCGATCGCGGACCGCACCCAGCACAAACGATGGATGTTGGGGTTCTTCGCCTTCACTGGAGCCAGCGCTACCGTGCTACTCGCGCTGGTGACCGGCACCAACTGGCGACTCGGCGTGGTGCTGTTCATCGTGGCGACCACCGGCTATTACGCCTCGGTTGTGATCTACTACTCGGTGCTGCCGGAGATCGCGACTCCCGACGAGCGCGACCGGCTGTCCTCCCGTGGCTGGGCCTTCGGTTTTCTCGGGGGCGGTGTCGCGCTAGCCCTCAACCTGGCCACCTATCTGGAACGGGATGCGCTCGGGTTGTCCGAGTCAGCCGCGGTGCGGGTCTGCTTTGTGACCGCCGGGCTATGGTGGGCCTGCTTCACCCTCATTCCGTTGGCCCGGATGCGTAGTTACCAGCCTCCACAGGGCAACGAGCGGGGCCTATCGGTGCTGACCGGCGGCTTCCGGCAACTCGCCGGTACGTTACGGAGTGCCCGGAGTTACCCGTTGACGCTGGTTTTCCTGGCCGCGTACCTGATCTACACCGACGGGATCAGCACGGTGGCCAGCGTCGCCGGCCAGTACGGTGACCTGGAATTGGGGTTGGCGAGCAGCACGCTGATCAGCACGATGCTACTAGTGCAGTTCGTGGCGTTCATCGGCGCGTTGCTGCACGGTCGGGTGGCCCGCCGGTTCGGCGCCAAACGCACAATCATGGGCAGCTTGGTGGTGTGGATCGGCGTGATCACCGCGGCGTATTTCATCCGAGCCGGGGATCAACTCCAGTTCTACGGCGTCGCGGTGGGCATCGGGCTGGTGCTGGGCGGCACCAACGCGCTGTCCCGCTCGCTGTTCAGCCAGCTGGTGCCGGCGGGCAAGGAGGCCGAATACTTCTCGGTGTACGAAATCGGCGAGCAGGCCACCTCCACGGTGGGGCCACTACTGTTCGGCGCCATCGGAGCAGCGACCGGGTCGTTCCGCCCTGCCATCCTGTCCCTGGTGGCGTTCTTCATCATCGGTTTCATCCTGATCTCGCTACTCCCGATCCGCCGGGCGATCCGTGCGGCCGGAAATCCGGGGCCAGCGATCGTCTAAGAGCTACCCCTGCCCAGACGGACGTAGCGGTTACCACCCAGAAGAGTGACGTTATGCACCTCCAGTGAGGTAACGCGTCACATTGCCGCTTCGATTCACCCAGTGTGGGCCATGCTGGTCGGACACCTGCGCGCAGGTGCGACTCAGCGGTTGCTTAACGGTAAAAACGTCACCGGCCCGGATCTGGCCCATGGTCCGGGAACGTCGGGGCCGCTCCCGGCGTTACACCCGGTGAGCTGGATCCCGGGGACCCACGGTCCTCGGCCCGGAGAGAGGAGACGCCATGGCCGACCGCGTTCTTCGTGGTAGCAGGCTCGGAACAGTCAGTTACGAGACCGATCGAGACCATGACCTTGCTCCTCGACGGCCGGTGATCTACGCCTGCCCCAAGGGCCACGAGTTTACTGTGTCGTTCGCCGACGATGCCGAGCCACCCATCAGCTGGGAGTGCCGGTTGCACGGCAACGAGTCAAGACTGTTTGACGGTGTCGAGCCACAGCCGAAGAAAATCAAGCCACCGCGCACGCATTGGGACATGCTTTTGGAGCGCCGCAGCATTCCTGAGCTGGAAGAACTGCTGGACGAGCGGCTGACGGAGCTGCGAGGTCGTCGTTCCCGCTCGGCCTGATCGAGGCTACTTTCAGGCAGGCTCGGGGACTAGCTGGCCCGCGTGGCGTTGGTTGCCGTATCAGTTACTGCTCGGCGACGCAGGTGCGCCACGCGGTGTAGCACGCCCCAGACGGTTACCCGCCACAGCGCCTCCAGCACGATGGTGCCGGTCATCTTCGATCGGCCTTGCTCGCGCTCGGTGAACACGATGGGCACCTCCACCACGGTGAAGCCAGCCTGCACCGAGCGCCATGCCAGGTCAACCTG
>DASYMC010000359.1:0-2140 GCA_036009255.1 Pseudonocardiaceae bacterium
GGGTGCGAGCCGCCTCAGCGCGATGGAAGCGTTCAAACGCGTGAGGCAGGAACTCCACGGGGAAACCGGGTCCACGGTCGGCGACCTCGATCGCGATCATTCCCGATTCGTTCGCGGTCGCGTTCACCTCGATGACGCTGCCGGCGGGAGCGTGCCGGCTGGCGTTGTCCAGCAGGTTGTCCAGCGCTTGGCGCAACCGGTCTGGGTCGGCCATCACGGTCAGTCCGGAAGGGCTGTGCACCGCCACGGTTACCCCTCGCGCTGCCGGGCGGGCACCCGCTCCGCGGGCGGCGGCACTGAGGAGGTCGGGCAACACCAGCGGCAGCGGCTGCAGGAAGGGTTGGGCGTTGTCCGCGCGGGCCAGCAACAGTAGATCCTCGGCCAACCGGATCAATCGATCGGTCTCGTGCCCGGCGTGGTTGACCGCCTCGACCAGCTCGTCGCGGCTACGGCCGGGACGAGCCGCGAGCTCCAGCTCAGCACGCAAGATCGCCAGCGGGGTCCGCAGCTCGTGACTGGCATCGGCGACAAAGCTGCGCTCCCGCGCCAGCGCCCCCTGTAACCGAGCGAGCAGCCCATTGATCGTGCTACCGAGCGCGGCCATCTCATCATGGGTGGACGGCACCGCCAGGCGCCGGCCAGTATCCCGGTCGCTGATGTCCGCAGCCTCGCGGCGCATCCGCTCCACCGGCCGCAGCGCCGCACCGGCCAGCAGCCACGCGCCCGCACCAGCTAGCACCACGGCGGGTGGACCGCCCAAGACGAACGCGGTCTGCACGTCGTCGACCGCGTCGTCGGACACATCGGTGCCGGTGCCCGCTACCACCAGCACGCGCTGCCCGTTCCGGAGGTGGACGGTGGTGGCCAGCAGCCGGCTGCGATCACCAGACACCGTGGTGGTGAACGACACCTCGCCGGCCAGTGCCTGTCGCCATTGCGTGGCGTCGATTAAGGGCGCGGTACCGGCCTGGGGTGAAGAAGCGAGCAGGAGGCCATCGAGGGCGCGGACCTGGACGATCCCCTCGGTGGGACCCAGCCGCAGTGGCCCATCCGCGCCCAGTTCCTCAGCCACCGCCTGCACGCGGGTGCGCAGCCCGGGGTCCAGCGAGGCATCCAAGCCCACCCGCAGCCGCAGCACGAACGCCAACCCTGCCGCGGCGATCACCACCGCGGTGCCAAGGGCGAACAGCACCGCCAACCGCAGCCGCAACGGCATGGCCGCGTCCTTACCGCGGCCGCTTGGCCGTCACCGCGACCCGACCGTGGCGGGCTCTGCCCGCAGCCGGTATCCCGCTCCCCGCACGGTTTCGAGCTGCTCCACGCCGAAGGGGCGGTCGATCTTGCGGCGCAGGTACAGCACGTACTGGTCGACGATGTTGGACACCCCGTCGTAGGCGAAGTCCCACACGTGTTCCAGAATCCGCGTCCGGGTCAGCACCTGCCCAGGATGGCGTAGGAATAGCTCCAGCAGGGCGAACTCCTTAGCTGAGAGCTCCAGCTCCACCTGGCCGCGCCAGGCGCGCCGGGTGGCGGGGTCCAGCCGCAGATCGGACACCTGCAGGTCACTGGGCTGTTTCACGACGCCGCGGCGGATCAGTGCCCGCATCCGGGCCGAGAGCTCGGCGAAGCTAAACGGCTTGGTCAGGTCGTCGTCGGCACCGGCGTCTAGGCCCCGCACCCGGTCCTCGATGGCGTCTCGGGCGGTGAGCATCAGGATCGGCATCCAGCGCCCGGCTCCGCGTAACCGCCGACACACCTCCACCCCATCCAGCCCGGGCAGCATCACATCCAGCACCACCGCGTCGTAGCTGAGCTCCTTGGCCTGCCAGACCGCGTCGGTTCCCGTGCCGACTACATCGACGGCGTAACCGTCCTCCTGGAGCCCCCGCTTGAGCAGCGCGGCCATCCGCAGCTCATCCTCGACCACCAACACCCGCACACCACCAACTTAGGGACGCCTGATGAGAACACGATGAGAACATCACCGGTGGCGCCGCGGCAGCAGGTCGGGTGACGGCCCATCTGGTTCATGTGCTCGTCCTCAGCTTGTTCTCATCGGCGGCTCATCCTGGACGGGCAGTGTGCTGGTCATGTGCAGCGGGCATACAAGGCGCGCGGGTTATCCAGCAGGTTTGTCCCT
>DASYMC010000360.1:0-2232 GCA_036009255.1 Pseudonocardiaceae bacterium
TCCGCCCGGTCGAATTGTTCAGAGCCGCCGCACAGTATGAAGCTGGTGAGCTCGACTTGGCCGGGCTGCGCGCCGCGCAGGATAGGCGATCATTGACGTGATCGAGAGGCAGAAGACTTCTGGTATCGACGTCCTGACGGACGGTGAGTACCGCCGGACCGGTTTCATTACCGGATTCATGGATGCCGTCGGCGGATTCGCCCGGGGCGCGTCCTGGCCAAACGTCTGGCGGGTCACAAGCCGCCTCACCCAACATCCGTGTGGTCGAGGATCGACAGCGCGCTCGCGACCGGATCGCTTCCTGCGAGGCAGCTTTCCTCCGGGAGCATGCGGACCGTCCCTTCAAGGTCACGATTCCGGGACCCATGTTGATCCCCATGATCGGCTGGGAGGACGGTGTCACACCCACGCATCACCAGGGCGCCGCGAGGGACCGCCCTCCGATTGAGCATCTGGTTCGCGATTTCGCCGGTACATTCGCTCGCTGAGACCAACTCACGCCGTGATGGGTAGGAGGTTGCGGTCGGTGAACACCTTCTTGGCCACGAACGTCGCGTTGATCGCGCGGGGCATCCCGCAGTAGACCGCCGCGTGTAGCAGCGCCTCGACGATCTCCTGGGCGGTCAAGCCGACGTTGAGCGCGGCGTTGATGTGCACTTCGAGCTGGGGTTCCGCGCCGCCGAGGGCGGTCAGCATGCCCAGAGTGACCAGTTGCCGGTCGCGGGGGGCGAGGCCGGGCCGGGCGTAGATGTCGCCGAAGGCCCAGGCGATGATCTGGTGGGCCAGCTCTGGGGCCACATCAGCCAGGCCGTCAATCACTTTCTGACCGGCCTCACCGTCGATCTCCTTGAGCACCCGCAGCCCGTGGGACTGGCGTTCCTCGCGGTTCATGATTCCTCCAACAGGTTCTCGTAGTGAGTGATCTTCATGTCCAGCGCTTGCCCGTTGGTCTCCAGCTGGTGGATCTGGACGATCAACTGCCGCCGGTGTTCCCGCAGCAGGGCAAGTCGTGCTTCGACGGTGGCTGGGCCCTGCGCACGCAGCGTTGCGAACCGCTGCATGTCCGCGATGGACATACCGGTAGCCCGCAGCCGCAACAGGAACTCGATCCAATCCAGGTCCTCAGCGCGGTACCGACGATGTCGGCCTGTCGAGCGGGCAACCGGCTGGATGAGCCCCGCCTTCTCGTAGTAGCGCAGCGTGTCGATCGACAAACCGATCCGCTGCGCGACCTCAGTGATCGTCAGCGCGTGATCGAGGCGTTCCGCGCTGGTCATGGCACCACGCTAAAAACTGGAGCGCGCTCCAGCACAAGGCCGAACGGTGTGACCCCGCTCTCACAGCAGTGGCTCATCCACCCCGTCGGGCCGGGTCCGCCGAAATCTTTCGAGGCATCGGGCTCACGTTCCGACCGTGGCTGGCGTCTACCAGACAAGGCACCTCGGTAAGAGGCAGCCGACCGAGTCAGTGACCATCGGGAAAGGCACCAATTATGTCGACAGAAGAGAACAAGGCCATCGTCGGGCGTTGGTTCAGCGAATTTTGGGGAAAGGACTTCAACCCAGCGGTCATCGACGAGCTCGCCGCCCCCGATATCCGGTTCGAGTACTCGCTGCACGCCCCATGCCAGGGGCGGGAGCAGGTGCGCCAGTTCGCCAGCAAATTCCGCGCCGCATTCCCGGATCTCAACTTCCGGGGAACAGCCGACCTCATCGCCGAGGGCGACTACGTCGTAGGCCAGTGGGAAGGCGGCGGCACCCAGACCGGCGACGCGTTCGACGACATGCCCATCGGTTCGCTGCCAGCTAGCACCGGCAAGACGATGCGCTTCACCGGCATCACCATCCTCAAGGTCGAGAACGGCCAGATCACCGAGGAGATCGGACTGGACGACGGGGTCACCGTCCTGCGCCAGCTCGACCTGATCACACAGGCGTGACAACCGGTGACCTCGCGGGCCGGGTACCCCCGGTCGGCGAGGTCACCAGCCGCATCCGCACTACCAGCAGGCCAGAGAGCGAAGCCGAAACAGCACTGCCGGATTGCCCACCCGCTACCGCCTCGACTCACCACTGCATTGGGAATACGCCCCCGCAGTCGGTGCACACCTGATATGCACAGTCGTGTCAGGACGCAGACCGGTCAGCCCCGATGCCTCGCTCGGCGGGGATCGACTTCGACGCCGCGCGGCGGGTGGTGGGGTTGCGCGACTGTGCGGGCTGGTGGCCGGAG
>DASYMC010000361.1:0-10611 GCA_036009255.1 Pseudonocardiaceae bacterium
GAGCCATCCAGCGCCCGCCCCAGATCCTGGCGCAGCAACGCGACGTCAGGCAGACGGCCAAAGCGCGGTGACACAGTGAAGTGCTCCACCGCCGCGGAACCCTCGGGGAGCTCGACGATCCGGATGTCCGCGGAGTGGACCTGCAGCGAATGCAGCGCCAGCACCCCGGTGGCCAGCGCGAGCACGCCAGGGCGTCCAGGTGTCACGACCATGACGACGGTCGTGTCCCGTCCCCCGGGCTCAGTGTCGGCAGCCACGTGCAGGGAGCCGTTGGCAACACACTGCTGCACCAGCGCACGGTGCTCTTCGGTGAGCGGCTGCGGTGCCGGTCGAGGCTGCCCCGCGAGGACCGCACGGCAACGCTCGGCGAGCTCGGATATCAGCGTGGCGCGCCATTCGGTCCACACACCGGGGCCAGTGGCAAGGCTGTCGGCCTCGGCCAACGCGACCAGTAACTCCAGCAGTACGGGATCCCCGTCGAGGGTATGGACCACCCGCGCAGCGGTGGCGGGGTCGTGCAGATCTCGGCGAGTCGCGGTATGTGGCAACAGCAGGTGGTGGCGCACCATCGCCCGAAGTGTCGCCACATCGGAGGGCCACAGCCCGAGCCGGTGCCCAATCTGCTCGGCGAGTGCTGCGCCGACCACCGAGTGATCACTGCCCCGACCTTTACCCAGGTCGTGCAGTAACGCACCGAGTAACAGCAGGTCTGGGCGGGCGACTGTGGTGGTCAGGCGGGCTGCCTGTGCCGCCGCCTCCACGAGATGCCGATCCACGGTCCACACGTGCGCCCGATCTCGCGGCGGTAGGTCACGCACCGCACCCCATTCTGGGAACAGCCGCCCCCACAGCCCGGTGCGGTCCATGGCCTCGATCACGTCCACCGCCGGCAGACCAGCACCCAGCAACGACAGCAGCTCCTCCAGGGCGGCCCGCGGCCATGGCTGGCGCAGCTCAGGAGCGGTATCAGCAAGGGCCGCGAGAGTCCCGGTGGCGATCGGCATCCCCGTTCGCGCCGCGGTCGCCGCGACCCGCAATGCCAGCGCTGGATCCCGCGCTGGGTTGGCGTCGCGAGCCAGCGCCACCTGCCCACCGTGCTCGACCACCCCCTCGTCCAGGGGGCGCCGCTGCGGCGCCCGCCCGAGACTGCGCAGCCCGGTAAGCCGGACCCGCCCGCGGGTGGGCACAGCAGCACGGGCGGTGCGCAGCCCCACATCCACTGCGTAGACCACGGTGCGCGCAGCCCCGGACAGGCGCCTGGCCAGGTCGAACCGGTCACCGAGGGCGACCGCCGCAGCTACTTCGTCAGCCTCCTGCGCCCGGAGCACGTCACGGCCCCGGCCAGCGAGCCGGTGCAGCTCAGTGCGCACGTCCAACAGCAGGTCGCGGGCATCGCGAACGTCCGATCCGGCCCGGTCCACGAGTTGGCCGGCGGATAGGGCGTCCAGCAGCTGCACATCCCGCAACCCCCCGTGGCCACTCTTCAGGTCGGGTTCCACCCGGTGCGCGATGTCGCCGCTGAGCGACCAGCGCTGCTGCGCCGACTCGGCGAGTTCGTCCAGTCTAGTGCGGATGCCGCTGCGCCAGGCCCGCCGCACAGCGGTATCCATCGCGGTGAACAGCGCGTCGTCTCCAGCGATCAGGCGCGCGTCGAGCAAACCGAGTGCGGCACGCAAATCGGTGGCCGCCACCTGCACCGCCTGGCCAACCGTTCGTACGCTGTGGTCCAGTTCGACGCGGGCATCCCACAATGGGTACCACAGTGAGTCCGCAAGCTCAGCCACGTCGCGCTTGCCATCGTGCAGCAGCACCAGGTCGAGGTCGGAGTACGGAGCCATCTCACGGCGTCCTAGGGCACCGACTGCCACCAGCGCGGTGCCGCAGCTGACACCCGCCGCTGCGCACCGGGAGGTTAACCACAGCTCGTAGAGATCCGCTAAGGCTGACCGCAGTGCCGGCGCGCTCAGGTGGCGATGCCGAGAATTGCCGCCGAGCAGAGCGCTTCGAGCTTTGACAAGATCTTCCGCGGAAGCATCCGGGCCACTGCCGCGGGGCAGGGCACCAGAGCGAGCCATCGCCGCCCCTTCCATCTGGCCGTCAGCCCCGCCAACGGCGGCGGGACGTCGCGGCGAGGTGGTGTGCGGGCTCTGGTGCCGTCGGCCTCGCTACTGAGGTTTCGCGAGATGTGTTTCAGCCACTAGAACGGGATGTTTCAGCGACGTGAACTGGCCTCCAGATACGTTACGATCAAGTTTCGTCAACTTCAAAAACGCCTGGTGGGCACCGGCCATTGCACCGATGCCCACCAGCAACCAAGTTCCCCGGCGAGGCTCACAGCGCGTCCAAACCACGTTCCCCGGTTCGCACCCGCACTACGGTCTCCACCGGAGTGACCCACACCTTCCCGTCTCCGATCTTCCCCGTCCGGGCGGCCTCGACGAGCGCGTCGATGGTCTTATCGACCTGCGCCTCGTCCACCACGACCTCTACCCGGATCTTCGGTACGAAGTCCACCGAGTACTCCGCTCCCCGATAGATCTCGGTGTGTCCCTTCTGCCGGCCGAAGCCCTGTACCTCGCTGACCGTCATACCGAGCACCCCGATGCGCTCGAGGGCGCCCTTGACATCCTCCAACGTGAACGGCTTGACGATCGCGGTCACCAGCTTCATCGCCACTCACCCTTCCTGACCGGCCGAGGCCGGAACCTTACCCGTGGGCGCCGGGACGGGCTTGCTGTTCGGCAATCCGCTGCCGGTAAAGATCGCGCTGAGCTCGTAACCCGCCTCTGCATGCTCAGTCTCATCGATACCGGTCTGCTCCGCGTCGCGGTCCACCCGCAGACCGACGGTGTACTTCAGCACCAGCGCGATGATCAGGGCTCCGACGAAGGAGAAGATCATCACTGCGAACGCCGCCACCGCCTGGCGCCCCAACTGGTCGAGTCCCCCGCCGTAGAACAGGCCGTTCACCGCAGCGGGTGCCGCCGCGGTAGCGAAGAAACCAACCAGCAGCGTGCCTACCAGGCCGCCGATGAGGTGCACGCCAACCACATCGAGCGAGTCGTCGAAGCCGAACCGGAACTTGATGCTGACCGCCAGCGCGCATATCGCGCCGGCAATCGCTCCGACCGCGATCGCCCCGAGGGGAGAAACCGACGAACATGATGGAGTGATAGCAACCAGACCGGCCACGACACCGGAGGCGCCACCGAGGCTGGTGGGCCGGCCGTCCCGGATGCGCTCAACCAGCAACCAGGCCAGCATGGCGGCGCAGGTTGCCACAGTCGTGTTGATGAAGGTGATCCCCGCGACGCCGTTCGCGGCGACGGCTGATCCGGCGTTGAAACCGAACCACCCGAACCACAGCAAACCAGCACCAAGCATCACCAACGGCAGGTTATGCGGCCGCATCGCCTCACGCGGCCAACCGCGGCGCCTGCCGAGTACCAGGCACAACGCCAGACCTGCGGCACCCGCATTGATGTGCACGGCCGTCCCGCCCGCGAAGTCGATCGCTTTGAGGCGGTTGGCGATCCAGCCGCCGACCGGGGCACTGACGCCGTCGAAGGAGAACACCCAGTGCGCGACCGGGAAGTAGATCAACGTCGCCCACAGCACGGCGAACGCCAGCCAGGGCCCGAACCGCAGCCGGTCGGCTACGGCACCCGACACCAGTGCCACCGTGATAATCGCGAACATCGCCTGGAACGCGACGAACACCGTCGCCGGGATGGTTCCCACCAGAGGAATGTCGACCTTTGGGCCCCCAGGAGTAGCGACGTAGGTACCGCCGAACAGGCCGTGCAACCCCCAGTGCTCAAACGGGTTGCCCAGCAGGCCGTAGCCGACGTCGTTGCCGAATGCCTCCGAGTAGCCATACAGCACCCAGAGAACGCCCACGATCCCCATCGCGGACATGCTCATCATTATCATGTTGAGGACGCCCTTCGAGCGGACCATGCCGCCGTAGAAGAACGCCAGGCCCGGAGTCATCAGCAGCACCAGGGCCGAGCTGGCGAGCATCCAGGCAGTGTCACCAGTGTCTGGCACGGGTTCACTCCTCTGTGTCGAGCTCCGCACCACGATCGGGTGGCACGTGTGAAAAGAGTGAGCAGCAGGTGTTTCGACCGGAGGCACGCTGTGTTTCAGCCACGTTAACTGTGGTGGCCCTTTTGCTACATCCGGGTTACATGCACGTCCGATGTTGGCTCACCGTGTGCGAGTAGCCGCCAATTTAGTCCAACAGAGCATCCACAAAGGCGGCGGGCTCGAATGGCGCAAGATCGTCGACGCCTTCGCCGAGGCCCACCAGTTTGACGGGCACGCCGAGCTCTCGCTGCACGTGAAAGACGATGCCGCCCTTGGCCGTACCGTCAAGCTTGGTCAGGACAATGCCGGTCACCTCGACGACCTCGCGGAATACCCTCGCTTGCATTATCCCGTTCTGGCCCGTCGTGGCGTCCAGCACGAGTAGCACCTCGTCCACCTCGGTCTGCTTGGACACCACCCGTTTGACCTTGCCCAGCTCGTCCATAAGGCCGGTCTTGGTGTGCAGCCGACCGGCGGTGTCGATCAAGACCGTGTCCACCCCGTTCGCGCTACCCTGCTTGACCGCCTCGAAAGCCACGCTGGCTGGGTCGGCGCCTTCGGCGCCACGTACTACCTCTGCACCAGCACGCTCGCCCCAGGTGGCCAACTGCTCGACTGCGGCTGCGCGGAAGGTATCCGCGGCACCGAGCAGTACCCGGCGACCGTCAGCAACCAACACGCGCGCCAGCTTGCCGGTAGTAGTGGTTTTTCCGGTGCCGTTCACGCCAGCGATCAGTACCACGCCAGGCACGCTCGCGCCGTCGGCGCCATTGTGCGGCAATGCTCGCACGGCCCGATCCAGCTCCGGGCGCAGCGCCTCGATCAGCACATCGCGCAGGGCTGCACGGGCCTGCTCAGCGGTCCGCACACCGCGCGCCGCAAGTTCGGCGCGCAGCCGGTCCACAATCTCAGTGGTAGTGGCCGCGCCGAGATCGGCGAGCAGCAGGGTGTCCTCCACATCCACCCACGAATCCTCGTCCAGATCACCCGCGCCGAGAAGACCCAGCAGGCTCTGCCCGAACGCTGATCGAGAACGGGCCAACCTGCCGCGCAGCCGCACCAGCCGACCGGCCGGCGCATCGATCGGTTCGACCAGCGCGCCTGCTGGTTCTGCGGGCACCGGTTCTGCGGGCACCGGTTCTGCAGGCACCGGTTCTGCAGGCACCGGTTCTGCAGGCACCGGTTCCGCAGGCACCGGTTCGACGGGCACCGGTGCGGCCGGAGCCACCGCCGCAGGAATCGGTTCCGCGGGAGCGGTTTCGGGAGGCGCCGGCTCCACTGGCGCTGGCGCCGGGGCCGCTTCAACGGGTTGCGGTTTGGCCGGAGCCGCAGGCGCCACACCCGGCGGCGGGGCAAGATCGGTTGGCGGGGCGGGCGCCGCTGGCCTCCTCTTCGGCTTCGGCTTCGGCTTCGGCTTTGCCGGCCTGGATGGTGCCTGCGCGGGGGGTCTCGACGGCGCGGGCGCCGAAGCCCGTGGCCGGGCGGGAGCGGGTGACTCCGGTGCCGCAGGTGGCTCCTGCACAGGCGGTTTCGGCGGTGCCGGTGCGGACGCCTGTGCCGGAGTGGGCGGCTGCGGCGGAGCCGCCGCCTGCGGGGGAGCCGGTGGACCGCCTCCCCCAGCGGAGAAGCTGATCGAGCCACCAGCCTGATACCGGCGAGGCGTTGGAGGCGCCTCTACCTGCTGAGCTGGCTTTTCGGCAATGCTGATCCGCCGACGGCGGGCTAGCAACAGGCCCACGGCCAGCGCGACCAGCAACGCCACCCCGATGGCGATGGAGATCCAGATCACGCTCGACACCAGACCATCCTGGCATCCAGGAACATTGATGAGCACCGCTGGTCAGCCAACCGCCGACGCACACCGACCAGCGGGTACATACAAGGACATTTCGCGCCACGAAGTCCCACCGTCGTCTGCCTCTGAAGGAGGCGGGAGTGTCAGCGACCTCGGCGTCGACAAGCCGCAACGCCGCGATTGCGCCCGCGCCACTGTGATGGGCACACATGGATCCGCACACATGCAGGTGCTGGGCCAGCCGCTTCCCAGCTCGGAGTGGCTGCACGCCGAGCGGACTCGATTCGGGCTCATCCGACTGCCCCGGGCGGACACGGCAGTCGCTCGGGTGATCGCGCCGAACCAGGAGCCGTCACGATCAGCGATGCCGTGTCCGCACCGTTCCTACCTCGTGGTCGGCGTATCAAGTTACAGATACGCAGCGGCCGTAGACATTCTTGCCAGAGCCTGAATCACAACCAGCGCCAAAATGACCGGGCGTTCGCCCAAGGCCCCAGGACGAACATCTCTCTTTGGTGCCTAGTACCAGCAGCCGCGCCTGCGGTCCCAGGACCAATGATGCCAACGGTGACGATCGTCCCAGCCCCACCATCCACGTTGCTTATCTCTGTCGTGGAAGTGACGGGGATCGGGGTTGTATCCTCTACCGAAACTGAAGACTTCCGTGACCCTCATGTTTCCATCCTTTCTTTCGCCCTGGAACCTTCTCCCGGGAAGACAATCGATGCGCCTGGCTGTAGATATCTACAATCACCCCACAAGTGATGCAGTCGGCACGCCGCATTCCCCTCATCACCGTCATCAGCGGATGCTGCATTCGTCTGGTCCGGTGACCGCTGGATCATGGGAACCCCCGGATAACCCCTATCGCAGTCAACTTCGCCTAACGGATCTTGACGAGCTCCCGCAAGGTTCATTCGTTAGACGCCTGGTGGTACTGGAGGTTGTCCGGCGTTGTGATTCGCTCAGTGACACTCAGGAATCCCCCAGGAAATATTCGGGAGATACTCAGGAAAGAAACGGTCAGCCAGCCTACGTGCTTCTCGGCGCGGAGATTTACGCGGAGCACACAATGGGCATCGAGCGACCCGCTACGATTGATCGCACAAACCTAGCCGAAAGCCACCGCCGTAAGCTCGCAGCTGCAACTCCTGCACACGCAGCGGGTGACAGTGACCGACGGCGACGCCGCCCTTGGTGCCGGGTTCAGGCAGCTATTCCGTGATCCGTAACGCGTCAGGCAGCGCCGGCCGAACCCGTGTCACCCCGTAACCGCTGCGAGATCACCGTGGTGATGCCGTCGCCGCGCATGCTCACCCCGTACAGCGCGTCGGCAACCTCCATGGTCGCCTTCTGGTGCGTGATCACGATCAGTTGCGAGCGGTCGCGCAGCAGCTCGAACAGCGCGATCAGGCGGCTCAGATTGGTCTCGTCCAGCGCCGCCTCCACCTCGTCGAGCACATAGAACGGTGAGGGCCGGGCCCGGAAGATAGCGACCAGCATGGCCACCGCGGTCAGCGACTTCTCCCCGCCGGACAGCAGGGACAGGCGCTTGACCTTCTTACCGGGTGGCCGGGCCTCGACCTCGATGCCGGTGGTCAGCATGTCGTCGGGTTCGGTGAGCAACAACCGTCCCTCCCCACCGGGAAAAAGGGTGGTGAAGACGGTCTCGAACTCGCGCGCCACGTCGTGGAAGGCTTCGGTGAAGACTTCGAGGATCTTCTCGTCGACCTCGGCGATGACGGTGAGCAAGTCACGCCGGGTGGATTTGAGGTCTTCCAGCTGGGTGGACAGGAATTTGTACCGTTCTTCCAGCGCGGCGAACTCCTCCAACGCCAGCGGGTTGACCTTGCCGAGCAGGGCTAGATCGCGCTCGGCACGCTGGGCGCGGCTGCTCTGCACAGCTCGGTCGTAGCACGCCGGCTGTGGCGGGCTGACCAACTCGCCGCGCTCCATTGCCAGGTCGTATTCGGCTACCTCGGCGGGGCTCGGCGGGATCGGCACGGCAGGCCCGTACTCGGCGATGAGGTCATCCAAGCCGATGCCGAAGTCCTCAGAGATCTTGGTCTCGAGCTGCTCGATGCGCAACCGCTGCTGAGCGCGCAGCAGCTCGTCGCGATGCACTGTGTCGGTGAGCTTGTCCAGCTCGCCGGCGAGCTCGTGCACCCGGGCGCGAACCTGCGCCAGGTTCCGCTCCTGTTGCGCCCGCTCGACGACGACCGCGTCCCGCTCCGCGGCGGAGCGCTGCAGCGATGTCTCGATGCGGCCCAACGCCAGCTTCCCGGCCGCCGCGACTTCCTCGGCCACCGCAGCCCCGCGCTGACGGGCCATCGCCGCAGCAGCAGCCCGCTGGCGAGCCGTTCGTTCAGCTTGGGCGCTGCGACGTAGGCTTTCAGCCCGGCCGGTCATCGCTTGAGCGCGCTCCTCGGCGGTACGCAGGGCGAGCCGGGCCTCGACCTCCTCGCTGCGGGCGGTCGCCAATGCCGCTACCGCCTCGTCGCGTTCGGAGGTGTCCAGCTCGGAGTCCGTGGGCTCGTCCTGAGCCAGCCGCAACCGCTCTTCCAGCTCCTCGAGGCTGGACAGCGCACCGGCGCGGCGTTTCTCCATCTCGTCACGCTGCTGGCGCAGCCGTTCGGCCTCCCCGGATGCAGACCGGGCCGCCTGGCCGAGCCGGGCGAGCTGCTCAGCGACGGCGGCGAGTTGCGCGTCCGACTCATGCAGCGCGGCCAGGGTGTTGTCGGCGTCCTCGGCGCGGTCGGCTTCCTCGGCGTTGGCCCCGTCGAGCTCAGCGGCCAGCTGCTTGATGTGTGTTTCTGTTTCCGTCAGCCGGGCCTGGCCGTCGTCGATGGCGGCCTGCAC
This sequence comes from Pseudonocardiaceae bacterium, assembly GCA_036009255.1. Classification (GTDB taxonomy): domain Bacteria; phylum Actinomycetota; class Actinomycetes; order Mycobacteriales; family Pseudonocardiaceae. The sequence goes on from DASYMC010000361.1 coordinate 8,744, forward strand.
CTCGATGACGCTCTGGCTGCGGCCTGATCCGCCGTGCGCCCAGTCACCGCCGAACACATCGCCATCGACCGTTACCGCACGCGCGTTCGGTAGCGCCGCCACCAGCGCTCGGGCCGCGGCCAGGTCATCGACCACCGCTGTGCGCTCCAGTAGCCGGTGCAGGGCGGCGCGCAGCTCCTCTGGCGGGTGGACCAGATCCACCATCCAGCGCGCACCCGCCGGCAACTCCGGCCAGCTTGAGCGCTCCACCGTGGCCGGTGCACCCCCGATTAGCAGACCGGCGCGGCCCGCATCCTGCTCGCGCAAGAAGGACAACGCCACGACTGCAACGTCCATATCGGACACCGCGAGCGCATCTGCCGCGGCACCGAGCGCGGCCGCGACGGCGGCTTCCGCACCCGGATCCACGGTGAGTAGTGCGGCGACCGATCCGGTCACGCCGGGCAGCTCGGCGGCCAGGAGCATCTGGGTACCGTCTTTGCGGGTGAGCCCGAGCGAGAGCGCCTCCACCCTGGCCCGCCAGGACGCCCGCTGCTGCTCTGCCTCCCGGTGCGCCGCGGTGAGCTCCGCACTGCGCTGTGCGGCCGTGGTATGCGCGCTGAGCGCCGCCTCGTGCCGCTCGTTGAGGCCCACCTCGCCGGCATGCAGGGCCTCGAGCTGGTGCTGCAGCTCGTCGAATTCCCGCTGCGCGAGCTCCGCACGCTCCCAGGCCAGAGCCAGCGCGCTGGACAGCCGCTCGATCTCCTCCGCAGTGGCCCCGGATGTGGATCGCAACGCCTCGACCTGTCCGGTGAGGCGGGCCAGTCCCTCGCGGCGGTCCGCGACGGCGCGGACGGCGGCAAGGTGCGCCCGCTCGGCGTCGGCGAGCGCATCCTCCAGCTCGATGCGGCAGTCCATGGCGGCCGATAGCACCGCTCTCGCCTCTTCCACCACCGCGTGCAGTTCGGCCTCGTTGGCCTGCGCGGCTGCGGCTTCGCGTTCCAACTCGTCCGGATCACGGCCGGGGCGGTGCGCTTCGATGGGTCCTGACAGGTGCCGGGCCCGCTGAACTGCCAGCTGCACGGTGCCGCGTAACCGCTCGGCCAGCGCAGAGAGCTGGTACCACGTGTCCTGCGTTGCCGAAAGCCGTGGCGCCGAGTCAGCGAGCTGTTGCTCCAGGTCCGCTTGCTCGGTACGGGCCGTATCCAGCGCGCGATCTACCTCTGCTCGGCGGGCTCTGGCAGCGGTCTCGTCGGCCTCATCCTTGGCAACCGCGGCCCGCAACGTCACCAGATCATCGGCGTGCAGCCGCAGCCGCGCATCGCGCAGATCCGCCTGCACGGCCTGCGCTCGCCGGGCGATCTCGGCCTGCTTGCCCAGCGGCTTGAGTTGGCGGCGCAGCTCGGCGGTGAGGTCGGCCAGCCGGGTCAGGTTGGCCTGCATCGCCTCCAGCTTGCGCAGCGCCTTCTCCTTGCGCTTGCGATGCTTGAGGACGCCCGCTGCTTCCTCGATGAACGCGCGGCGCTCCTCGGGCTTGGACTGCAAGATCGAGTCGAGCTTGCCCTGACCGACGATGACGTGCATCTCCCGGCCGATCCCGGAGTCGGAGAGCAGCTCCTGGATGTCGAGCAATCGGCAGGGCGAACCGTTCAGGGCGTACTCGCTTCCGCCGGAACGGAACATCGTGCGCGAGATCGTCACCTCGGCGTAGTCGATCGGCAGCGCGCCGTCGGAGTTGTCGATGGTCAGCGAGACCTCGGCCCGGCCGAGCGGAGGCCGCCCAGCCGTGCCCGCGAAAATGACGTCCTCCATCTTGCCGCCACGGAGGCTCTTGGCGCCCTGCTCCCCCATCACCCAGCTGAGCGCGTCGACCACGTTGGACTTGCCCG
>DASYMC010000362.1:0-1760 GCA_036009255.1 Pseudonocardiaceae bacterium
GGCGTCCAGATGCAGGGGCACCTTGCTGGTCTCCTCGGCATGCAGCCCTGGAAACTTCTCACCGACCGACCAGAGAGGAGCGACGCAGAGTAGGGCAACCGCCCGGAAACCGCGCTGACCTGTGAACGAACTTGGTGCCCCTGGCATTGTGTTGTTTCAGGACATAGGAAGGGGTGTCGCAAGACATCGGAATAGGTTGAGCCGGTCAGCGTCAGTGCGTGTCGAAGGCTCGCTTGGTCATCACCGCCGTCATCGTCGAAGGACGTTCGCAGTCGCAGGTAGCGGGCGTGTCTCATTGACTGTGTAAGTGGTTGGGCCTGAATGGTGGTCAGGCATGCTGGCCACCGGACAGGAGTGATTCGTTTTGTCTCGTTCTGATTCTTCTCGCGATGAGGCTGCCCAGAGATTGACGCAGGTTTTGCCGGCTGCTGCGGTGGATGCGCTGCTGGCCGATGCCGAGGCCTCGGGCACCCCGATCGACGGCCCCGAGGGCCTGCTGGCTCAGATCACCAAATCGGTTCTCGAGCGTGCCCTCGATGTCGAGATCGCCGATCACCTCGGTTATGAGCCTGGCGATCCGGCCGGCAACGGCTCCGGGAACTCCCGTAACGGCCACGGCCGCAAGACCGTGTTAACCACCGCCGGCCCAGTGGATCTGGAGGTGCCTCGCGACCGCAACGGCACCTTTGACCCGCAGATCGTGCCCAAACGGAAACGCCGCTTGGGCCAGGTCGAAGACATGATCTTGTCGCTGTATGCCCGTGGCATGAGTACCCGCGATATCACCGAGCATCTGGGCGAGGTCTACGGCGCCAGCGTGTCGGCGGCCACGATCTCGCGGGTCACCGACGTCGTGGCCGACGAGATCGCAGCCTGGCAGTCCCGCCCGGTCGATCCGGTATATCCGATCCTCTACATCGACGCGATCCGGCTCAAGATCCGCGACGGCGGCGTCGTGGCCAATAAGGCCGCTCACGTGGTGATCGGGGTGGATATCGACGGGATCAAGCAGGTCCTGGGGATTTGGATTCAGCAGACCGAAGGGGCCAAGTTCTGGCACGGCGTGCTCACCGAGCTGCGCAACCGGGGCTGCCGAGATGCGTTGTTCGTCTGCTGTGACGGGCTGATCGGCCTGCCCGAGTCGATCACCGCGGTCTGGCCCCAAGCCACCATCCAAACCTGTGTGGTGCATCTGCTGCGAGCCAGCATGCGTTATGCCTCCTACACCGACCGCAAGAAGATGGCGGCCGCGCTGCGCCCGATCTACACCGCGGCCACCGAGGACGCCGCCAAACTGGCGCTGGAGGACTTCCGCGCCGAGTGGAAGTCGAAATCTCCGGGGGCGGTCGCGGTCTGGGACCGGGCCTGGGCCGAGTTCGTGCCGTTCCTGGCGTTCCCGGTCGAGATCCGCAAGATCATCTACACGACCAACGCCATCGAGTCGCTGAACTATCAGCTGCGCAAAGTCACCAAAGCCCGCGGTTCATTCCCCTCTGACGCCGCCGCGATGAAGCTGTTGTATCTAGCCATCCGCAATATCAACCAGAAACGAGGATCAACACCAGGATCAGGAACCTACCGCTGGACCGAAGCGCTCAACGCCTTCGCGATCCAATTCCCCGACCGCCTCCCACTCTAATACCCAACCAAACCTAAACGGCCACAACTACTTACACAGTTATCTTGACAAGCCCACCGATTCGGTGCTTGAGGAGGTCCTGGAATGGCAGCGCCGCCCCTTGGATCCGATGTATCCGATC
>DASYMC010000363.1:0-22948 GCA_036009255.1 Pseudonocardiaceae bacterium
GGCGAAGCGGTTCATCAGCACCCGCCCGGTGGGCACCTCGGACAGGAAGAACGCCTCGTCGATCCAGACCCCCTTGCGCTGGTCGCGGGGACGCTCGTAGATCGACCGCTGGGTCAGCCAGGCGGCGAGGTTGAGCAACTCCACGCCGAGCGATTCGGCGTCGGTCCAGTGTTCCCGGCCGACGCTGTCCTTGGGCAGGGTCAGACCGGACATCGTGAGCACGGTGAGCCGGTCGTCACGTGCCTCGGTGTAGGGGTCGGCGTCCTTCTCCGGAATGAGCAGCGACATCCGTTCGCGCATCTCATCGAGGAAGTCAGCGACCACGATGGCGTGCTCGTGGTTCTCGGAGGGATCCCGGCGCAGCATCTCGAACACCTGCCCCGGATGGGCGTCGGGCCGCCCTCCCACCGCGCGGACCGCGCGCAGCAGCACTATGCGGGTCTTCGCCATCCGAGCGACCTCGAAGGGCAGCACCCCGGTGAGCACGTCGAGCACCAGCCGGCGCCGGGTGGCGGCCGTGAGGGCCTTCTCCCGCCGCCAGGCCCGGTCCGGGTCGTCCTCGTCGGCAAAATGTGCCAGGTCGGGCTCGGCGACTACCCGGTAGGGGTTGAGTATGCCCGGCTGAGCGTTGAGCAGATTGATCGGCCGCGCGTAGGGTCGCAGTTCGGGAAGTTCACAGAGCTTGGCCAGCGGACCGGACGGGTCCAGCAACGTCCAGTACGCACCGGAGCGCAGAGTCTTGTACACGATGCCGCCACCGAGGAACGACTTGCCGCCACCAAGCCCGGCCACCAGGGCGGTCAACCCGGAGGAATCCCGGATCTCCTGAGCCATCCAGGGGTCCCAGGCGACCGGGCGCCGGGTCGCGGTGCACGTCTCGCCGATCAGGATGCCGCGCCGGTCCCCCACCTCAGCGGTGGCGGTCGGCACCGCCGATGCCGCCCAGATCACCGAACCGCGACGCAGGTAAGCACCCGAGGACAACGGCTCCCCGGGGATGAACTCGCGGGCCAGCGCGTACTGCGATTCCGGATGCTCGATGGCGATCTTGGGCTTGTACAGGTCCAGGAGCTGCTGTGCCAACCGCAGCGCATCCCGCTCGGTGGGCCCGGAGACCGCGACCCGCCACCACGACCGCACCCGGGTGCCCAGCGCAGTGAAGCCCGAGGTCATCTCGTCGTCGATCTCCAGCACCCGGGTGGCTTGCCGGACCAGGCTTTGCGGCGGCTCCAGGTCGTGCTCGTCGGTGTAGTGCCGGACCTGGGAGCGCACCTTGTTCATCTGCCGTTGCAGCTCGCCGGCGACCTCTTCAGGCCGGCGCACGTAGATGCGCGCCGACCATTCGACACCGGCCGGCAGGCGATCCGAACGCTGCACCCAGGGGTCGTCGATCTCCGGGATCTGCAACCCGTGCATTTGTCCCACAGTGAGCACCACGACATGTCGAGTGGTGCCGGCGTTGGAGCCGGTGCGACCGCGGACGGTGAGGGTGGGCGCGTATGGCTCGGTGTGGAAATCCGCGGCGTCGGTGAAGCTGGCCAGATCCTCCGGTTCCCAGGTGGCGCCGGGCACCGAGGGGAGGTTTCGTGGCGCGGGCAGGCCCAGCGAGCAGGAGCGGTGCATCAGCCAGGACATCTCCTCCGCGGTCACCGGCCGGCCCTCCAACCCAGCGACGCTGATCACGCCGTCGAGATGCTCGACCTCAGCGTCGATCGCGACCAGCTCGGCGTCGACGGCGGTGGGGAATACCCGCCGCAGCACCGGCGCGGCTCGTTCCACGACCCGGTCCACCATCGAGCGGGTCTGCACCTGGACGCCGAGATAGACCTCCTTCTCAGCCATCGAGTGCCCGAGTAACTGCTGTTGTTCCCCGATCATGTAGTCGTCGAAGGACAGCGCACCGGGGCTGTCGGGTAACCGCCCCACCGCGTTGCGGACGTGCGCTTCAGCCCACATCCGGATCGGGTACGGGCGAGCGGTGACCCGCAGATGCAGCCACCGGCCCTGCAATTCGGCATATTGGCCGGCGATGGCGTGGATCAGGTCCTGGCGTTGTGAGTCCGAGCGGAATGACCAGCGTTGAGCGGCGAGCCGGTACCAGGCATAAACCTCCTGCCCGTTACGCACCAAGTGGCCATCGATGGAGCGCAGCGCGATGGAGGGAATGTAGACGGGGGCCTCAGACTCCCCGGGGAGTCTGTGACCGCGCCGGTTGGAACCACCACGAGTGCCATGGTCACGCGCGGGGCGCCGGTCGCGGTCACTGCTGCTGGGAGGACGTCGGAGCCCGAACACCCGTGCGCTCCTTCCTGCCGCGGCCCCAGCGACGGCTCGGCCGTTGACCGGGTCGGGGCCGGTCGCGTTCGACCCGGATCCGGGCCGCGCTCACCGCCCCGGCACGAGCGGCCGTCAGCCTCCTTGGGGATGTGAGTTCGTGTGCCCACATCAGGGCGACCGCGGTCAGCGGGCGTTCGTGGGTGATACGCGAGCCGATGAGCCTGGTGAGCGCAATGGTGATGAGCAGTCCCCAGCCGGTGGAGAAGAAGCTGAAGCCGATGCCCAGCTGACGCTCGACACCGAGAACTACCAGGAACATGACTGTCCCGACGCCCCAAGACACGTACCGGGCCCGCCACGGGAATGTCGCCTTCGGTGGACCGAGCCACACCGCGTCTACTCGATAGACATCGTCATCAGTGCGGATCCGCAAGTTCGCGTCACCTCCCGCTCATCCGCTGAACAGGCCGGCGATCCATGTTCCGAGGTTCACCCCTGTTCCGGACACTGCCAGCCCGACAACGCCCAGCGCGATGATCACACCTCCGACCCGCCGCATGACCCCGGCGTTGTCTCCCTTGCCTCCGCCCAGCCACAGCAGCAGTACCGCCACTGCCAACAGGAGCAGCGGGATGACGTTGTCCAACATCCATGTGCGCAGGTTGTTCGTGTTCAGTTCGGCGCCTTGGGCAACCAGGGTCAACGCAGTCATCGCAACCCCCCTGGGGGTTTGATCATGCTTCGGCGCCGAGCGGCCGCCCGGCGGGTAGTGAGTAGACCATGCCAGGGTTGCCTGTGAGCACCCGGCTCGCCACGCCCGGTGGTCACCCGGATAGCGGAATGGGAGCAGGGTATAGCCGCAAGGCCGCCGCATAGGCACCCTTCGCAGCCATGCGCGCACTGATTCAGTGCCCTGCCGACGCGCGTACCGCCGTCCGTAGCAGGTGGGGGCCTCAATTTGGATACGCAGCGTGAACCGCCCGGTTGTCACAGCGTTCGGAAACCGGTAGCACACGGGTCGCTGGAGTACGTGCAACGCCTTGGGTGCCCGTTGGTCACCGGGTAGTCTGGGCGGCGTCAGCTGGGCTGGCTTTCACGCCAGTCTGGTCTTGGCGTCGGGTATTGGGAGGGACTGGTCGGAGTGAGCGAGACTTACACTGCGGTATACGAACGGGACGGTGAAGCCTGGATGGCGCACATCGCCCAAGCACCGCATGTTCGTTGCCTGTGTCCCAGCATGGCTGAGGCTCGTCAGAGCATCCGGGACGCGCTGGCTCGGTCATTGGGCACTGACTCCGCGGCGCTTCGCATCATTGACGATTTCCGCTTTCCGGCGCAGATTCGAACCGCCCAGCAGTCGGTGAGAGAATCTCGAACGGAGCACGAGCGGAACCGGATGATGGCCAGCATGACCGATTCGCGAAGGGCAGTGGACTGGGCCGATGACCTCGGCGTCTCGATGCGGGATCCGGTGACGGTACAGGCACTGATGGACCTGGGAGATCGGCCGATCTCGATTGATACATTCTGCCACACGATCACAATGGCAGAAGAGCTATCGAGGTTAACCGGGACCGCTCCGGATGCCGTTAACCTCGACAAGGACTAGACGATTCGCAGACTCAGCTCGGTTGGGTACCGACTTGGCCGAGATCATCACCCTTCTGGTTCTGCTTAAAGTCGTATCGAAGCGCAGAGTGGCGCCACTCGTGCGGATGTGATTTCGGCCGTTACAGGTTGTGGGCTGGAAAATTTGCCTCAGTCAGCGGCGCCGGCAGCAGATAGAAAACTCCGCAAACGCCACCGCGTGGCCAATCATCAGTCACCCGTACGGGCTGATCGTGAGTACCAAGAGCGTTCCTCCCGGCCAACCTCCAAGGCGTTCCGCCGCAGGCACAGGCGGTGAAGTGTGGGGCGGACGAGCTGGCCTGTAAGCCGGATCCTGTGCACCGGGCGCCTTGCGGCGTCCCGGCCGGCGGTCATCCATCTCGGCCTGCCGTCGCCGGCAGGCTCTAGCGGCCTACCCGCAGGCATCGGGCGGGCCACCCTCAATCGCCTGCGCAGCGCGCCAAGGCGGCGCGCCTCTTGGCCTTGCTCCAGGTGGGGTTTACCGAGCCGTCCCGGTCACCCGGGACGCTGGTGGTCTCTTACACCGCCGTTTCACCCTTACCCCGCTGCGCGGGGCGGTCTGTTTTCTGTGGCACTGTCCCGCGGGTCACCCCGGGTTGCCGTTAGCAACCACCCTGCCCTGAGGAGTCCGGACTTTCCTCGACGGGCTGGCTGCCCGACGCGACCGCCCGGCCAACTCGTCCGCTGCAACTAGCATAAATCATCGCAGACCTGGGTTGGAGTGGCGCCGTCGGCAGAGGGACATGACCGCTGCCGCTCTAGAATTCACCTGCAGGGGTCGTGACCCCAATTCATCAGCAAGTAGCGCCATCGGGTCTCGCGGACGTCTCCGGACGGCCGTTGCGCCCGGTGGAGGTAACCGACGACTTTGCGCATGTGCTCCTCGTCCGGTGCGGATCGGTCGCTCTGGCGCAGGAGCTTGACGATACGGCGTCCGGACTCACGGCCGACCGATTCTCCACCGTCCTGGTGCTGACCGACCGCCTTGGACTCATCGGTCTTCAGCCAACACTCCAGCTCCAAGGCGGTCACGTTTGACGGCCGCGCTGAACTCCGCCTGCGCATCGCGGTTTTCCTGGCCGCTCACATCTTCTCCAGTGCATCGGGTTTGTGGACGGCCTGGCCACCGCTCTTGTTACTGGCACCAGGTACTGCGGCTCCTTGCTGGACGCCCGCACCGTGCGGCCCCCGGCCTCAGTGTCGGTAGTGATTTGTTGAGCACCTCACCTTCGGAGTGCCCGCCGTGGCTGCGCCAGCGAACCTTGTCACCTATGCGGAATTCCTGCGCCATCCTGACCCTGTGTGTCTCGTTGGCACTACGCGGAAGTCGGGTACCCGGGCCGTCCACCAGCAAACCGAGGGATGACTCGGTTGAGCAAAGCCACCGCAGGACGGATCTTGTTCCGCTCGGGCTAGCGTGGCACCTCGTGCCGTCCGACCACCTGACTCTGCTGGTCGTCGCGGGTGTCCTGTCCGGCATGGTCAATGCGCTGGCTGGCGGTGGGTCGCTGCTGCTGTTCCCGGCGCTGCTGGCCGTCGGATTGCCTCCGCTCGCGGCGAATGTCACCAACTCCGTGGCCCAATGCCCTGGCTACGTGGGTTTCGCGCTGGGCAGCCGTCGGGAGCTTCGTGGGCAGCGAGGTCGGGTGCTGTCCACCATCGGAGTCGCGGTGATCGGGTCGCTGGCGGGCAGCATCCTGCTGCTCGTGCTGCCCGCCACGGTGTTCAACGCGGTGATACCTGCACTGGTGGCGGTAGCCAGCCTGCTACTCGGCGTACAACCGTGGCTTGCTCGCTGGATCGGCGAGCCAGAATCTCGTGCCCCGGACCGGTACGCGGTGCTGCTACCTGCGGTTTTCGTCGGCGCCGTGTATGGCGGCTACTTCGGCGGAGCACTGGGAGTTCTGCTGATCGCGGTGCTCGCCCTGACGGTCCATGACGATCTGCGGAGGCTCAATGCCGTCAAGGGCGTCCTCTCACTGATCATCAGTGTGGTTAGTGTGCCCGTATTCGCCTTCGGCGCACCGGTGGACTGGCTGGCGGTCGCGCTGCTCGCCCCCGCCACTCTGGTCGGAGGGTTCATCGGCGCGAAGCTCGCGGGTCGGCTTCCTGCCTCTGCTCTGCGCGTTGCGGTGGTTGTGGTCGGCTTGGCAGTGTCGATCTACCTCTTCGTGAGGTAAGGGTGCACAGGAGGGCCCGACACACCGTTCACCAGGAGGCGACACGCGGGGCACAGCGCAGCGACACGCGGGGCACAGGGGCACGACACGCGGGGCACTAGGGCTCGACGCGCGGGGGCTGGGGGAGGTGGGAGGTGTCGTTGACGAGTCTGACTGTGGCGGGGCCGTCGGGATAGAACTCCGCGATCGACAGTGATGCGACATCCAGGCGCAATCGGTACAGCAGTGACGGGCCGGCGTCCAGCGCCATCCGCAGCAACGACTTGATCGGTGTGACATGGCTGACGACGATCAGTGTGGCACCGCCGTGCTCGGCGATCAGCTGATCACGCACTCTGCGCACCCGCCGATGCACGGCGTCCATGGTCTCGCCGCCCGGTGGGGCTACCGACGTATCGGTGAGCCACCTGGTGTGCAGATCTGGATCTCGGGCGCTGGCCTCGGCGAAGGTCAACCCCTCCCAGACTCCGAAGTCGGTCTCGATCAGCCCATCGTGGACGTGCATCGGTACGCCCAGTACATCGGACACGGATTTCGCGGTTTGCCTTGCTCGCCGCAGTGGTGAACTGATGACCGCCGTGACGTCGTCGGTGGTCGCCAGTCGGGCAGCCGCGGCAGCGGCTTGGCGCTCCCCTAGCTCGGTAAGCGGCAGGTCGCCGCGCCCGGAGTAGCGGCGCTGCGCAGAATGCTCGGCCTGCCCGTGCCGCAGCATCAGCAGCCGGGTTGGGGAACCAGTGGCACCGGTCCAGTGCGACGGACTCTGGATCGCGGGCTTACGGCTGACGCCGGCCTGGGCGTCCATGGCTTCGTTGGCCAACCGATCGGCGTGCGCGTTGCGAGCCCGCGGCACCCAGGTATAGGTGACCTCGCCGAGCTCGCGGGCCAGCCCGGACGCTTCGCTGGCCAGCGGGCGCAGATGCGGCTGCTTGACCTGCCAGCGCCCGCTCATCTGCTCGACGACCAGCTTGGAGTCCAACCGCGCCTCGGCGGCGACCGCACCCTCCTTGATCGCGGCTCGGAGCCCGGCGATGAGGCCTGAATACTCGGCCACGTTGTTGGTAGTGCTGCCTAGTCCGCCGGAAACCTCAACAAGCAGCTCCCCGGTGTCCGCGTCACGGACCACCGCCCCGTACCCGGCCGGCCCGGGATTCCCGCGGGAACCACCATCCGCCTCGATGATCACTCGTCGGGTCATAACCCGGACTCGGGGGTCCGCACGAGCACGACACCACACTCTTCGCACCGCACCACCTCGTCGGGAGATGCCTCCCGCAGGCGTCCGATCGCAGTACGGTCCAGCTCCAGCCGGCAGGCACCGCAACGACCCCCGCGCAGCAACGCCGCACCGCTACCGTTACGCGCCCGGATCCGCTCGTAGAGCGTCACCAGTTCAGCAGGCAACTCGCCGATAAGGGTCTCGCGCTCTTGGTTGCCGTGCAGCTCGGTGGATTCCAGATCCGCCAGCGCCGCATCCCGGCGGCGAGTCGCCTCGAGGTGACGTTGCTCGATATCCGCCAGGGTCGCCCGACGCCGCTCGAGGTCGGCGTCGGTCGCCTCGCGCCGCTCCATCACCTCGAGCAGATCGTCCTCCAGCACAGTTTGCCGACGTCGTAGCGTTGCCAACTCGTGTTGCAGATCTTCCAGCTGCTTACCCGAGGAGATCGAACCAGAGTCGAGTAGGCCGCGATCTCGATCTTCCCGGGCGCGGACCTGGTCGATTTCGGCTTCCAGCTTGCGAATGTCGCGGTCCAGGTCGGACGCCATCGTCTCGGCGGCCACCAGCGAGTCCCGCCCGGCCCGAAGGGCCTTGCCAGCCTCCTCCAGCTCGGTCAACTCAGGTAATGACCGGCGGCGGTGCGCGGCGCGGCTCAGCTCGGCGTCCACCGCGGCCAGGTCGAGCAGCCGGCGTTGTGCGGCGGGATCGGCGTTCACCGCGAGAGCCTCCCAGATGATTGTGCCGAGCCGATCGTCCAAGGATCGGTGCGGCGATACGAAACGTGAACGTCGACCGTACCGCCGAGCGCCGCTGAGAGCACCGCCGCGGCCTGTGCGCACCACGGATGCTCGCTGGCCCAGTGGGCGACATCCACCAGTGCCGGACCACCGGCGGCCAGGTGTTCCGACGCCGGGTGGTGCCGCAGGTCGGCCGTGACGAACGCATCGACCCCCGCGGCGCTGGCCAGCCCGAGCAGCGAATCCCCGGCGCCGCCGCATACCGCTACGGTGTGTACGAGGCGCTGCGGATCACCGCCGGCCCGCACACCCCACGCCGTCTCGGGCAGAGCGACACGCACCCGGTCACTGAACACCCGCAGCGATTCGGGTTGAGGCAGCTCGCAGACCCGCCCTAACCCGGTCCGCGAGGACCCCTCACGAGGGTCGAGGACGCTGATCACCCGCAGCTCCAGCGCATGGGCCAGCGCGTCGGACACCCCGAGGCCGGCCGCGTCGGCATTGGTGTGCGCGCAGAACAATCCGGCTCCGGCACGCACCAGCCGGTGCACTAGGGCGCCCTTCGGGTCGTCGGCGGGTACTCCGTGCACCCCGCGCAAAAGCAGCGGATGGTGCGTGACCAGCAACTGGGCGTTGAGCTCCAGCGCCTCGAGGACAGTCTCGGCGACCGGATCGACTGCCACCAGGACACGCTGTACCGGCTCGGCCGGATCACCGCAGACCAGTCCCACCGCGTCCCAGCTAGCGGCGAGCCCCGGCGGGTACGCGGCCTCCAGCGCAGCGACCACATCTCGCACGGTCGCCGTCATAACACCGCCCACGTATGCACCGCGATTCGCTTCCGGATGGCGTCAGCGGTCAGCACAGGGCAGCCCGCAGGGAGTCGATGAGCTGGGCAGCGACCTCGGGGGGTCGGACCGCGACGCGCAGGTGGTCAGTGGTCAGGCCGGGGAACGTGTCAGCGCGTCGCACCGCGATGCCGGCGTCGAGCAGTGCAGTCCGGACCCGCTCACCATCTGCCACGCGCAGCAGTAGGAAAGGCGCCGCGGCCGGCTGGTGGATCGTGACACCGGGCAGGCCGGCCAATCGGCGGATCATCCATTTCCGTTGCCGCACGGTCTGCGCAGCCGCAGCAGCGGCCTCGGCGACTGCGGCCGGGGCGCTGCAAACCCGCACCGCCTCCAGCACCAACGTGCCGACCGGCCAGGGCGGACGCGGCGCGGCCAACCGGGCCAGCAGATCGGGCGCCCCCAGCGCGTAGCCCGCCCGCAGCCCTGGCAGCGCCCAGGTCTTGGTGAGACTGCGAAACACCAGCAGACCCGGGGTGCTCTGGTCGGATGCCAGCGATTCCCGTTCGCCGGGGACCGCGTCGACGAAGGCCTCATCCACCACCAGCACCCGCCCCGGCCGGGCGAGCGCGCGCACGACCTCGGCTGGATGCAGCACGGAAGTCGGGTTCGTGGGATTGCCCAGCACGACGAGGTCGGCCTCGGTGGGGATCCGTTCTGGTCTCAGCTGGTAGGCGGCGTCGGTGAGCACCTGCCGGACCGGGATGCCGGCCCGGCGCAATGCCACTTCGGGTTCGGTGAATGACGGGTGCACGACCACAGCTGACCGGGATCCCAGCGCGGGCAGTAGTGCGAAGCCCTCCGCGACACCACTGAGCACGAGCACTTCAGCAGGATGGCGGCCATGCCTGGCGGCCACTGCTGTGCGGGCAGCAGCGTCCTGCGCAGCTGAGGGATAACGGCCGAGCCCATCCAGGGCCGCGATCAGCCGCTCGCGTAACCATGGGGGAGCCTGGCTGCCGCGCACGTTTACTGCGAAGTCGAGCAGCCCAGGTGCAGCGTCGACGTCGCCATGGTGACTCAGCAGCTGATCCATGTGGACGTGAACGCTAGCGCGCCGGCGCTTGACGCCGCAGCCGGGAACGGAGAGATCCGGCGGCGCAGGTTAGCCGCGCATCAGCTCGGGTGACACGCGGACCGCGTGCTTCGGCTCGGGCGGTCCGACCACATCGGGGTGCAGGATGCGCGCAAGGATCTCCGCGCCATTGATCACGCGCGGGCCTGGCCGGCTGAAGTATGAGGTGGCGTCGACTGCCCACACGTTGCGGTCCTTGACCGCGGGCAGCTCCGACCAGCCGGCGGGCAGCCGCGCCCTCGGCAGCTGGCGGAGCGTGTCCGTTGTGTAGAAGCCGCAAGGTGCCAGCACAATCGCCTCCGGCGCGAAGGTGCTGATCTCCGTGGCAGTGGTCGTCCGGGATGCCTCGCCGGCGGCGGCGAAACCCGGGTCACCGCCCGCCAGGTAGACCTGCTCGGGTACCCAGTGACCGGGGGCGAAGGGCGGTTCCAGCCACTCGAGGACCAGGGTGCGTGGGCGGCGAGTCACCTGGGACAGCGCCGCCGACAGCGCGTCAATGCGGGCGCGCAGGCCGTCCACGAGTGCGCCCGCTTCGGCCTTGCGGCCGGTCAACTCACCAACGGCAACGATGTTGGCCAAGATATCCGCGATGGTGGCCGGTTCCAGCGAGACGACGGTGCAGTCGGTATCCAGCCTGCGCGCCGCCTGCTGCACCGTGCGGTAGCTGACCGCGCAGACGTCGCAGAGCTCCTGGGTCAGAATCAGGTCGGGGGCGAGCGTTCTCAGCCGGGCCTCGTCGAGATCGTAAATGGAGCCATGCCCATCCAGCTGCGAGCGCACCGCGTGGTCGATCTCCGCACTGCTCATGGTCTGGTGTGAAATCCGGCTGGCGGTCAGCTGAGGCTTGCGGTCGACACCGCTCGGGTGATCACACTCGTGGGTCACGCCGACTAGCGAGCCGGCCAGGCCCAACGCGCAGACGATCTCAGTCGCCGACGGGAGCAGCGAGACGATCCGGAGCGCTGGCGCGCTCACCGGATGGCTCGCTCGGGCCAGGGCGCCCAACGCAGCTCGCTGCCAGAAAGCGTCCCTTGCAGCGCTCTGCGCTGCTGGCGGACGATCCGGATTCGTCCACTGGACCCACCACTCGGAGTCTGATACCAGCGCTCATGCCACCAGCCATGGTCACGCACCACACACTCACCGAAGGTGCCCGGAGTGAGGGCCGCCAGAACATCGCAAAGCTGCTCGGTGCACTCCTCGACGGTCTCATCGCACGCGTCGCACCCGCACACCGGCAGGTGACCACCGCTGCGACAGCCCATCCGGACGAGCAAGCCTGGGTAGGCGTCGAACACCATCGTCAGCGGAGCGGCCGCCGGATCGGCCGGGACCAGCCGCACCGCGGGCGCTGGGTCGCTGCCGTGCACGTCGGGCTCGGTCGATGTCGCCCGGGTGACGGCATAACGACGCTCCAGCTCGTCGAGCGACTTCCACCCGACTGCGTGCAATGTTGCGTATCGGCCCGAGTCGGTGACCCGGCCGTAGGCATCCTCGGGCGGACCCGCACGTCCCCATCTATCGCCCACGTACGCGATGATCCTCGCGAGCCCCTCAGCGCGTCCACAGACTTCGGGCATCCCGCGACCACCACGAGCACTCATATCGGTGCTTCAGACAGGGTCCCCACAGCGGTAAGCATCCGTGAGGCCGGGAGGCTTGGGGCTCGGCGACACTGGCGGGGTGAGAAATTCAGGTCGTTCGAAGCAGTATCACGTGTGTTTCGTGTGTACCGGCAACATCTGCCGCTCCCCGATGGCTGAGATCATTTTCTCGGATGCGCTACGCCAGGAAGGCCTGGCCCATCGAGTGCGGGTGAGCAGCGCTGGAACCGGTAACTGGCACGTCGGCAATCCCGCTGACCCGCGCACTGCTGAGGCGCTGCGGCGCGCTGGATTCCCCAGTGAACACGTCGCAGCGCAGATCGGAGCGCAGCACCTGACCGCGGACCTGCTGGTGGCGCTGGATCGCGGCCATCTCACGGCGTTGCGCCGGGTGATCCGCGATCCGGATCGGGTGATGCTGCTGCGATCGTTCGACCGGACAGCCGGTCAGGATCTCGACGTACCCGATCCTTACTACGGTGGCGAGTACGGCTTCGACGAGGTGCTCAGTATGGTGCGCGCAGCAATGCCCGGCCTGTTGGCCTGGGTACGCGAGCGGCTGTGAGCACCGCCGCGGAGTCCGTCGCCGCGATTACCGGCCATGCCGTGCACGCCGCAACGCCTCGGGGCGCCATCTGGCTGGTCGAGCTGCGCGATGGGCGCACCGTGGTGGCCAAACGGGGCGCAGCTGGGCAGGTCCAGGCCGAAGCGGCTGGGCTGCGTTGGCTTCGAATCCCCGATGGCCCTCCGGTACCGCACGTGCACGGACATGACGAACAGTGGCTGGTCACCGACTACGTGCCGGGCGGCCCGCCGGATGGCGCCGCGAGTGAGCGACTCGGGCGTCAACTCGCCGCACTGCATGCCGCAGGTGCGCCGGCCTTCGGCGCCGCACCGCCAGGCGGACCACAACAGGCATGGATCGGCGCCGCCCCGATGGACAATGTCACCGCAGCGCAGTGGCCGCAGTGGTACGCCGAGCACCGGGTACTGCCCTACCTGCGCACCGCCGTGGACCGCGGTGCGCTGGATTCCCCTGGCGCCGCGGCGATACAACGGGTCTGCGAACGGGTCTGCGAGTTGGCCGGGCCCGCGGAGCCACCGGCGCGTCTGCATGGCGACCTGTGGTCGGGCAACGTGCACACCGGCTCCGATGGACGGGCTTGGCTGCTCGATCCGGCCGCGCACGGCGGGCACCGGGAAACCGACCTGGCCATGCTCGCGCTGTTCGGCTACCCGGATCTGAAGCGGTTGCTCGCCGGCTACACCGACGTTGCCCCACTAGCGCCCGGTTGGCAGACGCGGGTGCCGCTGCACCAGCTCTTCCCATTGCTGGTGCACGCGGTGCTGTTCGGCGGGGGCTACGGCCCGAGCGCGGCCGCCGCCGCGCGGGCGGCATTGCGGTGAACACCGGTTACGGTGGTGGCATGCGGTGGCGGTTCCTGCTGCGTCCGGGTTGGCTGGCGTTGACAGCGATGGTGATCTGCTTCGCCGTCGCCGCATTCACCCTGCTCGCGCCCTGGCAATTCCGCCGCGCAGCCGAGCGAGCAGACCGCAACAGCGCCATCGAGCACTCCTTCGGCACTCCCCCACAGCCGCTCCGCGATGTGCTCGCTGTGCACGCCGCGCCGAGCCGCGCCACTGAGTGGCGGCAGGTTCAGACCACTGGGCACTACCTGCCCGCCGCCGAGATGGTCGTGCGGCTTCGCACCGTGCAAGGGGAGCCGGCTTTTGAGGTGCTGGTACCCCTGACGCTGGCCGACGGATCCAACATCCTGGTGGACCGCGGCTATCTCCGTCCGGCAGAGGGAGTGCGGGTACCCGAATACCCTCCGGTACCTGGGGGTGAGGTCACCGTGTCCGGTCGGCTGCGAGCCGACGAGCGGGACCCGCAGAGCGGCGAGGTGGTGCAGCGCGACGGCCACCGGCAGGTGTACGCGGTGAGCACCCGCACCGTGAGCGCCGCCACCGGGGTGCCGCTGGAGCCGGGCTATGTGCAGCTGACCGATGGCGCACCCGGGTTGCTGTCCGAGCTGCCGCTGCCCCAGCTGGACCCCGGGCCGTCGTTCTCCTACGCGCTGCAGTGGATCGCATTCGGCGCGATGGCCCCGCTGGGGCTGGTCTACTTCGCGTGGCGGGAAGGGACCGAAGGGCGCCGCGAGGAGTGGTCAGCGGATAGCGGCGACACCGACGACCCGCACGATCCACCGATGGCTGCCCTCGCTGAGCGATACGGCCGCTGCTGAACCACCACGGCCAGAACTGCGCACAGTGCCGCGGCGACGAGCCCGATAACCCGGGATAGCTCAACTCCTCGGGTCAGGTCACCGGCGTCGGGTGTGCGCCCATGGCCCAATACCGGGCGGTGCTCGGTGCCGTGCGGGTAGACCGTGCGCCCACCCAGCCGCACCTCCAGGGCGCCCGCGAACGCCGCCTCGATCTGCCCGGCATTCGGGCTGGGATGCGCGGCCGCATCACGCCGCCAGGTCTGCCACGCCCCGCGGGCCGAACCCCCTACCAGCGGCGCGCACAGAGTAGTCAGCCCGGCCGCAGCCCGAGACGGCAGTAGGTTGGCCAGGTCGTCCAGCCGCGCCGCGGCCCAGCCGAACCGCCGGTACCGCGGCGAGCGGTAGCCGACCATCGCGTCCAAGGTATTTGCCGCGCGGTAGGCGAGCAGTCCAGGCACCCCGGCCATCGCGCCCCAGATCAGCGGAGCGACGACAGCGTCGGAGGTGTTCTCCGCGATCGACTCCACGCTCGCCCTCGCCACGCCGGCCAGATCGAGAGTGTCCGGGTCGCGCCCGCACAAGTGAGGTAGCCGGGCGCGGGCGCCGTCGAGATCTCCCGCGTCCAGCGTCCGAGCCATCGCGGCACCTTCCTCGGCGAGTGCGGCACCACCCAACGCAACCCAGGTAGCCAGCGCGGTACCGGCGGTCTGCACGAGAGCCCGCCGACGCCCGGCTCGTTCCACGAGACCGCCGACCGCGGCTGCGGAACCGACCAAGGCGCCGGTGTAGACCAACCCAGCCATCCGGTGCTCGGCGTAGCAGGTGCGTTCGGCCCTGGCCGCGAGCTGACCGAAGGCAGCTACCGGGTGATTGCGGCGCGGATCGCCGAAGGCCGCGTCAGCAGCGACCCCGAGCAGCAATCCGACCGCCCGCGCTGCGCCCACTCGTCGACCCCCAAGTGTCTGCACCGAAGCGGACACCCTACTGGGGTTCCCCCGCACCGAGCCGACGGGTGTTCACCAGCTCGTTCTTACGGACTTTGCCCATGTCATTGCGCGGCAACGCGGGCAGGAAGTGCACCACCCGAGGTCGCTTGTGCGGCGCCAGCAGACTCGCGACGTGCTCCGTGAGTTCGCGTGAGGTGGGCGGCGGATCGCCGGCGGTGACCACCCAGGCGACCACCCGCTCCCCGAGATCGGGATCCGGTTCCCCGGTGACCGCCACCTCCGCCACCCCTGGGTGCTCGAGCAGCGCGGTTTCGATCTCCCCCGCACCGATCTTGTATCCACCGCTGGAGATCAGGTCCGTGGCCCGGCGCCCCACCAGCCGTAGCTGACCGTCCGGGCCCCGAGTAGCGAGGTCTCCGGTACGGAACCAGCCCTCGCGCAGTACTTGGGCAGTGGCGTCCGGCCGGTTGAGGTAACCCAGGAACAACGTCGGCCCGGCGACCTCGATCTCACCGATCGTGTCGTCATCCGATACTTCGAGGATTTCGCCACCATCGTCCACCAGTCGCAGCGCCACCGGCGCCAATGGCGGCCCGACGGTGGCCGCGCGGCGCGGCCCGTCGATCCGTGCTGCGCAGGTGATCAACGACTCGGTCATCCCGTACCGCTGCACCACGTGTTGACCGGTGGCCACGGCGATCCGCTGATGGTCACGGACGGACAGCGCGGCCGAGCCCGAGACGAGCAGGCGGGCCCGGCCTAGGGCCGCGGCGACCTGAGGATCTCGCTCGGCTTCGGCGGCCAACCGGTGGTACATCGTCGGCACCCCGAAGAGCATCGTGGCTGCGCCGGCCAGTTCCCGGGCCACCCCGTCGACCGAGAAAGAGCCCAGATGGTGCAGCGTGCCGCCGAGCCGCAGGGGCCCGAGCACGCCCAGCACGAGGCCATGCACGTGAAATAGTGGAAGTGCGTGCACCAGGACGTCCTGAGAGGTCCATCGCCACGCTGCGGCCAGCGCGTCAAGGTCTGCGGCGAGCGCGCGTCGCGGCAGCACCACGCCCTTGGGCGGCCCGGTGGTGCCGGAGGTGTAGACGATCAGCGCCGGCGACTCGGGATCCGGCTCGCCCGGCAGCGCTCCGGCCACCGCCCGCGGATTGAGGTCGGCCTGCAGATCGACATCGAGCCGCGGTAGCGCCCGTAGCGTCACGGGCAGCACGGCGCCAGGGGTGGCAAGCACCAGTTCAGGACTCGAGTCGGATATGACGTGCTGGAGCTCGCGGGTACCCAGCCGCGGGTTGATCGGCACCGCAGGCACACCGGCCGCGAGCGCCGCCACGACTGCCACGCAGGTCTCCAGCTCCGGTGACGCCCAGATTGCCACCCGGCAGACACCGGACAATCGGGATGCTAACGCCGCGGTTACCACTCGTAGTTTTCGATAGGTCACTGAATGCTGTTTAAATCGCAGCGCTTCGGCGTCGGTGGGCTGATGCAATGAAGGTAACAATTGCGGAGTGCCCACTCGCTAATCCTCTCGTGGTCGTTGCTGAGGTAATGTCCGGGCCATGGCCGAACCGGTTTCCATCGTCGATGATGCCGCTCGGCCCTTCGAATGGTGGATGACGTCCAACCTCGCCCTCGGGCTGGCGTTCAACTGCTTCCTGCCAGTGCTGCTGCCGTCCTATGTGCTCTCGGGCGGCGGAACCCCCACCGATGTCTGGGTGGCGATGGCGATGGCGGGACTGTTCGCCCTGCTGGGGCCCTCGATCGGACGAGTCGCGGGACGGCGCCGGGCGCACCGGGGGGCGCAGGTGCTGGGCGTAATCGGGATGGCCGCCGGGTTGGTGATGCTGGCGCTGTCTCCCGGTGACTCACCGTCGATCGTGCTCGCCATCGCCGTGATGGGAATGAGCGCTGCCGCGGTGATGGTCGCAGCTCCCACTTTCATACTGGGCACCGATCTGCCTGCTGCCACCCAATCCCTGCAGCTGACCTGGCTGCAGCTCAACCTGGACCTGGGCAAGATTGTGGGTGGTCTGCTACTCGGTGTGATGGCAACGAAGAAACTGTCATTCCACGTCCAGTTCTTGGTTGGCGGGCTTGTCCTGGGTCTGCTTGGCGCGCTGGTGTGGATGACGAGCCGTCGTGCGTCCGACCGCATCCGCAGACCGGAGGTCGATCTCGCGGCGGGGCGCGAACATGTGGACGCTGTGGTGCCGTGGCGGACGCTGCTGTTGGCACTGTTCGGCGTCCCGGTGATCGCCCAGCTGCTGGGCAGCATGGCCATGGTTGAAGTGCAGATCTCGACGATGTTGACGGTATCCGGGGTGGTCGGCATTGGCCTGTACTTCCTCGCCGGGCGCTGGATGCACCAATCCGGCCCCGGCCTGGTGTGGGCGATCGGGCACACCCTGCGTGGCGCAGGGGGCATCGTCCTCGGCGTACTGGGTCTCGTACGGGGGATGCCCTTCCTCGTCATTTTCGCCGCATTCCTGGTCCTGGAATCGACTCCCGCGATTGTCTGGATCGTCCAGGCGCGGTCGGCAGCACAGTCTGCGTCGGGAGCGACGGCACGGTCCGCCGGCACCAGGAAGGCTTCGCCGAGAGCGGCGTTGTCACGGTCCGTTTAGCCGCCAGTCAGCTCGGTATGGCGTGCGCGTAGCCCCGCTACGATCAGGGCGAGGCCGTACCGGAAGGTCGAGTCTCCGTACTGGAAGGTCGAGTCGCCGTCGAATGCGGTCCCGCAGCGAAGGGCCCCGGCGAGATTGGGGAACTCCGCAGCGTCCCGCAGCCGGACGGCCATCTCGACGTCCGCTTCGGTCGCTGTCTCCCGCGCTAACTCAGCCCGGTGCTCCAGCGCCGATCCCAGGATGAAGTGGCCGAGAGTGAGAATCGACTCCAGTGCCTCTCGGGGTGGGAAACCGACCTCGACAAGTGAGCCGATGAGCTGTTCGACCACCGGCAGCGAGTTCTGCGTCGGCCGGTTGCCGGCGACGACCAGGGCGGCGTCGCGATGGGCGGTCAGCGCCCGGTACTGCTGCCACGCGCGATCGCTGAGCCAGCCCCACCACGGTTGGCCGTGCGCCGGTCGAATGGGAGATTCGTGGTCGACCGCGATGGCCTCGGCGACCAGGTCGAGCAGCGCACGCTTGTCGCGCACGTGCCAGTAGAGCGTCGGAGCTGAGACGCCTAACTCACAGCCCAACCGGCGCAGCGTCAGCCCCTCGAGCCCGACCTCGTCCAGCAGCCGGACGGCGGTCCGGACCACGTCCTCCTGGGTGATCGCCACCGCATGGCCCCCGTCGTAAAGCGATGGTTTCTCGAACGCCGTTAGAGTAGCGTCTCTAACGTTGTTAGAGAAAGGATATTGCCCATGGGAGAGCTGCGAGTGGCAGCAAGGACAAGCGAAACTGGGACAGGGCTGGTACCTGCGGTACACGTGCGCGGGTTGGTCAAGCGCTACGCAGAAGTTGAAGCCGTGCGTGGAATAGACCTCGATGTCGCGCCCGGCGAGACTTTTGGCTTCCTGGGCCCCAACGGGGCGGGCAAGTCAACCACGATCAAGATCCTCTGCACGCTCGTCGCGGCGACCAGCGGCACGGCCCAGGTGGCGGGCTGGGATGTGGCCACCGATCGAGGGGCGGTCCGGCGGCACATCGGGCTGGTGTTTCAGGAACCGACGCTGGACACCTACCTGACTGGCGAGCAGAACCTGCGGTTCCACGGCGAGCTCTACGGTGTGGACCGCTCGGGCGCCGCGGCACGGCGGGAGGAAGTGCTACGGATGTTCGACCTGTGGGAACGGCGCGGTGACGAGGTCCACACCTATTCCGGCGGCATGCGCCGCCGGTTGGAGATCGCCCGCGGGCTGCTGCACTCGCCGAAGGTGCTATTTCTCGACGAGCCGACGATCGGCCTGGACCCGCAGAGCCGAGCGTCGATCTGGGAGTACCTCCGTGAGCTGCACCGCAGCGAGCAGATCACCGTGTTCGTCACCACCCATTACATGGACGAAGCCGAGAATTGTGATCGGATAGCGATCATCAACGAGGGCCAGATCGTGGCGCTCGACACGCCCGAACGGCTCAAGGCGGCCGTGGGCAAGGATCGGGTACAGATCACCACTGACGACGACCGCGCCGCGATCGGCGCGCTGCGCGAACGCTTCGACCTCGACGCGGCAGTGCGCGAAGGAATGATCACCTTTGCGGTGAGCGATGGCGCGTCCTTCGTGCCTCGGCTGTTCGCCGGGCTCGGCGTGTCGATCCGGTCGGTGACGGTCCACCGCCCCAGCCTGGACGACGTCTTCCTGGCCCACACCGGCACCACGATCCGCGACGCGGAAAGCGCTGGTGGTGTCCTGCACCCGCTGGCCGTGCTAGCGCGGGGACGGTGAGCACCATGACCACGGCGAGCACTGCCGCGGTGCGGGTGCCGGCGATCAGCGTGCGACACGAGGCCAGAGCCGCGTTCGTGGTCTGGCAGCGTGAGTTGATCCGCTTCACCAAGGACCGGGCTCGCATGGTCTCCACACTGGTGCAGCCACTGCTGTTCCTGTTCGTTCTCGGCGCCGGGCTCTCCTCGATCGTCCGCTCCGGTACCGGCTCGGTCGACTTCAAGACCTTCCTGTTCCCGGGAGTGCTGGCGACTTCGGTCCTGTTCACCGCATCGTTCTCGGGAATCTCGATGGTGTGGGACCGGGAGTTCGGATTCCTGCGCGAGATGCTCGTGGCGCCGGTGAGCACGACGGCAATCCTGACCGGCAAGTGCCTCGGCGGAGCGACCGTGGCGACCCTGCAGAGCCTGGTCCTGCTGGCCGTGGCCGGGCTGGTCGGGGTGCCTTACTCGCCGCCGATGATGCTGGCCCTGATCGGGTTGATGTTCCTGATGGCGTTTATGATCACCGCGCTAGGTCTGGTGCTCGCCGCCCGGATCAAGCAGGTGCAGTCCGCGATGCCGATGGTCCAGCTGATCATCATGCCGATGATGTTCCTGTCCGGCGCGTTGTTCCCGTTGTCCGGTCTCCCGACGTGGCTGGCTGTGCTCACGCACCTGAATCCGATGACCTATGCCGTCGAGCCGCTGCGCTCAGTGGTTTTCGACCAGCTGCAGGTCGACCCGATAGCCCGGGCGGCCTTCGATCCGGGCATCGTCTGGAACCACTGGCAGGTGCCGATCGGGGTGCAGATCATTCTCGTGGTCGCCGTCAGCATCGGGTTCCTGGCGGCCGCAGTAGCCCGGTTTGCCCGCACTGAGTGATCCACCTGAGCCAGACCGCAACAATCACCGATCAGTGTTCCGCAGCTCGTTCGGTAGGGCGTGGCTGCGCTGGAACAGCGCGAACAAGAACACTCGGTAGCGCCTGCGTGTTTCTAGCTTCTTCGATGGCTGAGTGGATAATCGGGCAGGATCTCGTCGTGGACGGCGGAGTCTCAGTGCAGCCGATTGGTAGTCATCCCCCGCCCGCTTCAGCGCGGAGAGAAAGGTCAGGGCCGGGTGAGGATCCGGATGTGGGATGCCGCATCCGGCCAACCCGCAAGCAGGTCGGCGCGCCGACCGAGGTGAAAGGCTGACCACTCGAACGGCGGGGCCATGGTGGTACCCACCAGAGTCCACTCGCCCAGTGGGCTGGAACCCTGCCACACCCCTGCGGGAACGACGATCTGCGGCGTTGCCCTCGCCGCGAGGTGCGATCCGAGCATCGGACGCTCGACCTGCCCGTGCGGGTGCAGCAGTAAAAGTTGTAGCGGCGATCCCGCGTACCAGTGATAGATCTCGACCCCGTCGAGCCTGTGCATGGCGGAGAAGTCCGGGGCGAGCAACATGAGAAAGATCGCTGAGCTGTGCTCGTCGGCATAGGTGCGGCGGAACAGGCCGCCTTCCTCCGGCAACGGTTCCAGCCTGAGCAGCCGCGCGATGTGCTCCCCTTCGTCGCGGGTACTCACTATCGGTGTCCAACCTGGCCCGTGCCACCTGGCGTGGTCTGCGCGCACCAGAGGCGGGCACACCACAATACCGGCCCCCGCGCCGGCAGGCGATCATTCCTTTCTAATGCAGCTGATCCGGCATTTGGGATAGATGCGCTTCCCAGGCTTCACCGGGCAGCGCGCCTATTGTCTGCCAGCCGCCCCGCTACTTTTCCACGTCAGGCGGTCACTCGACTGGGGTGACCGCTGCTGGGCTCCACGGAGGCAACGGTCTGTCCCCGTGGAGCCCGCAATACTTGCGCTCATGAATCCGAGGAACTCAGATGACGAGCAATTAGCCCACGCTAGTCTGGCCCGGCACTTATCGCCCGGCTCCGGCTCCGGCTTCGGGGGCGGACTTGGGTCCCGGTCCCGTAGGCCTCTTTTGGTCTCCCGCGCTGATGTCGCTTGGAGGGTTCTCAGCCGTGACCGGATCGGGCTCCTTGTTACCCGCGCCTAGGTCCGCCTGGTTCCCTGTCTGCGCCACATGCTCTTCCACCTCATCGGCAGGGGGCGCGCCAGTTTCGGGGGTATGAGGTTCGGACATCGTCGGCTCCTCTCATCGGCAAACCAGTTGGTGGACTACCCAGCACGGATCATCGTAAACCTACATCCATAACAGACTCCGCACGAATGGCACGCTGGCGCACTGCTGCTACGCCAGGCCCGTACGGGGATCACCAACGGCCTGGGCGCCGCTTGCCGTCGTCCCACGGTGATCTAGGGCTGAGCCGATCATCGCCGCTACCCCCACGGATCAGGCTCTTAAGACCAGAACCGCTGGGTACCGAGGTCACGCAGTTCTCAGCTTCAGGCACGCCTCGATATTCACCTACCGCTGTGAGCAACCCATCGGGCCCGCCACCGACGTCACTGGCCTCAGCTCGAGTGGCTAGCTCCAGCCGCTGTGCTGGTTGCCCGTCAACGGACCCGTGCGCGCGGCACGCGGTCCGCGGCTTCCCACGTAGATCGGCAGCACTCCGCCCACAGCAAGGACGGCATCCACGGCTCGGACCACGGTGACCGATGGCACCGCTCACCCCGCTCCATGCGGTGCAAGTAGCCCCGGTGCATATATGCTCGGCCGGCAAGGTCAGCGAACGGCAGGCCTCCATCGATGCGTCGGCGCGCGAGCGCGTCGGCGGAATCTGTTTGCTCGTCCTTCCCCTGCCCTGTCGCCAACTTGCGCCCATGGGCGGAGGCGACAGCGAGACCTCGCAAGTGTTCCCTTCAGGTGCACCGTAGGCACATGAGCAGCCATAACGGCAGCAGCCGGTGCGCCTTCCCACGCACATGCTCGACGCCGGTGCCGGTGCCGCCAGGGTGTCGGACTGACATGACGATCTCCAAGCCGTCGCTGATTCCCATCGAGGCGGTGGGAATCAAGAAGGCCGCAGCGAGCGCGCAAACGATTCAGCCGTCGACAACCCGGCCCGCACCCATGATCGCAGACCACAGTCCCGCTCAGATATGTACCGGCGAGCGCGCACTCCAGCTCTCCACGACGTGACGCAGGAGCCACGGTTGCTGCGCGCCGAGTGACTGCGCTGAAAGAAATTTGCGCTGAAGTCGCGGGTGACTGACAGTGCGATGGCTCTACATCGAACCTGGACAATGGTTCCAGATCGTGCCGGGTCCGGCATTGTTGGTCAATTCACGGCAATGTAGTCATGTGTGGAATGACGCCGCCGATGGTGCGTGAGCCCCGCCAAGGGCGGGCAGTGCGCCGACGCCGACGGTACCTCACGACCAGCGGGACGACAGCTACGACCACCGCGATCGGGACACAGATGAGGACCGCACGGTGATGCCCCAATCACCTAGGACGGCGAGCAGCGTAACTCATCCGACCGGTGGCTCACATGCGCTTGCGGGCATCTCCGGACCTCCGAATGCAGAGAACGGTGGTGTCTCTATTACTCGCCCGACCGATCGGAACATTGTTATTCCGCCACTGCAAATGTATATTCCTGCACGGCAAAAGGCAAGCACTGCCATGCAAATACTGTAACGAAGATGCGCCAATCGCGGGGTGTACTGCACAGCCGCGCAATACCGCTATCATAAGCAAGACAGTCGCCACCCTATCCATTTTCGATTATGGCCAAAGTTGCCTCTGAACTGCGTTTCCTAAACCAGGTCACCGAGCCCGAGATGCGTGGGCGACGGTGTCGGATGGGTACTGGTGGCGCACCACGACTCGAACCTGCGACCACTCGCTTGAACGCCTCGAGGTGCATC
>DASYMC010000364.1:0-1516 GCA_036009255.1 Pseudonocardiaceae bacterium
CTTTTCGAATCAGCATGCGCTCGGCGGTGCTGACGTTCTCCTGTGACTACTGCTGTGTGCGCAGCCACGCTGTGGAGTCTGGGGGGAGCCGTCCATCTTCGAGCGGTGAAGAGCTCAGCAAGACGGAGGCGTGCGGCGGCAGAGATACGTGCTCGTCTGACAGATTCGTGACGTTGACGAACTCCTCGCCACGGGAGAAGGCCAGAACTCCGGCACGGCTGTCGAGCCAGGCGAGTTCCGAGTCGACCAGGGCGGGAATCGCTGCCCGGATTCGCAAGGCGTTTCGGTACAGCCAGAGCATGGACGACGGGTCCCGCTCCTGTGCCTCGACCGTGAGCTCGGCCCAGGACGCTGGCTGGGGAAGCCACGGCGCGGCCGTCGGCGATTCGCTGAACCCGAACGGAGCGGCGCTTCCAGACCAGGGCAGCGGCACGCGGCATCCATCCCGGCCTGGATCCACCCCATTGGAGCGAAAGTGCATTGGGTCTTGGAGCATTTCCCGCGGAAGAGTCTCAACCTCCGGCAAGCCGAGCTCGTCGCCCTGGTAGATGTAGAGCGTGCCAGGCAGCGCGGCCGTCAGGAGCGCGGCGGCCCGGGCCCGGCGCGTGCCGAGGGCAAGATCGGTCGGGATTCCGAAGCGCTTGGTCGCAAACGCGAACGAGGAGTCTTCCCGGCCGTACCGCGTGACGGGGCGGGTGACATCGTGGTTTGACAGCACCCAGGTCGCCGGGGCGTGCACGGGAGCGTGCGCCGCGAGGGTCGCGTCGATCGATTCCCGCAGCGCCGGGGCCTCCCAGCTCCTCACCATGAAGTCGAAATTGAACGCCGTGTGCAATTCGCTCGGCCGCAGGTACATCGCGAATCGTGTGGTGTCTGGCAGCCAGATCTCGCCGACGAGTACGCGAGAGCCCGGGTAGGAGTCCGCCACCTGCCGCCAGCTGCGATAGATGTCGTGCAGCTCGTCGCGATCGGTGTTCGGATGCTCGCCCGCTTGCGGGTTCTCGGGCACCTCTGGCAGGGCCGGATCCTTGACCAGAAGGGCAGCCGAGTCGATGCGAATCCCGGCGACCCCGCGGTCGAACCAAAATCTGAGGATGTCCTCGTGCTCGCGCCGCACATCCGGGTGCTCCCAGTTGAGGTCTGGCTGCTCCGGCGTGAACAAGTGCAGGTACCACTCGCCTGGCGTTCCGTCTGGCTGGGTAGTTCTGGTCCAGGTGTCGCCCTGAAAATTGGAGATCCAGTGGTTCGGCATCTCGTCGCCGTTCGGACCGACGCCGGGGTGGAACCAGAATCGCTTGCGCTCCGGCGAGCCAGGGGCCGCCGCGAGGGCCTCTCGAAACCACGGATGCTCGTTGGAGACGTGATTCGGCACCACGTCAATGATCGTGCGGATGCCAAGGGCCAGTGCCTCCGCAATCAGCGCTTCGGCGCCATCCAGGTCACCGAAGGCGGGATGGATCTGCCGATAGTCCGAGACGTCGTACCCGCCGTCAGCCAAGGGTGAGGCGTACCAGGG
>DASYMC010000365.1:0-5349 GCA_036009255.1 Pseudonocardiaceae bacterium
CCGAGGTCTCCCTTGGCGTCCTTCACCGCGACGATCCGTGGATGTTCGGCCAACCGGTACAGGCTCTCCGTCGCAATCGGCACAACAGAGCGCGGCGGAATATCGTAGAGCATCACCGGCAGGTCAGTAGCGTCCGCGACGGCGACGAAGTGTTTCATCAAACCGGTCTGCGGCGGCCGGGAGTAATACGGGGTGACCACCAGGAGACCGTGGGCGCCGGCCTGCTCCGCCTGCCGGGCCAGTGTGACGCTGTGCGCGGTGTCGTAGGTTCCCGCGCCGGCCACCACGGCAGCCCGGTCACCGACCGCCTGCACCACAGCCCGCACGAGCTTCGCCTTCTCGGCGTCCGTGGTGGTCGGCGCCTCGCCGGTGGTGCCGTTGAGGACCAGACCATCGCAACCTCGCTCTACCAGCTGGTAGGCGATCTTCTGGGCAAGGTCCAGATCCAGCTCACCTCGGGAGGTGAACGGGGTGACCATGGCGGTGAGCACCCGGCCGAAGGGCTGGCCAGACGCAGACGTCGGCGCGGTAGTCATGTCGCAGGACGCTACCCGTCAATGCCGGAACCCTCGTCGGCCGAGGTGTATCAACCCGCTACAGACCTCGCCGACTGCCCTGCAGACCAGCCACATCCATCTGATCACCGTCGATGTCAACCTCCGTCTGCGCTCGTCCAAAGGCGTGCAACGTCAGCTCTTCGGGCGCACCAACCAGAGTGACCGAGCGGGCCCCGCCCCTGACGGTTCGCTCGAGCCCGTCCGGCGTGCGCAGCACGACGCCAACCGGCGAGTGCCGGTACAGCACACGAGCTGCTGGGCCGAGCAGGACCCACAACGCTGCGGCGCGTCGAGGGTCCCCAGGACGCGGTTCCCATCCCGTTTGGGCTCGGCGGACGTCCTCGTGGTGAACGAAGAACTCCATTGTATTGATCTTGTCGCCCAACCCGGGCAGTCCATACGGCGACCACGGCGGCGGCCCGTTACGGACCAGATCAACGAGGTCGGCCCAGGGTTGTTGAGCCACACTGCGCTGCACTCGAGCGGTGTGGCCGGCGAACACCGGTAGCAGAATCCCGGGCGCTGCGTCTGCCCGGCGCTCACGGACGACCAGATGTGCTGCCAGATCGCGGGTCACCCACCCCTCGCATAGCGTCGGGGCGTCCGGGCCCAGCTGATCCATCAGATCACACAACTCGCGCCGCTCGCCGGCCGCGAGAGTCATCTCCCCCACCGCATGTCACCCTTCCCGATCGGGCCCCGCTGATGCCAGCTCGATCTGCAGGAGCACCCGAGCCTCACGCTGCATGGCCTCCCGGTAGTCGCCCCAGTCCGCGTGCTCACCGGAGATCCGCCGGTAGTAGTCCACCAGTCCGTCCATCGCCTCGGGCAGGTCCACGATTCGCGCCGAACCGCTGACCTGGATCCAGCGGCCGTAGAACCCGTCGGGCAGCACGCATAGCCACACTCGCGGATCCCGACGCAGACTGCGCACCTTGAACGCCGTCTCGCGACTGCTCACCACCACCCGGCCCTGGCCGTCGACGGTTGCTAGCACCGGAGACATCTGCGGGGTGCCGTCCCGGCGCAGAGTCGCCAGCACCGCGTGGTGCTGCGTGGCGATCACCGCCCGTGCGTCGTCCAGATCCATAGCTGCAACGCTACTCAGCCCTCGGACACGAACGTGCTGGTGGCGATCTCGCTACCGTCGGGCAATGCGCAGATCTCGAAGTCGCTGAACACGTTGGGCGCGGCCTTATGCAGCTGGCGCAGGCACTCGACAGCCAGGGCGCGGATCTCCACGTCGGCGTGTTCGGTGGCACGCATCGCGATGAAGTGCCGCCAGGCTCGGTAGTTTCCGGTCACCACGATGCGCGTCTCGGTGGCGTTGGGCAGCACCGATCGGGCCGCCTGGCGGGCTTGCTTGCGGCGCAGCGTGGCATTGGGCTCATCGGCGAAGTGCTTCTCCAACCCGGCGAGCAGGTCGTTGTAGGCCTGCTGGCTGGCGCGGGCTGCGGCGTGGAAGCGCTGGTGGAGCTCGGGGTCGCCTGCGATGACGTCCGGCTCGACCATGGCGGCGGTTCGCTCGGGCACATAGCGCTGAGACAGCTGTGAATAGGAGAAATGCCGGTGCCGGATGAGCTCGTGGGTCAAGGACCGCGACACACCGGTGAGATAGAAGCTGACCGTGCCATGCTCCAGCACCGACAGGTGACCGACCTCGAGGATGTGTCTCAGGTAGCCGGCGTTCGTGGCGGTCGTGGGATTCGGCTTGCGCCAGGACTGGTAGCAGGCCCGGCCGGCGAACTCCGCGAGTGCCTGGCCGCCGTCGGCGTCCGTGGACCACGGAACATCTGCGGGCGGGAAGAACTCGGTCTTGGCGACGAGCTGGACCCGCATCGGCACGGTGTTGACACCTAGGTCATTCCCGCCGTCGGAGCTCAGTTCGGCGCGAACTCCGTCAGGTTGGCTCACGGTCACCACTCCTCATCTCGACTCGGGCTCCCCGGTACGCGCCGCAGCCTAACTGCGACACCAAAATGGCGTCTTGACTGACGTCACAGTTGACGTCATATTTGATGTCATGGATCTCACGCCGTATGTCGCACAACTGCGGGAAGACCTCACCGCCGCCGCCTCCGCAGGCGACGAACAGACCCGGCACACTGCCGCGGTACTGGGCGTTGCAGTGGAACCCGCAGCCCGCCTGGCCATCATGAATGCGTTGTCCGACCTCGCCGCGGAGGTCACCGCAGCGTTGGAGGACCGAGTCGTGGAGGTCCGCCTGGACGGCCGCGATGTGCGGGTCGCGGTCAGCTCGCCATCGGAGTCCGGGCCTGATGCCACCAGGTCCAGCGCTTCGGGACACGATCCCAACCGGCCGGGTACGGATGGCCCACCACCGCCGTTCGAACCCGGTGGGGCTTCGTTCGGCGAGGCCAGTGGCGATATCAGACGGATGACCTTGAGGTTGATCGACCAGGTCAAGGCCCAGGCCGAGCGAGCCGCTGCCGAGCAGGGCGTGTCGTTGAACGCCTGGGTATCGCAAGCCGTGGCCGGCGCGCTGCGCGGTGAGCCGTGGAAGGACCCGCGGTGGGCCCCCGGGGATCGCCGCGGCCGCAATCGGGTCCAGGGCTGGGTGCAGGGCTGAGAAACCTCGCAGAGCTGACCGATCTCGTTGAGGAGACAACGTGGAACACGACGACGCCGACGTGTCGGTGGTTCGACAACAGAGCTTTGAGTGCCAGGGACCGATCGACGTCTCAGTCGAGCTCGATGGTGGACGGCTGGACATCACCCTGGTGGAAGACGCTGCCGCCAGCGAGGTGACCGTGCAGATCCGCCCCGGTTCGAGTGGCCAACCCCCGTGGAATGTCGGGATCAACGGCTTGCTGAGCTGGCTGGGCGAACAGACCGGTGCGGTACCACTGAGCGAGCTGGCCGCCGAGGCAGTGCGTCGCACGGCGATCGAGTTCGCTGGAGGGCGGCTCACCGTATGCACCCCGCGAGAGTTTCCCCTGCGCACCGTGCCACTGATCATCGAGGTGAGCGCGCCATCGGGCTCGTCGATCACCGCTCGAAGCGGGTCCGCGGACGTGGCCGTCGCCGGCGAGGCCGCCAGGCTGGAGACCACGACTGGATCCGGCCAGGTCCGGGCGCAGCGGTGCACCGGCGCTGCGGAGATCCGCACCGGTTCTGGCGACGTGCGGCTGGGCACGGTGCTCGGCCGGCTGCGGGTGCGCACCGGTTCGGGACTGGTGGAGGTCACCAGCGTCGAGGGCGCTGAGAGCGCCGGTTCGGTGCAGACCGGTTCGGGCGATGTCCGGCTTGGGGCGGTCAAGCATGACGTGAACGCCCGCACCGGCAGCGGTGACCTCACTATCGTCGACGCCTGGGCCGGCGGTCTCGATCTCACGACCGGCTCGGGGCAATTGCGAGTGGGGATCCACCCCGGTGTCATGGCCGAGCTGGACGTCAGCTCCGGCTCCGGGCGCGCGCGCAGCGACCTACCGGTCGGCGGGCCACCTGCCGAGGGCGCCACAGCACTGCGGGTTCGAGCCCGCACCGGATCGGGCGACGCACTGGTCACCGCGGCACCATCCTGACCCGCGTCGAGCCGACGCTGCGGCCGATGACCGCGCCCAGCGGGGCAACCAAGTCACCGCGTTCGCCCGGTGCGATCCCGTCGAGCTCTAGCCAATCGGCCATCTCCCGCAGCGCTCTGGCCAGCTCAGCCACCACTCGCGAAGCGTCGGCGATGCCCGGCTCGGCGAATGCGCCAGGTACCCGCAGCACCCCAGCGGCACGGTCGGCCTTGAGGTCGACCCGAGCGACCAGCTGGCCATCCAGCAGGAATGGGAACACGTAATAGCCATGGCTACGCCGGTGCTCCGGGACATAGATTTCGATCCGGTAGCGGAAGCCGAACAACCGTTCAGTACGCGCCCGTTCCCAGATCAACGGATCGAACGGGCACAACAGGGCGGCGCCGGTGATCCGCCGCGGAGTGCGGGCGTCACGGTGCCGGTAAGCCTGGGCTCGCCAACCCACGACAGTCACCGGTTCCAGCACGCCGACCTCCACCAGCTCCGCAACCGCCTGCCTGCTGCGCTCCGGTCGTAACCGGTAGTAGTCACGCAGGTCGAGCTCGGTGGCGACACCCAAAGCGGCGCCGGCACGGGTGACCAGCTCCCGGGCCCCTTCCTCGGCGCCGACCCGGCGATTGAGCACGTCAGCGGGCAGGACACGTTCCGGCAAGTCGTAGAGTCGCTCGAAGCCGCGCCGGGTGCCGGTGGTGAGCTCACCCATGCCGAACAGCCACTCACAGATCCGTTTGGTGTCGGTCCGGCTCCACCACGATCCCGGCCGTGTGCCGGCCACGCCACCCAACAACCGTTCCAGCGTGCCCGCGCCTATCGGGCCATGCGCCCGCACCGCGTCCAGCACAGCCGAGACCAGCTCCGGCGAGCGGGCCACCAGCTCCGCATACCCCTGCCACCAGCCCGGCTTCTTGGCTCCCGAGCGCAACAGGGGCCAGTCCTGCACCGGGATCAGACTCGCCTCGTGCGCCCAGTACTCCACCAGCAGTCGTGGACGGCACACCGGATGCGCCCAAGCAGCTTCGTCGAGCAACTCCTTCGGATAGGGACCCAACCGGCTGAATATCGGCAGGTAGTGCGCCCGGGCCAAGACCGTGACCGAGTCCAGCTGCAGCAGTCGGATCCGATTCAGCACCCGCAACAGGTGCCGGCGGGTCACCGGTCCAGTGGGTCGCGGATCGGCAAACCCCTGCGCGGCCAGCGCAGTGCGCCGCGCGAGATCCAACCTCATGCTCATGCTCTGCACAGCGCCC
>DASYMC010000366.1:0-30450 GCA_036009255.1 Pseudonocardiaceae bacterium
CGACGGCCGGTGCGCCGGTCAGGTTTGCATCGGTGATGTGATTCAGGGCATGGCCCGGCTGACGATCGAACAAGGTGCAGGTCTACACCCGCTCACCCGGCTACCCGGCAGCGATCTCGTCGCCCAATTGGTGGACCGCAAGGTGGCCGATAGGGACGCCTTCACGGTGAGCTGGCTGGACGTCGATGACCTCGGCGCGGTAAATGACCGGAGCGGATTCGCGGCAGGCGACGACCTGATCCGGGAACTGGGCCGCGCGTTGACGGAGGCTGAACAGGCGTTCCCATCCGCAGCCGTCGCCCACATCGGCGCGGACGATTTCGTGGTGATCACCGATCCCGACGAGGTGATGCCGTTAGGTTCCGGCGTGCTCGATGAGCCGTGGGAGGTTGACGGGTGCGAGGTGACACTGTCGCTGGCATCCCTGATCTGTTCGCCGGGAACTGTAGCGGGGCACCGAGATGTCTCTCGAATGCTGGCGCGCCTGCACCGCCACGCCAAGTCAATGCCCACTACCAGCTGGGTATCCGGGCATACGAGTTCGGACCGGGTGGACGTTGTGCGCGGAGACGCGCGCGTCGCACCCGTTGCCTGATGTCCTGCCGACCAAGCCGGCGAGGCGCTTCAGACAGTGAAACCCAGGGCCCGCAGTTGCTCCCGGCCGTCCTCTGTGATCTTGTCGGGGCCCCACGGCGGTATCCATACCCAGTTGATCTTGACGTCCTCGACAAGTCCACCGCCAGGGCCAGCGGTGAGCGCCGCTCGCGTCTGGTCCTCGATGACGTCGGTCAGTGGGCACGCCGCTGAGGTCAGTGTCATATCCAGGGTGGCGACGTTGCCCTCACCGACCCGGATGTCGTAGACCAGACCCAAATCGACCACGTTGATGCCCAACTCGGGGTCGACCACATCGCGCATGGCTTCCTCGAGGTCGTCGACGTCAGCTAGCTCGCCGCCCGAGCGCACCTCGGGGATGTCGGGCATCCCGGCCGCACCGCGCACTACCTCGGATTCCTCGTTCAGGCTCACCGTGCCTCCGTTCGCTGGGTGCCGTTGCCCGCGCTGGCGGCATCTGCCCGGCCGACGGCATCCTTGAACGCCATCCACCCCAGCAAGGCGCACTTCACCCGGGATGGGTATCGCGACACGCCGGCAAAGGCGACCGCGTCCTCCAACACTTCCTCGTCGGGCTCCACCTGCCCCCGACTCTGTACCATCTCCACAAAAGCATCCATTGTGGACGTTGATTCGGCGACTGTCCGGCCCACCACCAGGTCAGTGAGCACCGACGTCGCCGCTTGGCTGATCGAGCAGCCGATCGCGTCGTAGGACACGTCGGTGACCCGGTCCCCCTCAAGCGCCACTCGTAGCGTCACCTCGTCCCCACAGGTCGGGTTGACCTGGTAGGACTCGGCGTCGAAGGGCTCCCGCAGGCCACTACGGTGCGGGTGGCGGTAATGGTCCAGGATGATCTCCTGGTACATCTGCTCGAGTTTCATGCGCCCACCCGGAAGAAACGGCGCACTTCGTGCACGCCGGCCAGCAACGCATCGACCTCGGCAGGAGTGTTGTACACCGCAAAGCTGGCCCGCACTGTCGCGGCGATGCCGAAGCGGCGGTGCAGCGGCCAGGCACAGTGGTGACCGACCCGAACCGCAATCCCTAGGTCATCGAGGACCTGCCCGGCGTCGTGTGCGTGCACGTCGCTGAGTACGAAAGACACCGCGCCACCCCGGTCCACGGTGTCCGTAGGACCGATGATCCGCACGTCGTCGATCTCCGACAACCCAGCCAGCGTTTGCTCAGTCAGGGCATATTCGTGCGCGGCGAGGCGGTCCATTCCCACCGCCGACAGATAGTCTACCGCCGCACCCAGCCCGACGGCTTGAGAAGTCATGGGAACGCCGGCCTCGAAGCGTTGCGGCGGCGGGGCGTAGGTGGAGCCTTCCATCTTCACCAGCTCGATCATCGACCCGCCGGTGAGGAACGGCGGCAGCGCCTCGAGCAGCTCGCGACGGCCGTAGAGCACGCCAACCCCGGACGGGCCGAGCATCTTATGGCCAGAGAACACCGCGAAGTCCACGTCCAGCGCGGCGAGGTTGACCGGCGCGTGCGGCACTGACTGGCAGGCATCCAGCACGGTCAGCGCCCCGACCGCGCGGGCTCGCCGGACCAGCTCCGCTACCGGTGGGACGGTGCCCATCACGTTGGACTGGTGGGTGAAGGCCACCACCTTGGTCCGCTCGGACAGCTGCAGCGAATCCAGGTCCAAGCGGCCGCCATCGGTGACCTGGTACCAGCGCAACGTGGCGCCGGTACGCCGGCACAGCTCTTGCCAGGGCACCAGATTGGCGTGGTGTTCCATCTCGGTGATCACGATTTCGTCGCCCGGCGCGACGGCGAAGCGTTGCGCCGCTCCCCCGCTCACCGCGGAATTGCTCAGCGCGTAGGCGACCAGGTTGATCCCCTCGGTGGCGTTCTTGGTGAACACCAGCTCATCGGGCTGTACTCCAACGAATGCGGCGATCCGGGCCCGTGCCGACTCGTAGGCGTCGGTGGCCTCCTCAGCGAGCTGGTGCGCGCCGCGGTGCACCGCGGCGTTGTGCTGCTCAAGGAAGGAGCGCTCAGCGTCGAGGACCTGACGGGGTCGCTGCGAGGTGGCCCCGGAGTCCAGGTAGACCAGCGGTCGATTTTCCCGCACCGTGCGGGACAGGATCGGGAAATCGGCTCGGATCTTCTCCAGCTCACTGGCTGTGAGTGGCGCCGCGGCCAGTGCAGTCATGATGGTCCTCCCGTCACGCGCTGACGGTGAAGCGCTCGTAGCCGCCAGACTCCAGCTCCTCGGCAAGCTCGGGCCCACCGGATTCCACAATCCGCCCCCCAGCGAATACATGCACGTAGTCGGGCGTGATGTGCCGCAGGATCCTGGTGTAGTGGGTGATCAGCAGTACGCCGACGTCGCCGCTGGCCCGGTACCGGTTCACGCCCTCGGAGACCACCCGCAGCGCGTCGACGTCCAGGCCGGAGTCCGTCTCGTCCAGCACGGCGATCTTGGGCTTGAGCATGGAGAGCTGCAGGATCTCGTGGCGTTTCTTCTCTCCGCCGGAGAAGCCCTCATTCACGCTGCGCTCGGCGAAGGCAGGATCGATGTCCAGCTCGGACATCGACGCCTTGACCTCCTTGACCCAGGTGCGCAGCTTGGGTGCCTCGCCACGGATTGCGGTGGCAGCAGTGCGCAGGAAGTTCGACATCGAGACCCCTGGGACCTCGATGGGGTACTGCATTGCGAGAAACAGACCCGCCCGGGCGCGCTCGTCGACTGACATCGACAGCACGTCAACTCCGTCGAGAAGCACCTGCCCGGAGGTGACCCGGTACTTCGGATGCCCGGCGATCGAATAAGCCAAGGTGGACTTTCCCGACCCGTTGGGCCCCATCATCGCGTGCGTCTCCCCCGCCCGCACGGTCAGATCGACACCGCGCAGGATCTCTTTCTCGGGGTTCTGCTCGTCGTCAGTAGGCACCACGACATGCAGGTCCTTGATTTCCAGGGTTGTCATGGGTGTGTTCTCGCACTCCTGCTATCGGTTGGTCGGGCTGGTTGGGTCGACGTAGACGTCGTCGCCGTCGATCGTCACGGCGTAGGTGTCCACCGGTTCGGACGCCGGTGGCGAGGAGGGGGCCCCGGTGCGCAGGTCGAAGCACGAGCCGTGCAGCCAGCATTCCAGACCTTTACGGGTTACCTCGCCCTCGGACAGGGCGATCTCGGCGTGTGAGCAGATGTCGGCCAGCGCGTGGACCCGCTCGCCCTGGCGGACCAATACGACCGGCATGCCCTCGACCGTGAAGCCGGCGGGCTGGTCGTCTTTGAGATCGGTCAGGCTGCACACCCGGACTGCGGTCATACCCCCACCGCCTCCAGCTCAGCCTCGATCGCCTTCGCCAGCCGCTCACGGACCTGCGTGACAGTGATCTTCTGCAGGATCTCGCCGAAGAAACCTCGCACGACCAGCCGCCGGGCCTGGTCGACGGGGATGCCCCGGGAAGTCAGGTAGAACAGCTGCTCGTCGTCGAAGCGGCCGGTGGTGCTGGCGTGCCCAGCGCCCACGATCTCGCCGGTCTCGATCTCCAGGTTGGGCACCGAGTCCGCCCGGGCGCCGTCGGTGAGCACCAGGTTGCGGTTGACCTCGAACGTCTGGGTACCCTCGGCGGCGGCCTGGATGAGCACGTCCCCGATCCACACGGTGTGTGCATCTGGTTGTCCGGGACTGCCCTGCAGCGCGCCTTTGTAGGCGACATTGGAGCGGCAGTGCGGCACGGCGTGGTCGACGAGCAAACGGTGCTCCAGATGCTGCCCGGCGTCGGCGAAGTACAGTCCTAGCAACTCGGCGTCGCCGCCGGGCTGGGTGAACGTGACCGTCGGAGACTGCCGGACCAGGTCACCGCCCAGGCTCACCGTGGTGGCTCGCAGCACCGCATCACGGCCCAGCCGGGCGTGCTGGGCGCCGAGGTGCACCGCGTCGTCGGCCCAGTCCTGCACGCTCACCAGGGTCAACCGGGCACCGTCGGCGAGGACCAGCTCGACATTCTCCGCATAGGTGCCGCTGCCCTGGTAGTCGAGCACCACCACGGCTTCGGCGAACGCCTCCAGGCGCACCTGAAGGTGACCGTATGCGAGCTGATCCGGGCCGGGGCCGGTAATCGTGATCATCACCGGGTCCGTGATCCGTTGCTGCGCCGGCACGCTTACCACGGTGGCCTTCTCCACCGCGCACCATGCCTGCGCCGCAACTCGGTCGGCGGGAACGCCACCGTCACCCAGCCGCGAGTCGGATCGGCCCACGTCCTCGACGGTGACCCGGCCGACGGCCTGCACGCTGAGCTGCGCGGTCCCGGTGGCGGCGGCGCCCTGATGCAGGCCACGTAGCCGTCGCAGCGGGGTGAACCGCCACTCCTCCTCGCGCCCTGTGGGCACCTCGAAGGCATCCACGTCATAGGAGGTGAACCGCTGCCCCCGCGAGACCATGGGGACGTCTGCGCCGTGCGAGTGCTCGACCAGACCGTGTTCGGCCGGCCGTCCTGTGGTAGCCGTCATATCAGCCGACGGCTCCTTCCATCTGCAGCTCGATCAGGCGATTGAGCTCCAGGGCATACTCCATGGGCAGCTCGCGGGCGATCGGCTCGATGAATCCCCGCACGATCATGGCCATCGCCTCATCCTCGGTGAGCCCCCGGCTCATCAAGTAGAAAAGCTGGTCATCGCTGATTTTGGAGACGGTGGCCTCGTGGCCCATTGACACGTCGTCCTCGCGGATATCGACGTAGGGGTAGGTGTCCGAGCGGCTGATCTGATCAACCAGCAGAGCGTCGCACTTCACCGTGGAACGGGAATGGTGGCTGCCCTCGTTAACCTGCACCAACCCCCGGTAAGAGGTACGTCCCCCGCCACGAGCCACTGACTTGGACACGATCGTGCTCGACGTGTGGGGAGCGGCGTGCACCATCTTCGCGCCGGCGTCCTGGTGCTGGCCCTCGCCGGCACAGGCCACCGAGAGCACCTCACCCTTGGCGTGCTCGCCGATCAGCCAGACTGACGGGTACTTCATGGTGACCTTTGAGCCGAGGTTGCCATCGATCCACTCCATGGTCGCGCCCTCAGCCGCGGTGGCCCGCTTGGTGACGAGGTTGTAAACGTTGTTCGACCAGTTCTGGATGGTCGTGTAGCGGCAGCGCCCGCCCTTCTTGACGATGATCTCGACGACCGCGGAGTGCAGCGAGTCGGACTTGTAGATCGGCGCCGTGCAGCCCTCGACGTAGTGCACGTACGCGCCCTCGTCGACGATGATCAGCGTCCGCTCGAACTGACCCATGTTCTCGGTGTTGATCCGGAAGTAGGCCTGCAGCGGGATGTCGACGTGCACGCCGGGCGGCACGTAGATGAACGACCCGCCGGACCACACTGCGGTGTTCAGCGCGGAGAACTTGTTGTCACCGGCCGGGATCACGCTGGCGAAGTACTGCTGGAAGAGCTCCGGCTGCTCGCGCAGGGCGGTGTCGGTGTCCAGGAACAGCACGCCCAGCTCTTCCAGATCCTCGCGAATCTTGTGGTAGACGACCTCGGACTCGTACTGCGCGGCCACTCCGGCCACCAGCCGGGCCTTCTCCGCCTCGGGGATGCCCAGCCGGTCGTAAGTAGCCTTGATGTCATCGGGCAGGTCCTCCCAGGAGGTGGCCTGCTTCTCAGTCGACCGGACGAAGTACTTGATGTTGTCGAAGTCGATGCCGGACAGGTCGGCACCCCAGTGCGGCATCGGTTTGCGGTGGAATAAGCGCAACGCCTTCAGCCGGGTCTCCAGCATCCATTCCGGCTCGTTCTTCTTCGCCGAGATGTCTCGTACTACAGCCTCGGACAGACCACGCTGCGCGCCAGCGCCGGCGAGGTCGGAATCGGCCCAGCCGTATTCGTAGCGACCCAGGCTGGAGAGCGTTTCCTCCTGGCTTAGCGGTGTACGCACATCCTGCTCAGGGGCAGTCGTCATGCGTCAGACGCCTCCATCCGGTTCAGTGGTGCCAAATCAGTGGTGGGATTAGCAGTGGAAGCAGTCGTCTGGGCCCTGTGTGGCACCCGGGTCTCAGGAACATGCGTCGTACACACCACGTCCCCGCGGGCGATCGTGGCGAGCCGCTGTACGTGGACCCCGAGCAAGTCTGCGAACGCCGCCGTCTCGGCCTCACACAGCTGAGGGAATTCCGCCGCGACGTGCGAGACGGGGCAATGGTGCTGGCACAACTGCGCACCCGTACCGACGTGCTCGGCTGACGCAGCGTAACCCTCCGTACTCAGCGCGACGGCGAGTAACTGGGCACGCGCTACCGGATCGGTCGCTGCGACCACCGCGGCCCGGTGCCGACCGACCAGGTCTGTCACCCGTTGCTCGGCGAACGACCGGACGGCCTGCTCACCGTCGCGCTCAGAGAGGAAGCGCAGGGCCGCTACCGCCAGGTGGTCGTAGGTGTGCTCGAACCGCGCCCGGCCGGCGGCGGTGAGCAGGAACACCTTGGCCGGGCGACCCCGGCCGCGGGGACCTCGGCGCGGTGCCGACCGGTAGCTGGCCTGCCCGTCGGCGAGCAGGGCGTCCAGATGGCGGCGTACTGCGGCAGGGCCCAACCCGAGCGAGTCGGCGACCTGCGCGGCTGTCACCGGACCGTGCTCCAGCAACATCCGTGCCACCGACTCGCGGGTGCGACGATCAGCCCCGACGTTTTTCACAACGTCTATGTTACGTAATTCCCCGCCCAGTGCACAACACCAGTCGCCCAGGGGGTTTCTTGATCCAGGTACCGTGTCCGCCGAAACGTCGGTGTCGTGGTTCGCTAGTGCCTATCGGGGTGGATCACCAAGCGAGCTTGCACGCAGGAGCCCGAAGCGGGCAGGAAGATCACCACTGATTGCGTGGGTGGGTCATGTACAGGGTGTTGTTCTCGGTCTTGGTCCGGCATGTTCCGGCGGAGACAGCGCATCGCCTTGGCTTCGGGCTGATCCGCGCTGCGGCCGCGATTCCCGGCCTAGGGGCTCTACTGCGCTACTGGCTCATGCCGCGGGACCCCGTGCTGCGGGTTCGCACGCTAGGGCTCGATCTGCCGGGACCGCTGGGCCTGGCGGCGGGGTTCGACAAGGATGCGCTGGGCGCCGATGCGCTGGGCGCGTTGGGATTCGCTTTCGTTGAGATCGGCACCGTGACTGCGCGACCGCAGCCGGGCAACCCGACGCCGCGGCTGTTCCGCCTGACGCCCGATCGGGGCCTGGTCAACCGGATGGGGTTCAACAACGCCGGCGCGGCGCGCGCCGCTCACCGGCTGCGCGCCCGCGATCACCGTCCGGGTCGTGGTCGTGGTGTCGTGGTCGGGGTCAACATCGGCAAGACGAAGGTCGTCCCCGATGACGAGGCGGTCGCCGACTACGCGGTCAGCGCGAGGCTGCTGGCCGACGTCGCGGACTACCTGGTGGTCAACGTCAGCTCGCCGAACACGCCTGGGCTGCGCGCTCTCCAGGCCGTCGAGCATCTCCGGCCGCTGCTGGTGGGCGTACGCCAAGCACTGCACAGTGCCAGTCCGCGGCCAGTGCCACTGCTCGTCAAAATCGCTCCTGACCTGGCTGATGAGGACATCGATGCAGTGGCCGACCTCGCGCTGGAGCTCGGACTCGACGGAATCATCGCCACCAACACCACGATCTCCCGGGACGGGCTGAGGACCGATGCGGCGCAGGTCCAGGCCATTGGCCCGGGTGGTGTCTCCGGTGCCCCGCTGAAGGAACGCTCACTCGCCGTGTTGCACCGGCTGCGCGCGCGGGTGGGCGATCGTCTAGTCCTGGTGGCCGTCGGTGGCATCGAGACCGCCGACGACGCCTGGGCCAGCATCCAGGCTGGTGCGACCCTCGTGCAGGCCTACACCGGTTTCGTCTACGGCGGACCGCTGTGGCCACGTCGCATTCACCAGGGTCTCGCCCGCCGCACCCGGCTGGGCGGCTACACCTCCATCAGCCAAGCCACCGGATCGTCAAGCCGCTGACGTCGACGAGGGCGGGTAGGCGCGGGGACGGCTACCGTTGCGTTGCGCGGGCCGCACCAGCGC
Organism: Pseudonocardiaceae bacterium; assembly: GCA_036009255.1. Classification (GTDB taxonomy): domain Bacteria; phylum Actinomycetota; class Actinomycetes; order Mycobacteriales; family Pseudonocardiaceae. The sequence goes on from DASYMC010000366.1 coordinate 8,635, forward strand.
GCAGCTAGGGTGCTCGTGCATGCGTGCACTTGTCACGGGTGGTGCTGGGTTCATCGGCTCGCATGTCGTTGACCGGCTCAGCGCTGAGGGCCACGGCGTTGCCGTGATGGACAACTTGTCGACCGGCCGACGCGACCGCATTCCCAGCGACGTGGCGTTGCACGTCGTCGATGTGGTCAACGCCACCGAGGTCACTGACACCGTCACCGCCTACCAACCGGATGTGATCTACCACCTCGCGGCCCAGATCAGCGTCCGCTACTCGGTGGCCGATCCGGTAGCCGATGTGACCACCAATACCGTCGGCACGCTGAATCTCCTCGACGCCGCCACCGCGGCCAACGCTCGTCTGATCCTGGCCAGCACCGGCGGTGCCATGTATGGCGACGGTGTTCCCTTGCCCACGCCAGAGACCTGCCTGCCGGCGACCCGGGCTCCGTACGGGATCTCGAAATATTGCGCGGAGCAGTACCTCATGTTGTTCAATCGACTCCACGCCGGGTGCCACGTCGCTCTGCGGCTCGCCAACGTCTACGGCCCCCGGCAAGACCCGCGTGGCGAGGCAGGAGTAATTGCTATCTTCTGTGGCCAGGTGGCTCGCGGTGAGACTCCCACCATCTACGGTGACGGCAAGCAGACCCGTGACTACATCTATGTTGCTGACGTCGTCGACGCCTTCGTCGCTGCGACGGGCTACACCGGCACCGAGGCTGTGTTCAACATCGGCACTGGCACCCCAACCGCCGTGATCGAGCTCCTTGACATCATCAACTCCGCGGCTGGAACGGCGATTGAGCCGAAACACGCACCAGCCCGGGCGGGTGAGTCGCGGCACGTCGCACTCAACTGCGCCAGAGCGGCAGTTGAGCTCAACTGGGTCCCCCGCACCAGCGCCGAGGAAGGCATCCGGCATACCTACCAGCAGCTCACCCGGAACAGCTCGCCGGCAAGTCTCGGTTACCCTTCGCGGCGTGGTGACCGGGAAACTTCAGGATGACGGGGCACCGCAACCCGAGCCGGAAGACCGGGTCAGTGCTCAAGCTGGAACCCTTCCCCCCGGCACCGGTCTGAATCTGGCCGAAACCCGGCAGCTCGACACCGTGCGCCGGTTCGGCACCGTCGGTGCGCTACTCATGGGGCTAGGTTCCCTAGGCGCCGGGACGGCCCCGGTTCTCGGCAACCCGGTAGTCGGCCGGCCGGTACTGGGCCTGTTCAATCGGATGCCCACCGCGTCGCTGGCCGTGGCCTATGCCGGTATCGCCATGGTGGTCCTGGCCTGGCTATGGCTCGGGGGGTTAGCCTCGCCCGGACGGGTTCGGCTGATCTCTCGCGCCCAGTTGGATCGTGCGGTGCTGATGTGGGCTCTCCCGCTGCTGGTCGCACCGCCAATGTTCAGCCGGGACGTCTACAGCTACCTGGCGCAGAGCGCGATGGTCAATCGTGGCTTGGATCCCTACGTTCTCGGTCCCGCCGACGCGCTGGGCGTAGACCACCCGCTGGTCCGGGGAATCCCGACGATCTGGCGCAACACGCCAGCACCCTATGGCCCGCTGTTCCTCACCTGGGGCAGACCGATCGACTGGATCGCCGGGGACGACGTGGTGCTGGGCGTACTGCTGCATCGAACCCTCGCGGTGGCCGGCCTAGTGATGATCGTCTGGGCGTTGCCGCGGTTGGCCCACCGGATGGGCGTCTCACCGGTCTTCGCGCTGTGGCTTGGTGCGGCTAATCCGCTGGTGTTGTTCCATCTGGTCAGCGGTGTGCACAACGAGGCCCTCATGATCGGCCTGATGCTGGTCGGCCTGGACCTGGTGCTGCGCGATCCCGCGATAGGGCCAACCATGCTCGGCGGTAGCGCGCTCATCGCGGCCGCCGCGCAGGTGAAGATTCCCGCTGCGCTGTCCCTCGGCTTCGTCGTGATGTGGTGCGCCCGGCACCGGGGTGGACGCGTGCGCGACGTGGGGTGGGCAACCGCGGCGATCGGCGGCACCGCGGTGGTCACCACCGTGGTGATCGGGCTGGGCACCGGCCTCGGTTTCGGCTGGACCGGTGCGCTGGGAACGCCCAACGTGGTGCGCAGCTGGATGTCTGTGGTGACCGAGCTCGGTCTCCTGGCCGGCAGAATCGGCAGCCTCCTGGGATTGGGCGACCACACGACCTCAGTACTTTCGCTGGTCCGGCTCACCGGCCTGGCTGGCGCTGCCGGGTTGTGCCTGTGGCTGCTATGGAGCTGCTGGCAGGGACGTCTCGAACCGCTGGCTGGGATCGGAATCGGGCTGGGCGCCGTGGTGCTGCTGGGCCCAGTGGTGCATCCGTGGTACCTGCTGTGGGCCGTGATCCCGTTGGCGGCTTCCACGACCCAACCGGCGTTCCGCATCACCGCCACCCTGGCCTGTGCGGTCCTGGGGATGGTGGTCGCGCCCACTGGCTCCGACTTCCTGTTCCGGGCCTGGGTGTTGCCCTCAGCTATCGCGGCGGCAGCAGTCACCCTGGTCGTGCCGATGCTGGTGGTTCGCGGGCGAACTCCACCGCTGTCCGGGGTGCTGCGGGCCAGTGCGTCCCGATCCGCCCGCGCGACCTAGGCTCTGTGAACGTGACCCCGCCCGCGTCATCGGCTGCTGTCGAGGTCCGCGGTCTGGCTCGGAGCTTTGGTCCGGTCCGCGCTGTGGACGGTCTCGACCTGCGGGTCCAGCCGGCCACCGTGTTGGCCCTGCTGGGTCCCAACGGTGCGGGCAAGACCACCACGGTTGAGGTGTGCGAGGGATTCCTGCGCCCGGATGCCGGGACGGTTCGGATCCTGGGTCTGGACCCGATCGCCGACAGCACCGCGCTGCGCCCCCGAGTCGGTGTGATGCCGCAGGGCGGCGGGGCCTACCCGGGCGTGCGAGCCGCCGAGATGATCACGCTGGTCGCGGCATGTGCGGCGCAGCCGCTGGACGTTGGATGGCTGCTGGACGTGCTGGGGCTGACCAGCGTTGCGCGGGTACCCTACAAGCGGCTGTCCGGCGGTCAGCAGCAACGGCTTGCGCTGGCCTGTGCGCTGGTCGGGCGACCGGAGGTGGTGTTCCTCGACGAGCCCACCGCCGGCATGGACCCACAGGCGCGGCGACTGGTCTGGGACATCATCGGTCGGCTGCGCGCCGACGGCGTCAGCGTCCTGTTCACCACGCACCTGATGGAGGAGGCCGAGGCGCTGGCGGATCAGGTGGTGATCATGGACCACGGCCGGGTGGTGGCGCAGGGGAGCCCCGCTGAGCTGACCTCGACCGGTACGGAGCGACAACTGCGTTTCCGGGCCCGGTGCGGTCTGGCTCTCGGCCCGCTGGGCACTGCCCTGCCTGAAGGGTGCCGGGTCAGTGAGCCAACTCCTGGTGGGTACCTCGTCGAGGGCTTGATCGACCCGCAGGTGATGGCCACAGTGACGGCCTGGTGTGCCCAGCAGGGCGTGTTCGCGGAGGATCTGCGGGTGTGCAGGCGCAGTCTGGAGGACGTGTTTCTCGAGCTCACCGGCCGGGAGCTGCGATCGTGACCAGCTTCTCCCCCGGTACTTTCGCGCCCGCACCGGGGCGGGGCCGGCTGTCGCGGATGCTGCTCACCCAGGCGCGCACGGAGTTCGTCCTCACCCTGCGCAATGGGGAGCAAGTGCTGCTCACCCTGCTCATCCCGTTGGGGATGCTGATCGGGCTGACTGTGCTGAACGTGGTGCCGGTGCCCGGCCCGCGGGTGGATAACGTCACTCCGCGGATTCTGGCGCTGGCCGTGATGTCCACCGCCTTCACCGGCCAAGCCATCGCGCTGGGCTTCGACCGCCGCTATGGAGTACTCAAACGATTGGCTGCCACGGCGCTGCCGCGCTGGTCATTGGTCGCCGGCCGGATGCTCGCGGTACTAGGGGTGGTGCTGGTACAGCTGACGGTGCTCGGGGCGGTGGCTCTCACGCTGGGTTGGCATCCGTCGCCAGCCGGTCTCGTCCCGGCTGCGCTCCTGATCCTGGCCGGCACCGCCGCGTTCGGCGCACTTGGTGTGCTGCTGGGGGGCGCGTTGCGGGCTGAGGTGGTGCTCGCGGTGGCAAACATGGTGTGGCTGTTACTTGTGGTGGCGGGCGGCATCGTGCTGTCCGTGCATACCTTGCCCGGCCCTCTATCTACGATCGCCGCCACGCTGCCCTCCGGCGCGTTGGCTGAGGGGCTGCACACTGCACTGGTCAAAGGCATTGCCCCGTGGGGGGCGCTGGCGGTGCTGCTGGCGTGGGCAGCGGGCGCCGGTCTGCTGGCCACGCGCACGCTGCGACTGTCCTGAACCGTGGAAGGATGCCCTGATGTCTACCAACGTCTTCTTCGACATCGCCATTGACGACCAGGCTGCGGGCCGATTCATTTTCAAGCTGTACGACGACGTCGTCCCCAAGACGGCAACGAACTTCCGCGAACTGGCCACCGGCGAGCATGGCTTCGGATACGCGGGTTCGGGTTTCCATCGGGTCATCCCGGAGTTCATGCTCCAGGGCGGTGACTTCACCCGTGGCGACGGCACGGGCGGCAAGAGCATCTACGGCGAGAAGTTCGCCGACGAGAACTTCTCGCTTAAGCACGACAAGCCGTTCCTGCTGTCCATGGCGAACTCGGGCAGGAACACCAACGGCTCCCAGTTCTTCATCACCACGGTGCGGACGCCATGGCTGGACGGCAAGCATGTGGTGTTCGGCGAGGTCGTCGAGGGCGAGGATCTGGTGACGAAGATCGAAAGTTTGGGCACCCACTCCGGAGCCACTCGGGCGAAGATCACCATCGCGGCGTCTGGTGTTGTGCCCGAATGATGTTAAGGATCAACTGACCTAGAAGGGGCGAGCAGTAGCCTGGGAGTCACCTCTTCGCCGAAGGTTCACGCCCCGGGGCGAGGGTTCCGGGGCTCGGCGGGGAGTCTCCGGCGAGGGGAATGATCCCGCGGATGTGGGCGGCGCGCGCCCGATCGACCGGCGGCTGCGTCAGATCCGCCAGGCCCGTCCCCGCGCCCGGCAACGGTCCTACTGACGGTGCGATCAACGCGGTGCGACTTACGCTACGCCGAGGCAGCCTGGTTCTCGAACGGACCTGGGGTGCTTTCGACGGGGACACGGTGGTGGCGACGCTGCGCGGTTTCCGATTCCAGATGACGGTGCCGGGCGGTGACGCGCTGGAGGCATCGGCCGTGACCGCGGTGACCACTACCTCGACGCACCGCCGACGGGGGCTGGCGTCCCGGCTGATGGCCCGGGAACTGGCGGCGTCCGCCGAGCGAGAAGAGCAGGTCAGCATCTTGATCGCGGCTGAGTGGAGAATTTATGACCGGTTTGGCTACGGCGCGGTCACCGAACATCAGACCTGGACAGTGGATGCGCTGGCGGCCCAGATTCGGCACCGTCCGTAAGGGACGGTTCAGTACGTTGATCGGGACACAGCCCGTGCGCTCGCCCCGGCGGTCTATGAGCGCCATCGGTTGAAACGTCCCGGTGAGATGTCCCGGCCGGACTATTTCTGGGACATCGATTTCGGGATCCTGCGCTACCCAAGCTGGTCGGAATCCAAGCCCGGCTTCCACGTCGTCACCCGCGATCCGGCTGGATTGGTGACCGGCACGCGTGGCCAAGCGACCGGGCCGACTTCCTGTGGCTCCGTCCGCTCGACGTTGCCGGAATGCTCTCCACCCGGTCCTATCTGGTGCCCGGGCGGATCGTCCTGGAGGTGGTGGACTCCACCGGCCTGGCCGGGGGACGCTTCGCGCTCGACGGAGGGCCCGACGGCGCCAGCTGCGCGCGGACGACCGCCTCGCCACACCTCGCCCTGGATGCCGGGACGCTCGGCTCGGCCTTCCTGGGTGGCTACGGCATGCGAACGCTCGCCGCCGCAGGCCTGATCGACGAACACACGACCAGCGCCGTGGCCAAGACCGATGCCATGTTTCGTTCCCCAGTTACGCCATGGTGCAGCACCTGGTTCTGAACGCAGCCGTCTCATCAGGTGGCGGCGAGCACCCACTGGACTAGGGGGAAGGTTGGCGTGCCCGCCGATCGGCTGGCGCAATAGCTGCCTACCATCAGGGTGTGCCTGCCCCAAGCCACCCGCTGACCACCCTTTCTCGCGTCGTCGCGGTCGCCGCGGTGATCACCCAGGGGGGCATCGCGGTGACCGGGTCGGTGGTACGGGTCACCGGCTCGGGTCTGGGTTGCCCGACCTGGCCGCAGTGCTTCCCAGGCAGCCTGGTGCCACAGCCGCATCCCGAGGTCGCCGCGCTGCACCAGTGGATCGAATTCGGCAACCGCCTGCTCACCGGACTAGTCGGCCTGGTCGGGCTGGCCTGCCTGGTCGTCGCGCTGCTGCTGCGTCCTCGACGCCGGCGCCTGATCCTGCTTGCCGCGACGATGCCAGCCGGTGTCGTGCTGCAGGCCGTCCTCGGCGGCATCACGGTCCAGACTGGTCTGGCCTGGTGGACCGTCGCCGTGCACTTCCTTGTCTCGATGCTGCTGGTGTGGCTGGCTGTACTGCTGGTCGCCGCGTTCGGCGAGGGCGACGCCCCGCCGCACTGGCATGTGCCTGGTCCGCTGCGCGGCTTGCTGGTCACCGCCATCGTGGTGCTGGCGGCGCTGCTGATCGTCGGGACGCTGGTGACCTCAGCGGGCCCGCACGCCGGAAGCGCCGCCACTCCCCGGCTTGCAGTCAGTGTCCCGCTCCTGGCGCAGCTGCATGCCGATCTGCTCGTCGGCTTCCTCGGGTTGCTCACCGGCCTGGGATTCGCCCTCCGGGCCACCGGTGTGCCCGGCCGCACGTGGCGGTGCTACCTGGTGCTGGTCTGCGTGGTGCTCGCGCAGGGCACCCTTGGCCTTGTGCAATACCTCACCGGGGTCCCGGAAGCGCTCGTCTCACTACACGTCCTAGGTGCGGCCACGGTAGTCGTGGCGATGGCCGCGTTCTGGACGAATTGCCGGGTTCGCGACCATCTACTCGCCGTCACCGTAAGAAGTACCCGGCGGCTGGCTGGTGCAGGCACCACCTAAGCTCCTGACGCCAGACACGTACAACACCCTGCCGCTGTCGTTGATGGGGGTCATGGGCATCTACGGGGTGGACATCCACCCACAGTTCCAGGCCGGTATCGGTATTGAGGAGATCCGCCGCGAGGGCTTCGACTTCATGGCGGTCAAGGTGTCCGAGGGCCTCGACGGATCCTATCTGGCTGCTGGGTCCGCTGACTTCCTGGATCGGGGCGGCGCGGCCGGTCTGCTGTGCCTGGGCTACCACTACCTGCATGCCGGTGACGAGGACATCCAAGCGAAGGTATTCGCCGAGGCCCTCCGCGCCGCCGGGGTATCGGGCATGCTCGACGCTGAGGCCCTTGCCTCTGACGGGCACGTCCCGACCCTCACTGTCGCGGGGATCCGCAGCTTCCTGGACGCCTGCGGGCGCCTCGGTGTGCGGGTGCCGCTGCTGTACCTGCCCCACTGGTACTGGGAGCGGCTCGGACGCCCCTCGCTTACCGGACTGCCACCGCTGTGGGGCTCCTCATACGTCAGCCCCAGCGTCGCATCCGCGCCCGCGTCGGTGATGTACCAATCGCACGCCGCGACCGGCTGGGATGCCTACGGGTCACTGGGCGTCGAGGTCCTACAGTTCACCGACCGCGCCCAGGTGGCCGGTCGGCTTATCGACGCGAATCACTACCGGGGCACCCGAGAGCAGTTCGCTGCATTGATCGGTCGACCACATCATCGTAAGGATCACTACGAGATGGATCAGCTACCCGCTACCGCGATGCCCGGGGACCCCAACAGCGACCCACGTAGCTGGCCACAGCTCAGCTACGACGTCGGCTTCGATCCCGCCGGTGGGTGGGAGGGCGACGTCGCGTTCAGCTTCGGGGTACAGGAGTGGGCTGGCCGCAGCACTGATCCCACCAGGGGACATCTGTCGCTGGCTTCATGGATCATGGAGGATCGCAGCCTGGTACCGGTCGATCTGGTTTTCACCCGTGAGGGGGCCGGCCAGGTGATCTTCGCGCACAACCCGACCCGCACCTACGGCGCGCCCGACGGCGCAGTGGGCGTGGCCCTCAATTACGCCGCACCCGGCGGCGCGTATGTCACCGAAGGCCGCTCGGCGCTCGTATTCAGTCGGGCACTTTCACCTACTTGAGCAGCTGACGCGGTGGATCCGGCCAGGCGCCCGCCATTCGACTGCGCGCCGCCGGCAAGCCTGACCGCGGCCGATCCCCCGCCAGCGGCGCGCCGGCCAGTGTCCAGGATGACGACTGTCGGATGCGATCCGGTAACCGCCTGCTGCTGAGAGCGGGTCCGCCGTTATCTCCACCCGGGCTGTATTTTCGGGCCGGCAGCCACCTCTTCTTCCAATACGGGCGACCGCGGCGCACGGCGGCGCCAGCGGACGTCCTCTAGCGAGGAAGGCGCAGCCATCCCGAGATTGGCGAGGTAGCGACGTGGTGAAAAACGGAATAGGCCGGTGGGCTGCCGGCTGAATTGGCTTGACCATAGGCGGCTAATATTGTTACGGCAACGGTGCAAGTTGTTGGACATATATGTCGTCTTTGGAGATACATGAACTCCCGAATGGGCATAGAATGCCACCCGCGCAAATCGCCTCCATACCGCAGGTACTCAAGCTCCGAAATGGTTCATTCACATTACCGGCTTCTCATCATCGACGAGGGAATGGCGCTATGTGGACCGCAGGTGGGCCCCTGGGGGCGGATAGCGGGTGCTGGGGAGTCCGGGGCGCGGGTGATCTCGGAACTCAGGGCGGTGACCCGGCGCGTCTAGTAGCGATCGACTTGAGCACCTGCGTAAACCGGTATGGACCCCCACCGGCCGCGCTTCACGTGCTCCGCCACATGAATCCGGTGGACCTGTTGATCCATCCTTATGATGCCGCGGACCGGCTGCGCGAGGTGTATGCGAGGACCTTAGGTGTCGACGCCTGCGAGCTGCTGACCAGCCGCGCCACCAGCGAGATCATCTGGGCTATGGGGCGCACGCTGGACCCGCGGGCGGTCGCCGTCCCGCTACCGGCCTACACCGACTACCTGCGGGCGTTCCCCGGACGCGGTTTCACGCCCGCCACGGTGTGCGGTCATAGCATCGGACAGCTCGATGCGGCGCTGGCGGTCGCCGGAGTGGTACTCATCTCCAATCCACACAATCCGACGGGCTCGGTACTGGGGTCCGACGAGCTGACAGCCCTGGCGCTGCGCCACCCTCGCTCGGTGCTGGTGGTCGATGAGTCCTATGTGGAATTCCTCCGTGACCCGCCAGGGACCAGCATGGTCGGCTGTCCGGCTGGCAACGTGGTCGTGCTGCGCTCAGCGTCGAAGTTCTACGGCATCGCCGCCACTCGCGCCGGCGTGGCCTGGTGCCGGAACCACCAGTTGCTCGCCAGCCTGGTCGGAAGGCAGGAGACGTGGGGACTGTCGGGGTTGGACGTGACGGTCGCCGCAGCTGCACTGATGTCACACGCCTGGGCCACGGATGTCCGAAACCAGCTGCTGGCAGACAGCCGCTGGCTTGCCGGCGTCCTGGGCTCGCTACCGGGGGTACGTCTCTGGGCCAACGACCGCGTCCACTTTCAGTACGCGCAATCGCCGCACGCGCCAGCGCTGGCGGCTGTCTTGGCCGAGCAGGGGGTGGGGATCCGGGTACTCGGCCGGGCGCACGGCATCGTCCCGGATGCGTTGCGCGTGGTTGCTCCGCGCCGCGACGAACGGGACCGGGTCGCCGCCGCATTCGCTGCAGCGGCAGAATCCGTCCCCGCCGAGCACGCACCGCCGGTTACTACTGACCTGGGCGAAGCTGTGCCCGCACCGGCTGGAGCACGATGGTGAGCGGCCACCGCCGGGCCAGCGTGGTAGGAGTGCCGCTCGCCCTCACCAAGGTGATCGGCGGGATGAGCGTATTCGCCGCCGCCATCCTGATCGCCACAACGGCAGGCACCGACCGCCGCTCCCGGAAAGCACCGAGGTCGTCCAGCGATCAGCTACAACAGCCACCGTCAACACGTGCCGCGCACGAGCTTGACGAGGTAGCGGCGTGGTGAACGGGATTAGCCGGCGGGCTGCCCACTTCTTCGTCGAGCACGACCCGCAGACGCCATGCCTTGTCCTTCACCTCGCAGTGGTGGCACAGCGGTACCGCGAGATCCTCGCCGCAATGCCATTCGCTACTCCATACTACGCGGTCAAGGCTTGTCCGGAGTCAGCGGTGATCCGCGTACTAGCGGCACACGGCGCGTGTTTCGATGTCGCCAGCCCTGCCGAAATCGATCTTTGCCTGGCACAGGGCGTGGCACCGGAGTCGCTGTCCTACGGCAACACCATCAAAGGGATCCGACATCTCCTATGCCTACCAGCGCGGAATTCGGCTGTTCGCGTTCAACAGTATTCGCGAAGTGGAGAAGCTCGCGAAGATGGCGCCCGGAGCGTCGGTCTTCTGCCGGCTACTCGCCGGCAGCGCTGGGGCGCGTTGGCCGTTAAGCGATAAGTTCGGCTGTTCACCCGAATTCGCCGTTGATCTGATACAGAAGGCCGCGAAATTGGACTTGCATCCACACGGGCTATCTTTCCATGTGGGATCCCAGCAGACCGACCCCTTCCGGTGGGAGGAGAACATTGAGTCGGCAGCGAAGATCTTCACCGAACTCAAGCTGGTCGGAATCGAACTGACGATGCTGAACATCGGCGGGGGGTATCCGGCCCAGTACATCGAAGAGATCCCGCCAATCAGCCGGTACGGCGAAGTGATTGGGGCGACGCTCGATCGTTGGTTTGGGACTGGAGACCTACCGAAGATCATTTCTGAACCTGGCCGGTATCTCGCCGCCGACGCAGGGGTGCTACGAACCCAAATCGTCTCCATACGCTACCCCCGCGAAGGCGGGGAACGGTGGATCTATCTCGATGCGGGGAGGTTCGGCGGACTCGCGGAGACCGAGGGTGAGGCCATACTCTACCGGTTGGCGACCCACTGCGGTGGTCCGGCGAGACCAGTCGTGCTCGCGGGGCCCACATGCGACAGCGTGGACGTGATCTATCGGCAGGCGAAGTACGCGCTGCCACTGGCCCTCGACATCGGCGACACCATCGACTTCCTCAGTTCCGGTGCCTACACCGCGAGCTATTCATCATCGGGATTCAACGGTTTTCCACCATTGCCCACCTACTGCATCGAGGAATGATCGTGGTGATAACTCAGCGAATCGGGTTCAGTGGACGAATACTATTGCTCGGCTGCGGCTCGGTCTCCCAGTGCCTGCAACCACTCTTGTTGCGACACGTGGACATGCCTTTTGACAGACTCACTGTGTTGGACTTCGAGGATCTGCGCGACAGCATTCCCGAGACTTTGGCCGTTGGGGCTCATTACGTCCGGCGCAGAATTACTCCCGACAACCTCGCTTCGACGCTCGGCGAGTACCTTGTAGCCGGAGACATGCTCATCAACCTCAGCTGGAACATCGGAGCCGAGAACATCATTACCTGGTGCCATTACCACGGGGTGCTTTACGTCGACACCTCGGTCGAGCAGTGGGATCCCTACGCCGATATGGGCGCCAGGCACCCAGCCGAGCGAACGCTGTACGCGCGGCACCTTGCACTGCAGAAGACGGCCTCCGGCTGGGCGGATCGCGGGCCTACGGCCGTCGTGGAGCACGGCGCCAATCCGGGCCTGGTCAGCCACTGGACCAAGGTTGCTTTAGAGGATCTCGCCACCGCCATGCTCACCTCAACCAGTGGCCTCGCCCGACCGCTCTCCGCCGGGCGCCAGAGCCGCATCGAGCAGGCGCTCCACGACGCCGACTACGCACGGCTGGCGATGGAGACCGGAACCAAGATTATTCATATCTCTGAACGCGACACCCAGATTAGCGATCGCCCCAAGGAAGTAGGCGAGTTCGTCAATACATGGTCGATTGAAGGTTTTTATGAAGAAGGTGTCGCGCCAGCCGAGCTGGGCTGGGGAACTCATGAGAACAAGTTGCCGCCGAAAGCAGTAGTCCACGAGAACGGTCCGGGTAATCAGATATGCCTTGCGCAGCCGGGTATGACGACCTGGGTGCGGTCTTGGGTGCCTTCCTCCGGACCAATCCTCGGTCTGCTCATCCGTCATGGCGAAGCGTTCACAATCAGCGACCATCTGACAGTCCGACACGACGGGGTAGTCACCTACCGGCCAACTGTGCATTACGCCTACCTCCCCACCGACGCGGCCAGTGCCTCCGTCCATGAGTGCTGGATGCAGGGGTTCCGGCTACAGCAGCGGCAACGCATCATGACCGACGAGATCACCAGCGGCATGGACGAACTCGGCGTCCTGCTCCTGGGTCATGATCTCAATGGTTGGTGGACCGGATCACAACTCACCATTGAGGAAACCCGTTCCCTGGTACCGCATCAGAACGCCACCACACTGCAGGTCGCGGCGTCTGTGCTCGCCGCGGTTTTCTACCTGGTGCGGCATCCGGCTCAAGGGCTGTGTGTGCCCGACGATCTGGACCATCGCGAAACTCTCGCGATCGCCGATCCATACCTGGGGCCGTGTCCATCGATACCAACCGACTGGACGCCAACTCAAACAGGTCCGAGCCCATTCGATGAATTTCTTGGTGTTCGCCGATCCTCCGATGTATGGCAGTTCAGCAACATCCTCGTGTCATGAGCAACTCGTCAGCTCGGCTACTCCTCGTGCTGGCTGCGGTGGGATGGGGCAGCGCAACGACAGCAACGAAGTACGCTCTGCAGGGCTTCGGTCCCTTGACGCTGCTGTTAGTTGAGCTCACAGCGGCAGCGGTGGTGTTATGGTCGGTGTTGGTGGTGCGCGGGATTCCCCGGGTTGAACATAAAGCCCGCTTCGCGGTACTCGGTCTGTTCGAACCCACCATCGCTTACGGTGGCCTGGCTCTCGGCCTGACATACACCACAGCCACCAACGCTTCCCTACTTGGGGCGAGTGAAGCGTGTTTCGTCGTCGCCCTGGCGGCTGTCTTCCTGAAGGAGCGCATCGGCGCCCGTTCGGTGATCGGGCTGTTACTGACATTCGTGGGTGTCCTGCTCATCGAACAAGCCTTCACCGTTTTCAGCGGTGTGAACGTTGGTGATTTTTTGGTACTCGGGGGCGATCTAGCCGCGGCGATCTATGTAATCCTGGCAGTCAAGGTGGCAGCAACCGCCGAATCTCTGCCGATGACCGCCTACCAGTTCGCTTTCGGCGCATTATTCTCCTTGCCGTTCGCGGTATGGCAATGGCTATCGGGCCGCGAACCGTTCCCAACGAGCATCGATCCGCGTATATGGCTTGTTGCCATGCTGGTCGGTGGCGTCGGATTCGTGGGAAGCTATCTACTTTACAACTATGTCATCAACTTTGTCCCCGCGGGACTCGCCGGAGTGACCCTGAATCTGATACCATTGTTCGGCGTGCTCACAGCGGTCATTTTTCTTGGTGAGCACCCGACGGTGTGGCACATTATCGGTGGAATCATCCTCATCAGCGGGATCATGTGGTTTCCGACCGGGAAGCACAACGAGCACGTACAGGACGGGCACAACGATCGGAAGGACGCGCAACCGGCGGGAGCAGGTACCAGGGCACGCTGACCCGCGACTTCAGCGCCGCATCCTTCTCATCACAAATGGGACGCCGCAGGATCCTCGACACTGACGATCAACTGGCTGAGCTGTCTCAGCGGCCCGCTCAGGCGGTTCGCCAAGCCGTGATCAACTCCTTATCTCGACGAGCAGATCAGCTCACCAGCAGCGGGGGCTGATGACATTTGTGGTTCGTTGGCAGTCCCGAAAAGCAGGCGGAAAGTCGGGGCGATGGCACCGAATTCCGCCGCCGACCAGAAGGCCAGGTCGACCTGCAGGGTGTCATCCAGCAGGAACACCCGATAAAGCGGGACACCCCTGGACACATCGACGTGATGGACGGCAGCATGCTCCCGGTACATACGGTCGGTCCAGTCAGCGAGCACCTGGCTGAATTCGGCGTCAGCGGCAACGCACAGTGCGAGATCAATGTCCGACCACCGATCTTCCGCACCGACGACGGCTGACCCGGTCACCGCGGCACCGGTAATCCGGGTATCGGCATACGCCGCCGAAACTAGGACCTCGCGTAGCCGTTCTCGCTGCTCCGGTGTGAACACAGCGCCATACACTACGGAGCACCCCCGAGGTCTGGCACCGTGTCCCGTTCGCAGGGTCTAGCTCGTCTCTAGAGGCAAGCGAACCTCCCGACTACGACCATCGGGAAGATCGCTTCCAGCCTGCCAGCGTCCAGCTACCCGACCGAGCTCGCGGTCGTGCGCGCGTGGCAGACGGGTCGTCTGCGGTGAGTGAGGTGGTCAGCGCTGGTGTTGAGATACTTTCGGGATCGTGAGCCAGGATCGTTCGTCCGACATGATCGCCGCGTATCTCGATTGGTACTTCGATCAACACCCGGTGCACGCCGACGGTCTGGGCGCGCCGGGGCACGCCCACCGGCTCGGCGACTTCAGCGCCACGGGCTTCGATAGCCGCGAGCGGGAGGCCACCGCATGGCTGGCCAGGTTCGAGGGCGCCCCGGGAGGGATCGACCGGGATCTCGTCATCGCCACGCTGCGCGGGCAGCTGCTGATGGCGGGCTGGCCGGCGTGGCGCCGTGATCCGTCGGTCTATCTCAATCCGGTCTTCGCCGGCCTGCTGCTGCCGTTCCTGCACCGGCTGCGCCCCGAGCCGGAGCTGGTGGACGGGGTGGTTGCCCGGCTAGCAGAGGTGCCCCGGGTGCTCGCGTCCTGCCGGGACAACCTGAAACCGGAATTGTCCGCGCCGAGGCTGGTCCGTCGCGCTCTCGGACAAGCTGGAGCCGGCCCGGCGTTTCTGCGCGACTCGCTGCCCGCAGAGGTCGGCGACCCCGCGCTGCGGGCCCGCGTCGAGCACGCCGCGGCGCCAGCTGTGCAAGCGTTTGAGGACCTCAGCAGCTTCCTCACCGACTTCGCCGATCGCGCCACCGGTGACTGGCGGATGGGCGAGACACTGTACTCAGGGATACTCGAACAGCAGGAGCTGCTCGGCTACGGCGCCGGCGAGCTGCACCGCCGGGGCGTCGCGGCCTGGGACGGGCTCGATACGCAGATGCGCGAGCTGGCACCCCGGGTGCCCGGCGGCAGCGCCGACTGGCGGGCCACCACGGAAGCCCTCATGGACGACCACCCGCCCACGTTGGCGGCGATGCGCGCGGAGTACGAGGCCGAGACCGCACGGGCCCGGGCCTTCCTCGCCGAACGAGAGCTGGTGACCTTCGCCGACGGCGAGCAGTGCCGGGTGATGCCCGCACCGGCCTTCCAACGCCCGATCCTCGCAGTTGCCTCCTATCTGCAGCCACCTGCGCTGACCCGATCCCGCACCGGCCACTTCTTCGTGCCCTACACCCCGGACGGCGCCGCTGAGGACCAGATCACCCAGCGGCTGCGCACCAATGCCCGCGCGCAGCTGCCCTCGGTTGCCGTGCACGAGACCTACCCCGGGCACCACTGGCAATTGTCCTGGGCTGCCGAGACGTCCCCGGCGGTGCGTGCGGTACACCGCAGCAGCTACTTCGCCGAGGGCTGGGCACTCTACGCCGAGGGCATGATGCGCGAGCAGGGATACTTCGCCGATCCGGCGCACGAGCTCTCCCATCTCGATTTCCGGATCTTCCGCGCGGCCCGGATCATCGTGGACACCGCGCTGCACTGCGGGGACATGGACCCGGCTCAGGCCGAGGAGTTCATGACCACGCGCGCGTCGCTGTCCCCCGGCACCGCCAAGGGCGAGGTCGACCGGTACTGCGCCTGGCCGACGCAAGCTCCGTCCTACTTGACCGGCTGCCTGGAGATCGAACAGCTGCGCGCCCAGTGGCCCGGCAAGCTGCGGGACTTCCACGACACCCTGGCCGGCTCCGGGTGCTTGCCACTCGGACTGGCCAAGCGGGCGCTGGCTGGCGACTCATAGGCTGGCGCCGTGCATGCGATTCAGGTCACCGAGACCGGCGGCCCCGAGGTCCTGCGGCTTGGCGAGCTGCCCGATCCGGAGCCGGGACCCGGCCAGTTACTCGTCAACGTCGCCGCTGCCGGAGTCAACTACATCGACACCTACCAGCGAAGCGGCGCATACCCGATGCCGCTGCCGTTCATCCCCGGTTCCGAAGGCGCTGGCACGGTAACTGCGGTAGGTCCCGGTGCCAGTGACGTCGCGGTGGGCGATCGGGTGGCGTGGGCCATGAGCCCCGGCAGCTATGCAGAGCAGGCGCTGGTGCCGGCCGAGCAGGCAGTACCGGTGCCCGACGGCGTAGGCACCGATATCGCCGCAGGATGCCTGCTGCAGGGCATGACCGCGCACTACCTCACCATGTCCGTGCACACCGTGCAGCCCGGCGAGACCGTACTGGTGCATGCCGCTGCGGGTGGGATGGGCCTGCTGCTCACCCAGTTGGTCACCGCCCGCGGCGCGCGGGTGATCGGCACCGTCTCCACTCCTGCGAAGGAGCGGTTGGCGCGGGAGGCCGGGGCGGCGGAAGTGATCCGCTACACCGAGATCGACGACGTGGCCGCCGAGGTCCGCCGGCTCACCGAGGGGGATGGCGTGGCCGCCGTCTACGACGGCGTGGGCGCATCGACGTTCGCCGCCAGCCTCGCCTCGCTACACCGGCGCGGAATACTTGCGCTGTTCGGCGCGGCCAGCGGGCCGGTGCCGCCAGTGGACCCACAGCGGCTCAACGCAGCCGGCTCGGTCTTCCTCACCAGGCCCAAGCTCGCAGACTATGTCGCGACCCGCGACGAACTCGCGTGGCGGGCCGGTGAGGTGTTCGGCGCGGTCCTCGACGGATCGCTGCGGATCACCATCGGTGGCCGGTACCCGCTGGCCGAGGCGGACCGTGCCCACCAGGATCTGCAAGCCCGGCGCACTACCGGCAAGCTCCTGCTGCTACCCGGCTGATCGGCCTCCCGTGAGCCGGCAAGGTCCTATCGGGCCAGGCCCTATCGGGTGGGAGTCGGCTGTCGCCGGCACCCGCGGCGGGTGCCGGTTTCGTAGCGCCGGCGAATCCGCTCTGGATCGACTCCGAGAAGGTATTGCAATTTGAGTAGCTGCATAAGCAGAGCCCGCTCACCTGAATCCAACACTGCGCGTTGGGCGGCGCTTATGCTGCGGGATGTAGCAGGACCTCGGTGCAGCCGTCGATCCACTTGTCGAACCGATCGTATGCCGTCGGAGGCGCCTCCAGCGCAGTGCCCATCAGCCACTCTGAACAGGAGGGCTGGCAACCGGTACATAGCAGCGTCTAGCCGCAGTCAGCTATCTCATCGTCCGGGCGCCCCGGGCGCACTGGGCGCGCTGGAGCGCTTGCACCGACTTCACCGCTGTCTTTCAGCGGTATGACCTCCGCTTCAACACGCTCGGCGAAATGGAGCACCGACAGGACACGCATCACGATCGGAGGAACGTTGATCAGTACCAATTCCTCGCCACACTCACGTAAAATCTTGGCAGAGCGCGCCAGAGCGGCGGTACCGGCCACGGCCAGAAATGTAATTTCGGCTAGGTCCACGATGCGCGCACCGTCAGCAGTAGCCGCGTGCAGCACCTCGGCGAACCGCTCGGCATTGCTGGCATCGATCTCCCCGCGTACCACCAGCTTCCCGATTCGTTGCTCCGAGGTCCACAACACGTCATCGACGCTACGAAAGTGCACGCCTGCCATTTGCCTCACCAGATCCGGCGTCTCAGTGCGCAGGTCGTAGCGACACAACGCTCGAACACCCAGATCGCCGGTCAGCCGGTGGAGATCGCGTTCATGAGCCAGCAACTGCTCAGGATCCGGCGTCATCACGTGCAACGCCGCACCGTCACTGGTCATCGCCACCCCTGGGTAGCCCTCCCGACGAGCTCGCGCCACGAGCGACATATTCAGCTCGAACAACGCCTGATGCTCGCCTCCGGTGTCCGCAAAACACTGTTCGGCGTCGATAGTCTCGAATTGGCCCGAATCGAGCGCGGCCGAACCAACACCCAGCTCATCGATCAGGGACTGTCCCAGGCGGGCAGTGGACTGACATTTGTAGATCACCTTCTCGCCACTAGCGAACGCGTCGGCGATCCAGGTAGCTGTCCGCTGCCGTTCCCGCGCATCCGACTCATGCACAACCAATGGATGTTGGCCCGCGACCACGTGTTCATCAGCGGCCATTCCACCCCCTCCGTCCAGCCGCAGCCCTACGCCAGCACACCGCAGTCACGCCGGACAGTAGTCGAGTGGCAGGCTGACCCAGACAGTCTTGCCGTCGGGGTGCTGCTCCACGCCCCAGGCCTGCGCCAGACAGGCCACCAGATGCAGCCCGCGGCCGCGCTGCGATTCGACATCGATCGGTCGTGGCCGCGGGACGGACGTCGGGCGATAGTCTCGAACTGAGAGTCGCAGCGCGGACCGAGTACAGGTGAGGGTGAAGCGGCTGGAGCTGTGTGCGTGCTCGACAGCATTGGACACCAATTCAGTGGAGACGAGCTCGGCGATCTCTTGGACGGCCTGGGGTACCAGCCAGGCGTCACAAGCCTCGCGTACCAGTAGTCGCGCTGCTCGCGCGGCGGTGCCGTGCATGGGCAGATCGCGGTGGCGCCGCACTTCGGGGGGCCGCTGTTCCAGGATCGCCAGAGCCGCTGCGAGATCCGCGGCCAACGGCACCGTTTCTACGGTGCGGGTCGAGACAAGCATCGAGCGCATGCCGGCGTCTGCGCCGAACATGCTCAGTCTTGCCAATGGCCAACCGCCGGCCGCCGCCAGCGCTGCCGGAAAGACGGCGACGAAGGCCGTCTGGGGTGAGCGAAGGCTTGACAGGTTGATCACGACGCGGCCGATGCCCAGCAGCGATTTGACCGCGGCTTCACGAACCCGGGGGACGGTCCGCAGGGATAGCTGACCAGAAAGCCGCAGCACGGTGTGGCCGACTTCTTCGCGAATCTCCACGACAAGGCCGTTGGGCATGGATGCCACCAATGTTGACCGGACAAATGATGTCATCAGTGAAGCACGATCGGCATCGGTATGCCTGTCGGTTGCGGGGTACCCAAACTGACGAGTGCCGTGTCGGCTGGTGTCCGGGCGACAGGAAGGCCATGCTGGTAGTTGCGGCCAGTTGGCCGCAACTACCGAGCGGGCGGGAGAGCAATGGCCCGACCACCGGATTCTGGGCGCGACCGTTGTCGATCGGATGCGACGGCAGACGACGTCACATGCGACACGCCTGTACAGCTGACCGAACGGGTGATCGCGATGGGCGCCTCTGCTGGAGGCGTGGAAGCGCTCCGTGCGGTGGTCGCCGGGCTGCCGGCCGATCTTCCAGCAGCCGTGCTGGTGGTCTTGCACATCCCCACCCGCTCCCCGTCCGCCCTACCCGGCATCCTGGATCGTGCTGGGCCACTGCCGGCACAGCCGGCAATGCATGGCGTGCGAATGCGGCAAGGCACGATCTATGTGGCACCGGCCGATCATCACCTGCTAATTCGCGATGGGCACCTGAATTTGTCGGTCGGACCCGCCGAGAACGGGCACCGGCCGGCGATCGATCCGCTATTCCGCTCAGCCGCGGTGGCCTACGGCGCCGGCGCGGTCGGAGTGGTGCTCTCGGGCGCCCGAGACGATGGATCCGCCGGGCTCACCGTGATCGTCGAGCGTGGCGGGCAGGCGGTCGTGCAGGACCCGGAGGAGGCCCTGCACCGGTCTATGCCGGCCAGTGCGCTGGAGCATATCGAGACCGCCCATGTGCTCCCGGCCGCGAAAATCGGCGTACTGCTTGGAGAATTGGTGCGGGAGCGCCTCCCGCAACTCGAGCGATCCAGCGCGAATGCACAACTCGCCGCCGAGAACGAGATCGCCGCGCTGGCACCGGTGACCACCGATGCGGTGCAATCGGCGCGATCTTCGGGGTTTTCCTGTCCGAGCTGTCATGGCGTGCTCTTCGAGCTGGACGGTGAACCGGCACCGCGCTATCGCTGCAGGGTTGGCCACGCGTGGTCACCCGGCAGCTTGGCTGCCAAGCAAACCAGCGAGGTGGACCAGGCGCTGTGGGTGGCGCTGCGGACGCTGGAAGAAAACGCAGCCATGAACCATCGGCTGGCCGAGGTCGCCGCGCGACGTGAGCGGCACCGTGCTGCCGCCCTGTACCAGCAACGTTTTCAGTCCAGTAAGACTGAGGCGGCGCGGTTGCGTGAGCTGATCGCCCGGATCAGCGCTGTTCTGCAAGGGGCACCCAACAATGGGTCCTGATGATCTACCGGAGAGCCAGCCGGGCCGCGTGGGCTAGGTTGGTCAGGCCTGCGGAGCAAGCTGAGATCGCCAGGCCCATCCAGGTATAGGAGCTTTTGTTGCCATGGAGCGAGACGTGTCTCAGCCCGATGCATCATTTGAGGCGCTATTGGTGCACCTGAAGGAGAACCGCGGTTTCGACTTCACCGGCTACAAACGCACCAGCCTTACTCGTCGCGTCGACCGCAGGATGGCTCAGATAGGAGTCGGCGACTACGCGGAGTACCTGAACTACCTGGAGGTCCACACCGAGGAATTCACGGCGTTGTTCAACACGATTCTCATCAACGTCACGAGCTTCTTCCGGGACCCCGAAGCGTGGGAGTACCTGCGCGCGGAAATCCTGCCCGGTGTGCTGGCGGCCAAAGCGCCCGACGGGGTGATACGGGTGTGGAGCGCGGGGTGCGCCTCAGGCGAGGAGGCGTACTCGCTGGCCATGGTGCTGGCCGAGGCGCTCGGCGTGGACGAATTTCGCCGCCGCGTCAAGGTGTACGCCACCGACGTGGACGACAAAGCGTTGGCCCACGCCCGGCACGCGACCTATGACGAACGGCAGGTCCGCAGCGTGCCGGCGCCGCTGCTGGAACGGTATTTCGATCAGGTCGGGGGCCGGTTCGCCTTCCACAAAGACCTGCGCCGTTCGGTCATCTTCGGGCGAAACGATCTGGTGCAGGACGCCCCGATCTCCAAGATCGACCTGCTCGCGTGCCGTAACGCGATGATGTACTTCAACGCTGAGGCGCAGTCGCGCATTTTGGCCCGATTGCATTTCGCGTTGGCGCCGGCCGGGGTGCTGTTCCTGGGCAAGGCTGAGATGTTGTTATCCCACACCAAGCTGTTCAACCCGATCGATCTCAAGCGCCGGATGTTCCGCAAGGTGGCTATCCCGATGCCACCGAATGGCACCCTTTTGGCCGAAACACCGCCGGCGCACGCCAGGCCGCCGATGGGTAGCCTGGATTTGCTGCGCCACGCGGCCCTGCTGGCCAGCCCGCTAGCCCAGATCGTCGTCACGGCGGACGGCTTGATCGCGGTATGTAACCGGCAGGCCGAGGAGTTGTTCGGCGTGTCCGGGCGCGACGTAGGTCGCCCGTTCAGCGATGTTGCGCTGTCCTACCGCCCGGTGGAACTGCGCAGCTACATCGAGCAGGCGCACGTCGAACGGCGGACGATGCGGGTTACTGACATCGAATACATCCACGGCATCGACCCGCTGTACCTCGAGGTGCAGATCACTCCGCTCACCGATGCCGACGCAGGTCTACTCGGCGTCACTCTGAGCTTTCATGACGTCACCGAATCACGTCGGCTGCGTGAGGAGTTGAAGCAAGCCAACCGCCAGCTGGAAACGGCCTACGAGGAACTACAGTCCACCAACGAAGAACTGGAAACCACCAACGAAGAACTCCAGTCGACCGTTGAGGAACTGGAAACCACCAACGAAGAGTTGCAGTCCACGAATG